>NZ_CP034245.1:2463888-2771874 GCF_003931875.1 Microbacterium sp. 10M-3C3 | reverse complement strand
AGCCTCGTGCTCCACCTCGCCGAGCCCCACCTCAACGGACCCGCCGGCGACCTCGTCGGGCTCGTCGCGCCTCGCGCCGCCTCCCCGCGCGTGCTGTCGGGGCAGGGGCCGGCGCCGGCCGGCGCGACGATCGCGCACTACCGTGGCCTCGGGCTCGACGCCGTGCCGGGGGCGGGCGGACTGGCCGCCGCCATTCCGGGGGCGTTCCCCGCGCTCGTGCTGTTGCTGCGCACGCACGGCACGTGGGAGTTCGCCGACGTCGCCGCATACGCCGTGCACTACGCCGAGAACGGCGTGCCGGTGTCGCCGGCGTGGGCGCGCACGGTGCGATCGGTGGAGGGGCTGTTCCGCGACGCGTGGCCGACCTCCGCGGCGCTGTGGATGCCCGCGGGTCGCCCGCCGCACGCGGGCGAGACGTTCCGCAACCCCGCGTGGGCCGATGCGCTGCGGCGGCTCGTCGTCGCCTCCGGCGTCGGGTCGACCCGCGACGACCGACTCGACGCGGTGCTCGCGCAGTGGCGCGAGGGGTTCGTGGCGCGCGAGCTCACGGCGTTCCTCGCGCGCCCGCACCGCCACTCCGACGGCGGCGACTACGCCGGCGTGCTGAGCCTGGACGACGTCCGCGGCCACGACGCGTCGTGGGAGGAGCCGGTGTCGTACCGGTTCCGCGGTGTCGACGTGGTCAAGGCCGCGGCGTGGGGATCGGGCCCCGTGCTGCTGCAGACCCTCGCGATCCTCGCGACCTTCCCCGACATCGAGCTCGACCCGTCGACCGCGCGCGGCGCGCACCTCGTCGTCGAGGCGCTCAAGCTCGCGCTGGCCGACCGTGATGCGTACTACGGCGAGGACGCGCGGGAGGCGCTGGCGGTGCTCCTCTCCGACGATTACGCCCGCGAGCGCGCGACCCTCATCGGCGAGGAGGCGAGCGACGACTGGCGCCCCGGTGCGGTGCCGGGGCTCGAGGCCTTCGTGCCGCCGCTGTTCGAGGCATCCGCTGCCGCGGGCGGCAGCACGGGCGAGCCGACGGTGCGCGCGAACGGCGAGACCCGGGGCGACACGTGCCACATCGACGTCGTCGACGCCGCCGGCAACATGGCGAGCCTCACCCCGTCGGGCGGCTGGCTGCAGTCCTCGCCCGCGGTGCCGTCGCTCGGCATCGCGGCGGGCACCCGGCTGCAGATGGCGTGGCTCGACGAGAGCGCGCCCGCGGCCCTGCGCCCCGGCGCCCGCCCCCGCACGACGCTGTCGCCGACGCTGCTGGCCGGCGGCGGGGTGGTCATCGAGGCCCTCGGCACGCCGGGCGGAGACCAGCAGGACCAGTGGCAGGTGCCGTATCTGGTGCGCCGCATCGTCGGCGGCTACAGCCCGCAGCAGGCGATCGACGCGCCGACGCTCCACACGACGCACCTGCCGAGCTCGTTCTGGCCGCGGGCGTGGGAGCCCCGCGGCGTCGTCGTCGAAGACCGCCTCGGGGAAGACGTGATCGCCGACCTCCGCGCCCGCGGTCACGTCGTCACGGTCTCGGGCGGCTGGTCGCTCGGGCGCCTGTCGGCCGTGTCGCGCGACCCGTCGGACGGCACGCTGTCGGCCGCCGCCAACCCGCGCGGCGGCTCCGGCTACGCCGCGGGCCGCTGACGCCGGCGCGCGTCAGCGGCTCACCGCGATCACGAGCAGGATGACCGCGAACACGAGCGCGACGGCGATCATGCCGACCGTCGGCACGAGGATCGACAGGCGCCGGCAGCGTCCGGCGCGCAGCCCCGCGGCGCTCGCGACGAGCACCGCGAACAGGGCGACCTCGAGCGCGATCGCGATCCACGCGAGAGCGGGGGCGACCGGCACGGCGAAGGCGAACAGCACCACCGCGACGACCCCCACGATCGCCGCGGGAAGCACCGCCCACCGGGAGCCCGCGCGATCCGCGAGCGCCCCGCCGCGGCCGTCCGGTCGCTCCTGTGCGGACCCGGGGTCGCCGTCGCTCGCGGCGGGCCCGGCGGCGCGGCTGTCGCGCGCGTGCGCGGCGTCGACGCCCGGCTCGTAGCGCTGGGCGAGCGAGTCGGATGCCGGCGTCGTCGCGCCGTCCGGCGCGTCGGCCTCCGCCGCGTCGTCGCCGGAGCCGTCGGCGCCGTTGCGGCGCGCGCGGCGGCGCTCCAGGCCCGACTCGATCCCGCCGTCGCCGCGACGCGTGCCGACGCCGGGGATGTCGTTCTGGCTCGAGACGTTCTGCAGCGGCGCGACGTCGCCGTCGCCGATGCGCGTGCTGTCGACCGCGCCGGTGTCGGCGCCCCGACCGCCCGCGGGCACCTCGGCCGCCGCATCCGCGGCCTCGGCCTGCCGCCGCCGCGTGACGGGGATGTCGTCGCTCATGCGCACTCCTCTCGTGACGGCTCACGCTAGGTGTCGCGCGTCGCGGGTCCGCAGGGCCTTGACACTCCCCGCCGGGTTGTCAATCCCCGCTCCGATGACGTGTCGGTGCGATGGGGTGGGGGTCCACACAACGAGGAGCGACATGGTCCAGATCATCGAAACCATCGACGTCGACGTGCCCGTGAGCACGGCGTACAACCAGTGGACGCAGTTCGAGAGCTTCCCGTCCTTCATGGACGAGGTCGTCTCGATCACCCAGCGCGACGACACCGACCTGCACTGGAAGGTCAAGGTCGCCGGTGCCGAGCGCGAGTTCGACGCGCAGGTGACCGAGCAGCACCCCGACGAGCGCGTCGCGTGGCGCAGCATCGGCGGCGACACCGAGCACGCCGGCGCGGTGACTTTCCACAAGCTGTCGGACGCGCAGACGCGCGTCACCGTGCAGATCGACTGGGAGCCCGAGGGGCTGCTCGAGAAGGCCGGGTCGCTGCTCGGCGCCGGTCAGCACGCCGTGAAGAAGGACCTGAAGAACTTCAAGGAGTTCATCGAGAGCCGCGGCGCTGAGACCGGCGAGTGGCGAGGCGACGTGCCGCGCGACTGACCCCGGCGGTAACGCCGCGCGCCCCGGTTGTCAACGCTCGACGACCGGGGCGCGTTGGCGTGTTCACTGGGTATGTCTTTTCCCTGCCCCCGGAGGTCCGCATGAACACCCTGGACGAATCCCCCGATCTGCGCGACGACGCCGACGTGTTCGAAGACGAGCTGCGCGCGGAGCTGGCCGACCGTGGCATCGTCAGCGCCCTCTGACGGGTCTGCCGGCGACGTCGTGGTCCGCGCGATCACGCCCGATGACGCCGGGGAGGTGCTGACCCTGCAGCGCGCCGCGTTCGCGTCGGAGGCCCTCATCTACGGCGACCCCGACATGCCGCCGCTCACGCAGACCCTCGAGGAGCTGCGCGCCGAGCTCACCGAGAACCTCGGATGCGTCGCCGTCCGAGACGGTCGCATGCTCGCCGCCGCACGGGCGCGCCGGGACGGCGACCTGCTGCTGATCGGCCGTATCGCCGTCGCCCCCGACCTGCAGGGCGAAGGACTCGGCTCCCTCATCCTCGGTGCCGTGGAGGAACGCGGCCGCGACGCCGGCGCGCGCGAGGCCGAGCTGTTCACCGGCCGCCTCAGCGAGGCGAACATCCGGCTCTACGAGCGCGAGGGCTACCGCGAGTCCGAGCGCGCCGGCGGCAAGACCGGCGGCGACGAGGTCTACCTGCGCAAGCCTCTCGGCTGACCTCCGCGCGGCGCCACCGCGAAAGTGCACCGTCGCGACGAATCCGCTCGCTCGCGGGTGCACTTTCGCCGCCACCGTGCACTCTCGCGCGTCAGGCGCCGAAGACGTGCACCGGCAGTCCGCGCGCGCCGACGTCGGCCGCGAAGATCGAGCCGCTGAGCGGCGCGTCTTCGAGCGCGCGCTCGTCGAGGTTCTCCCGCGCCGTGCCGATGAACAGCGTCGAGAGCTCCGGGCCGCCGAAGGCGACCGACGTCACGTTCGGCGCCGGCACCGGCACGGATGCGGCGAACCCGCCGTCGGCCGACCAGTGCACGACCTCGCCGTCGCCGTAGACGGCGTTCCAGAAGCCGCCCGCCGCATCGCGCACGAGCCCGTCCGACATGCGGCCCCGCACGAACGGCGCGAGGTCGCCCAGCGGCTGCGCGCCCGGACCGTACGGCGCGCGGTAGATCGTCTTCGTGCCGGTGTCGGTGATCCACATCAGCCGACCGTCGTCCGACCACTCCATGCCGTTCGTGATCGCGAAGCCGCCGCGGAGCACCTCGACGGCGCCGTCGGCGGTGAACGCGTAGACCGCCGCATCCGGCTCATCCGACGTGACGTCCATCGCGCCGACGATGAAGCGCCCGAACGGGTCGGCCTTGCCCTCGTTGAAGCGGATGCCGCCGTGGGAATGCGTCACGCGTGCGAGTTCGCGCACGATCCGCCCGTCGGCGTCGAGCAGCACGGTCGCATCCTTCAGCGCGGCGACGTACCCGTCGCCGGCGGCGGGCTGCACCGCGCTGCACGGCGGCGGCAGCGACACGACGCGGTCATCCGACCCGTCCTCGGCGCCGTCGAGCCGGGCGCGGTGGAACGTGCCCTCGGTGATGTCGACCCAGCACAGCTCGTCGGTGCGGGCGTCCCAGAAGATGCTCTCGACGAGGATCGAGCGCAACCGCCGGAACACGCGTGGCGACCGCTCATGCGTCACGGTGTCATCGCCCCCTCAGCATCCTCTCGGGCACGAGTTCCCGGATCCGCAGCGCCGCGTTGACGACCGCGAGGTGGCTGAGGGCCTGGGGGAGATTGCCCCAGAACCTCCCGTCGTGCTCGGAGATCATCTCGGCGAACAGGCCCACGTCGTTGCTGCGCTCGACGAGGTCGTCCATAGCGGCGACCGCGTCCGCGTGCCGGCCGGTGCACGCGAGCGCCGACGCCCGCCAGAACGCGGACGCGACGAACGTGTGCTCCTCGGACTCGACGCCGGTGTAGCGGTACAGCAGCGCACCGGCCGACAGGTCGCGCGTGATCGCGTCGATCGTCGCGGCCATGCGGTCGCCGCGGTCGAACCCGCTCTCGGCGTGCAGCAGCACCGACGTGTCGAGGTCGGTCGTGCCCGGGTACATGACGTAGCTGCCGGCCTCGTCCGACCAGCCGTGCTCGGCCACCCACTCCCGGATGCGGTCGCGCTCGGAGCGCCACCGATCGGGGCTGCCGGGGATCTGGCCCGCCTCCGCGAGCGCCACGGCGTCATTCAGCGCCTGCCAGCAGCCCATCTTCGACGACGTGTAGTGGCGGATCTCCGGCAGCTCCCACATGCCGGAGTCGGGACGGCGCCATAGGTCGCACGTGCGGTCGGCGAGGGCCGCCAGCGAGCGCCCCGTCGCAACGTCGAGGATGTTCCCCGCCGCGACGTACGTGCGGCAGATGGCGAACAGGTCGCCGTACACGCCGAGCTGCAGCTGGCCGTGGGCGGGGTTCCCGGTGACGACCGGACCGATGCCGTGCCAGCCGCCGACGTCGTGGGTGCGCACGCCGTCGGCGATCCGGCCGTCGAGCGTGTAGAAGACCTCGGGCTCCGATCCGCCGGCGCGGATGGTGCGCAGCATCCACGAGATCGCCGCGTGCGTCTCCTCACGCAGCCCGAACTCGACGAGCGCGTGCGCGGTGTAGGCGAGGTCGCGCACCCACGCGAACCGGTAGTCCCAGTTCTTCCCGCCCCGCGGGTTCTCCGGCAGCGAGGTCGTCGCGGCGGCCGCGATCGCCCCGCTCGGCGCGTACACGAGGAGCTTCAGCGCCAGGGCGCTGCGCTGCACCTGCTCCTGCCACGGTCCGTCGTACGAGAACTCGCGCGACCAGGCCCGCCAGCCCTCGATCGTGCGGTCGATGCCGCGCTGCACGTTGCCGGGGTCGGGGAGGTGCAGCGGCTCGCCGTCGGTCGCGACGACGATGAGCACGTGCCGGGAGCCCTCCGCGGTGGCGAACCCGCCGTGAACCGACGGGGCGGCGGGGTCGTCGGCGGCGGGCTCGGGCTCGCCGTGGCCGTCGCCCACGACCGCGAGCGACACGTCACCCACGCGCAGGATCGACACGCCGTCCTGCCGCTCCACCCACGGCGCCGCCGTCTGCAGGCGCGTCCCCGGCTGCACGCGCCAACGGAACCGGATGCTGCCGCGCAGGCCCTCCACGCGGCGGGCGAGCTCGGCCCACGGCAGGCGGCCCGCCACCCCCGTGACGAGCGCGTCGGTCACGCGCGCGCGCCCGTTGCGAGTGCGATACGTCGTCTCGAGCACGTTCGTCCGCGGCACGTAACGCCGGCGCACGGTGTACTCCTCGTCCGGCTCGAGCTCGATGCATCCGCCGGTGTCGTCGTCGACGAGACGCGCGAACACCGGCATCGAGTCGAGGTTCGGCACGGGCAGCCAGTCCACCTGGCCGCGGCGGCCGATGAGCGCGACGGTGCGGCCGTCGCCGATCGCGGCGTACTCGCGGAGGTCGGGCGCGTCGGTCGAGGGGGGCGTGTCTGATGCCGGCGGCATGCCCTCACGCTACGAACAGCCCCGGGCGGGCGGCGCGGGCTTGTCGCGGGGGCGCGGACGCGGTAGCGCTAGCCGCGGCCGCGCGATCGCACAACCCCGCCCCCGTCGGAGGGGGCCCGATCTAGCGTCGAAGGACCGCGATGGAAAGGAACGTGCATGTCCCCCACTCAGCAGTCATCGACCAAGAACCGTCGTCGCCCCGCGCGCGGCGGCGCGGGTGCCGGCCTGACGAAGGAGGAGAACGCCGAGCGCGGCTTCACCGCGTCGCAGCAGCTCAGCGAGAACCTCCAGAAGGTGCTCGTCGACCTCATCGAGCTGTCGATCCAGGGCAAGCAGGCCCACTGGAACGTCGTCGGCAAGAACTTCCGCGACACGCATCTGCAGCTCGACGAGGTGATCGACGCGGCGCGCGAGTTCAGCGACACCGTCGCCGAGCGGATGCGGGCGCTGCACGCGCTGCCCGACGGCCGCAGCGACACGATGGCCGAGACGACGACGCTGCCGGAGTTCCCGCAGGGCGAGATCGACACGGCCGAGGTCATCGACCTCATCACCGAGCGCATCGATGCGGCCACCGGCACGGTGCGCGGCGTGCACGACGAGGTCGACGAGGAAGACCCCACGAGCGCCGACATCCTGCACGCGATCCTCGAGCGGCTCGAGCAGCTGTCGTGGATGGTGAGCGCCGAGAACCGCACGCCCGCCACGCGATAGAGCC
The DNA here is from genome assembly GCF_003931875.1 of Microbacterium sp. 10M-3C3. Lineage (NCBI taxonomy): Bacteria > Bacillati > Actinomycetota > Actinomycetes > Micrococcales > Microbacteriaceae > Microbacterium > Microbacterium sp. 10M-3C3. Next base: position 2,764,703 of record NZ_CP034245.1, on the reverse strand, counting down.
CCGGGCGGCCCGCCGCAACCCCTGCGCGGCGGGCCGCGGCCGCGGCATACCGTGGCGCGCATGGCTGACATGTACACCGCCCAGGACCCCACCACGCAGTACCCGCGGCCGCCGTTCCCGCCGCAGCAGCAGGAGGGGCCCGGCGACATCCACGAGATGGACCCCGCTCCCGACCACGGCGAGGCGACGTACATCGGCAAGGGGCGCCTGCCCGGCCGGAAGGCGCTCGTCACGGGAGCCGACTCCGGCATCGGCCGCGCCGTCGCGATCGCGTACGCCCGTGAGGGCGCCGACGTCGCGCTGAGCTTCCTCCCCACCGAGCAGCGACAGGCCGAGGAGGTCGCCGAGCTCGTCCGCGCCGAAGGGCGCACCGCGGTCCTCCTTCCGGGTGACCTGCAGGAGGAGGCCACGAGCACCGAGGTGGTCGAGAAGGCCGTCGCTGAGCTCGGGGGCCTGGACATCCTGGTCCTGAACGCCGGCACGATGCCGACGGTCGACAGCATCGACGACTTCGAGACGAAGACCCTCGAGCACGTGCTCGGCGCGAACATCTACCCGCTGTTCTGGATGACCAAGGCCGCATCGCCGCACCTGCAGCCGGGCGCGGCGATCATCACGACCTCGAGCGTGCAGGGCTTCCAGCCCTCGCCGTCGCTCGCGGAGTACGCCGTGTCGAAGGCCGGCATCGCCAACTGGACGCGCGCGATGGCGCAGCAGCTCATCGAGCGCGGCATCCGGGTCAACGGCGTCGCGCCGGGGCCGGTCTGGACGCCGCTGCAGCCCGCCTTCGTGCCGAACGAGAAGATCGAGGAGTTCGGCTCGCAGACGCCGATCGGCCGCGCGGGGCAGCCGGTCGAGCTCGCGCCGGCGTTCGTCTTCCTCGCGTCGCAGGAGGCGAGCTACGTCGTCGGCGAGACGATCGCCGTGACCGGCGGCATGCCCGTCCACTGACGCCCCGCGACGTACCCGCGCTGCGCAGAACTCAGGAGAATCCGGCCCATTCGGGCCGTGCGGTCCCGGAGATGTCGTCTCGGCCTGAATTCTGTGCGGCGCGGCGGCGCCGCGGCGCGCGGGCGGTCCGCGGGTGTGACGGCGTGTGACGGGCCGGTGGGCGCGGGCGGCGGTTGGCGCCTACCGTCGCGGGAGGGCACCGGACGGTCCGGTGCACGCTGCGAGCCCGGGGGACGCATGAGCACGGTCGACATCGAGGGATGGAACTTCGCGACGCGCCAGGTGCACGCCGGCACCGAGCATCACGCGGGGCACCGTCCGCGGGCGACCCCGATCTACCTCAGCGCCGGGTTCGTGTTCGACGACTTCGCGCAGGCGTCGGGCCGGTTCGACGGCTCCGAAGACGGGCACGCCTACACGCGCGTGTCCAACCCCACGCACGCCGCCCTCGAGCGGCGCATCGCCGCACTCGAAGGCGGCGCCGGCGCGCTGTTCGTGGGGAGCGGACAGGCGGCGACCTCGACGGCCCTGCTCGCGCTCGCCGCATCCGGCGACCACATCGTGGCGTCATCGAGCCTGTACGAGGGGTCGCGCGAGTTCCTCCGCGAGACGCTGGCGCGCTTCGGCATCGCCGTGACGTTCGTCGCGGACAACGCGGATGCGGCGCAGTGGCGCCGCGCGATCACACCGCGCACGCGCGCGCTGTTCGCCGAGTCGATCCCGAACCCCAAGAACGACCTGCTCGACATCGCCGCCGTCGCCCAGGTCGCGCACGACGCGCACATCCCGCTCGTCGTGGACAACACCCTCGCGAGCCCGTACCTGCTGCGTCCGATCGAGCACGGCGCCGACATCGTCGTGCATTCGGCGAGCAAGTTCCTCTCCGGCCACGGCACGGTCCTCGGCGGCGTCGTGGTCGACGCGGGCCGGTTCGACTGGGCCGCCGATGACCGCTTCCCGCAGTTCTCACTCGAGCGCGGCCCCGACGGGCGCACTCGGATCGAACGGGCGGGCGAGTTGGCGTACCTCGACTTCGCGCGCACCCTTGCGATGCGGTTCGGCCCGGCCGCGTCGCCGCTGAACTCGTTCCTCGTGCTCCAGGGCATCGAGACGCTCTCACTGCGGGTGCAGCGGCAGTCCGACTCCGCGCTCGCCGTCGCCCGCTGGCTCGAGCGACAGCCCGAGGTCGCGGCCGTGGACTACAGCGGACTGGACTCGAGCCCGTCGCGCGACCTCGCGCGCACGTACCTGCCGCGCGGGCAGGGGTCGGTGTTCGGCGTGACGCTCCGCGGCGGTCTCGCGGCCGCCCGCGCGTTCATCGACGCCGTGACGCTGTTCACGCGGATGTCGCACCTGGGCGACGTGCGCTCGCTCGTCCTGCACCCCGGCTCGACCACGCACGTCGGCCGCACCGAGGAGGAGCGCGTCGCATCGGGCATCGACCCGGGGCTCGTGCGCCTGTCGATCGGCGTCGAAGACCCCGACGACCTCATCCGTGACCTCGCGCAGGCGCTCGTCGCCGCGCGCGCCGCGACATCCGATGCGGCGACCCCCGCCGCACCGGAGACCGCCGCGGCCGCATCCGCCCGCGTCGTCGAGGCGGGTGCGCGATGACGAAGCCGCAGCACTTCGGCTGGTTCCTCTCGCGCGGATTCGGTCCGCACGGGTGGGCGCGTCCGTACTGGCAGTGGAACCACGACTGGAAGCGGCCGGACCTGTACCAGCAGTCCGCGCGCGAGCTCGAGCAGGCGGGCTTCGACTTCCTCCTCATCGAGGACGCGCTGTCGGTGGGGATCAGCCCCGCGACGCTCGACCTGCGGGTGCGGAAGGCATACGGCGGGCCCAAGCACGATCCCTGGACCCTGGCGCCGTACCTGTTCGCCGCCACGCGCCACCTCGGGGTCATCCCGACGGCGAACCCGGCGGCGTGGCATCCGTACACCGCGGCGCGGCAGTTCGCGTCGCTCCAGCATCTGAGCGGCGACCGCGTCGGGCTCAACGTCGTGACCGACGTCGGCTCCGCGCACCACTTCGGGCAGGAGCGCCTGCCCCACGACGCCGCGTACGACCGGGCCCAGGAGTGGCTCGACGCGCTGCGGCTGCTGTGGCGCAGCTGGGACGACGACGCGCTCATCCTCGACACCGAGACCGAGATCTACGCCGACGGCACGAAGATCCGCGCGGTCGAGCACCGCGGCGCGTACTGGAGCTTCGACGGACCGCTCAACGCCGAGCCGCTCGTGCACGAGCCGGTCATCGCGTCGCCGGGAGGCTCGCCGCGGGGCATCGGGTTCGCCGCCGCGAACTCGCACATCCAGCTCGCGCTGTCGAACCTCGACGTCACCGCGATCCGCGCGTACCGCGAGCGCGTGCGCGCGGCGACGGTCGCCGCCGGACGCGACGCCGATGCGATCAAGACGCTCTTCGTGTTCAAGCCGATCGTCGCGGCCTCGGTCGAGGAGGCCGACCGGATCGTCGCCGCCTCCGCCGATCCCGACGACGCGGCGCTGCGCGCGGTCGCCGAGGCGTGGTCGAGCGACCTCGAGACCGACCTCACGGTGCTCGACCTCGACCGGCCGCTGGACGAGGGCATCTTCGGCGAGCACGTGTCGCAGGGCACGATCAAGGGGCTCCGGGGCCGGTTCGACTCGTTCGCCGACGTGCCGTTCCGCGAGATCCTCGCGGGCAAGGCGCGACTCGGGCGCATCGGCGACGGCATCAGCGGCACGGTGGGGACGGCGGGCGAGCTCGCCGACCTCATCGAGGAGCTGGGGGAGGAGGCCGATAACGACGGCCTCATCTTCTCCGGCGACCTGCATCCGGTGACGGTGCACCGCGCCCTCGACGAGCTCGTGCCGATCCTGCGGCGCCGCGGCATCCTGCGCGACGACTACGTCGCAGGCGGTCTCGCCGCCAACCTCGACGCGTTCTGACCTGCGCGGCGGAGGCGACCGCTGCCCGAGCGCCGGCCGGATCAGGCAAATCGGCCGGATGCAGTACTTTTCGACGGAATTCGTGCTGATCTCGACCGATTCGCCTGATCTCGCGGCGCGCGGTGGCCGCCCGGCGGAGGGTCAGAGGGCGGAGAGCGCCTGGTCGAGGTCGGCGCGCAGGTCGTCGACGTCTTCGATGCCGACCGACAGGCGCACGACCTCGGCGGGCACCGCGAGCTCCGTGCCGCGCACGGAGGCGTGCGTCATGGCGTCGGGGTAGTTCACGAGCGACTCGACGCCGCCGAGCGACTCGGCGAGCTGGAACACCCGCAGCGACTCCGCGAAGCGGCGGGCGGATTCGGCGTCCTCGAGCGCGACCGAGACGATCCCGCCGAAGCCCGTCATCTGGCGCCGCGCGATGTCGTGCCCGGGGTGGGCGGGAAGACCGGGGTAGTACACGTGCGCGACGCGGTCGTCGGCGTCGAGGAACTCGGCGAGGGCGAGTCCGTTCTCACTGTGCCGCTGCATCCGCAGCGCGAGCGTCTTGATGCCGCGCGTGGTCAGCCACGCGTCCATGGGGCCCGACACGGCGCCGGCGGCGAACTGCAGGAACGTGGTCTTCTCGGCCAGGGCGTCGTCGTCGAGCACGAGCGCCCCGCCGACGACGTCGGAGTGCCCGCCGAGGTACTTCGTCGTCGAGTGCACGACGACATCGGCGCCGTGCGCGAGCGGACGCTGCAGCGCCGGCGAGGCGAACGTGTTGTCCACCACGACGAGGGAGCCCGCGTCGTGACCGAGCTGCGCGAGCCCCGCGATGTCGGTGACGCGCAGGAGCGGGTTGCTCGGCGTCTCGACCCACAGGATGGTCGGCGCCTTCTCAGCGACGGCCGCGCGCACGTGATCGAGGTCGCTCATGTCGACGATCCGCAGCCCCACGCCCCACGGTCCGAGCACGCGTGCGAGCAGGCGGTACGTGCCGCCGTAGACGTCGTTGCCGAGGAGCACGTCGTCGCCGGGCTTCAGCGCCGCACGCAGCAGCGCGTCCTCGGCCGCCAGGCCCGACGCGAACGACAGCGCGTGCCGCCCACCTTCGAGCGCGGCGAGCTGCTCCTGCAGCGCGGTGCGGGTGGGGTTGCCGCTGCGGCCGTACTCCCACCCTCCGCGCAGGCCCCCGATGCCGTCCTGCACGAACGTCGTGGAGAAGTGCACGGGCGGGATCACGGCGCCGGTCGTGGCGTCGGCGGCCTGCCCGGCGTGCACGGCGAGGCTGTCGAACGAGAGGGCGGACGGGTCGACGGTCACGAGAGGGCTCCTGCGGATTCGGATGCGGCGGAGGACGGACGGGCGGATGCGGCGTCGAGGGCGTCGCGCGTCAGCACGGCGACGGGGCGTCCCTCGCGGGCGACGACGACGGCGCCGCGCTCGTCGAGCGCGGCGCGCGCCTCGTCGAGCGGGCTGCCGACGCCGACGACCGGAAGCGGCGCGCCGGCGAGGTCGCCCACGGATGCGGCGGGGTCGGCGGCGCCGAGCGTGTCGAGCGTCACGGCACCCGCGATCTCGCCGAGCACGGGCTCGGGATGCGCCGACACGACGCCGATCGCGACCCCGGCGCCGCGCAGCGCGTCGATCGCGTCGGCGGCGGCGAGACCGGGGGACAGGACGGGGATCGTCGCCGCGTCGGCGAGGGACGCGAGCGGCGCGCCGTCCGCGGCGTCGTCGGTCGCGAAGCCGCGGCGCCGCATCCAGCCGTCGTCGAACACCTTCGCGAGGTATCCGCGCCCGGAGTCGGGCAGGAGCACGACGACGACGGCGTCGGCGGGCAGGTCGCGGGCGGCGCGGAGCGCGGCGACGACCGCCATGCCGCTCGAGCCCCCGACGAGGAGGCCCTCCTCGCGGGCGAGCCGGCGGGTCATCGCGAACGCCTCGGCGTCGGTCACGGGGATGATCTCGTCGACGACGCTGCCGTCGTAGGCGCCGGGCCAGAAGTCCTCGCCGACGCCCTCGACGAAGTACGGGCGTCCCGTGCCGCCGGAGTAGATCGAGCCCTCGGGGTCGGCCCCGACGATGCGCACCGCACCGCCGGAGACCTCCTTGAGGTAGCGGCCGGTGCCGCTGATCGTGCCGCCCGTGCCGACCCCGGCGACGAAGTGCGTGAGGCCGCCGTCGGTGTCGCGCCAGATCTCGGGCCCCGTGGACTCGTAGTGGCTGCGCGGCCCGTTCGGGTTGTCGTACTGGTTCGGCATGTATGCGCCGGGGGTCTCGGCGACGATCCGCCGCGACACGCTGTAGTACGAGCGCGGGTCGTCGGGGGCGACGGCGGTCGGCGCCACCACGACCTCCGCACCGTACGCGCGCAGCACGGCCCGTTTGTCCTCGGCCACCTTGTCGGGCACGACGAACACGCAGCGGTAGCCGCGCTGCTGCGCGACGAGGGCGAGTCCGACGCCGGTGTTGCCGCTGGTCGGCTCGACGATCGTGCCGCCGGGCTTCAGGTCGCCCGACGCCTCAGCGGCGTCGACGATGTTCGCGGCGATGCGGTCCTTCGACGAGCCGCCCGGATTGACGAACTCGATCTTGGCGAGGACCGTGGCGGCGATGCCGTCGGTCACGCGGTTCAGGCGGACGAGGGGGGTGTTGCCGATGAGGTCGGTCACGCTCGAGGCGTAGCGCACGGATGCATTCCTTCGGTCTCCGCGCGGCGCGCGGCGGTGCGGACGGGGTCGTCGGGGCGAGCGCGAGGCGCTCAGCGACAACAACGACAGGTCTGCACGCCCCCAGCATATCCGCGCGACTGCGCGCCGCAAGCCGTGTGACGGGCGGGGTCCCGGATGCGGCGCTACGGCGCCGTGCGCAGGCACGCCTCCAGCGCGACCCACGGCAGCATCGCGCACTTCACTCGGGTCACCAGGCGCGCGACGCCCGCGAACGCGGCCGCATCGCCGAGGCTCTCGGCCGGCTCGACCTCGCCGGCGCCGCGGAGCATGGCGCGGAAGTCGTCGATGAGCTGCTGCGCCTCGGTCCGCGGAAGGCCGGTGGCCAGCTCCGTCAGCATCGACGCGGACGCCGTCGAGATGCTGCATCCGTGCCCGTCCCACACGAGCGTCGTGATGCGGTCGTCGGCGGAGAGCGTGACGCCCACCGTGACCTCGTCGCCGCACGTGGGGTTCAGCTCGTGGTGCGTGACGGCCGCGGCCGAGACGTCGCCCCGGCCGACCGGGCGCCGGCTGTGGTCGAGGATGACTTCGCGGTACAGGTCGTCGAGTCCGCTCATCGGTCGGCTCCGAAGTACGCGCGCACTCCGGCGAGCGCGTCGCCGAGCGCGGCGACGTCGTCGGCGTCGGTGTAGACGTAGGCGCTCGCGCGCGTCGTGGCGTGCACGCCCAGGCGCCGGTGCAGCGGCTGCGCGCAGTGGTGCCCCGTGCGCACGACCACGCCGCGGTCGTCGAGGAACTGGCCGACATCGTGCGCGTGGACGCCGTCGACGACGAAGCTCACGAGCCCCGCGCGCGGCGCTCCGGCTGCCGGGCCGACGACGTGGACGCCCGGGATCGCGGCCACGGTGTCGTACAGGAGGGCGGCGAGCTCGTCCTCGTGCGCCGCGACGACGTCCATGCCGATGCCGTCCAGGTAGTCGGCGGCCGCGGCGAAGCCCACGGCCTGGACGACCGGCTGGGTGCCCGGCTCGAAGCGGTGCGGCGGCGGGAGGAACTCGGCGCGCTCGAGCGTCACCGTCGTGATGGCCGATCCGCCGGTGCGGCCCGGGGGGAGGGAGGCGAGCAGCTCGGAGCGCCCGTAGAGGCCGCCGATGCCGGTCGGCCCGAGCATCTTGTGCGCCGAGAATGCCGCGAAGTCGACGCCGAGCGCTCGCACGTCGACCGGGCGGTGGGGCACCGACTGGCACGCGTCGAGGATCGTCGCCGCGCCCACGGCGGCGGCGAGCTCGACGACATCGGCGACGGGGGCGATGAATCCCGTGACGTTCGAGACGTGCGCGAACGCGATGAGGCGCGTGCGCGCGCCCACGACCTGGCGCATCGCGTCGATCGTCCACGTGCCGTCGTCGGCCACGGGCACGACGCGCAGCACGGCGCCCGTGCGCGCGGCGAGCCGCTGCCACGGCACGAGGTTGGCGTGGTGCTCGGCCTCGGTGACGACGATCTCGTCGCCCGTTCGCAGCGCGAGGCGGCCGGTTCCCTCCAGCGCCGCCTCCGTGAACGACCACGCGAGCAGATTCAGGGCGTCGGTCGCGTTCGCGGTCCACACCAGCTCGTCCTCGCCCGCGCCGATGAAGGAGGCGACGCGCGACCGGGCGCGCTCGAACGCGGCCGTCGCCGACCCGGTGGCGGCGCTCGAGCCGCGGTGCACGGCGGCGTACGCATCCTCGGTGAAGGTGCGCTGCGCGTCCAGCACGACGGCCGGCGGCTGCGAGGTGGCCGCCGAATCGAGCAGGACCTGCCCGGGCCGGTGCGAGAAGACGGGGAAGTCGTCCCGCGGGGCGACGGTGCCGCGGGTGACACGCGCGGGCGCGGCGGTGTGGTGATTCGACGTGGACATGGATCCTCCCGGCCCGACGGGCCTCCTCCATCCTCCCCGATCGCCGGGGCCGGCGGCGCGTATCAGAGCCTGATGGCCCCGTCAACGGCGGGATGCCGCGACCGCCCGGGGGCTAGCTTCGCTCGTGTACGACCCTCGCGACTCATCCGCCGCGGACCGGTGTTCGGGTCACCGCATCCGCCTGCGGCGCGGGGTGGACGGCCCCCGGCGCGCAGGGCTTGCGCCTCCGGGGGCCGTCGTCTTCTCAGCGCTCGGCGCGCGCGAGGTTGGCAGCGAGCTCCTCGCGGTTCTGCCGGATGCCGTACGCGGGACGGTCGCGCTCGACGCGCCAGCTGTCGGCGAGAGGGCCGATGTTCACGGTGTCGAAGCCGAACTCGTCGTAGATCCGCGTGACGAGCTCGACCGCCTCGGAAGAGTCGCTCGCCGTCGCCAGCGCACGGCGGTTCGGCGTCCCGGCGGGCGTGCCGTCGCTGAGGATCTCGGCGGCGCCGATGTGGTTGAACGCCTTCACGACCGTCGACTGCGGGAGGTGCTCCTGCAGCATCTGCGAGGTCGTCGTCTGCTTGTCGTCGAGCGCGGCGATGTGGCCGTCGCGCTCCCAGTAGTAGTTGTTGGTGTCCAGCACGATCTTGCCCGCCAGCGGCGCGACGGGGATGTCGCGGTAGGCCTTGAGAGGAACGGTGACGACGACGAACTCGCCCGCCTCGGCGGCCTGCTCCGCCGTGCCGGCGGTGACGTCGCCGTCGATTCCGTCGACGAGGTCGGCGAGGGTCTCGGGCCCGCGCGAGTTGGCGATCACGACCGAGTAGCCGCGCGCGGCGAACCCGCGTGCGAGGGCCGAACCGATGTTTCCTGCTCCGATGATTCCCACAGTGGTCATGCCGGGTGCAACGCCGCGTCGGCCGGGGAATTCCCCGCTCCCGGCGGCGTCCGCGGCGACGATAGGGTGGGCTGGCCGATGCCCCGAGCCGAGACGAGCCGCTCATGACCACGACGCCCCCCGGATGGTACGACGACGGGCGTGGTGCCCTGCGCTGGTGGGATGGCGCGCAGTGGACCGAGCACGTCCACACACCCGATGCGCCTGCGGCGGCGCCGTCCGAGCCCGCCGCCGCGGTCACCGGGCCCACACCGGATGCGGCGGCCGAGCACCACGACGCCCCACCGGCGCCCGGCTACCCGGGCGCGGCACCGGCCGCGGGATACCCCGGCTACCCGGGGGCGGCCACGTCGCCGGCCGGGCCCGATGCATCCGGCTACCCGCCCGCGGCGCCGCCCGCGCCCGCGCCGAAGTCGAAGCTGTGGATCCTGTGGGTCGTGCTCGGCGGCGTCGTGCTCCTGTTCGTCGTGCTCGCTGCGATCCTCATCCCGCTCCTGATCGGCTGGTTCACGGCCGCGTCCACGAGCGGCGCGAGCGGATCGACCGACGACGAGCGCGCCGCCGTCCAGGCGGTCGAGGTGTACGACGACGCGTACGACAGCGCCGACTGCGACGAGTTCGAGCAGTCGACGACCCAGGAGTACCGCGACAGCTTCGGCTACACCGACTGCGCGTCGTTCGAGAGCCAGTCCGAGCAGTTCCAGGACGCCACCGACGACTACGACCTGAAGGTCGTCGAGGTGCGGACGATCTCCTCCGACACGATCGAAGTCGACACGGTCGAGAACTACCTGTCCTTGTACGACGAGGAGGGGAACCCCCTCGACGAGCCCGAGCAGGTGACCGACACGCTCACGTACACGCTCGTGCCGGCCGACGGAGGGTGGGCGATCGACTCGCTCGACGTCTCGCAATGACGGAAGGCGTCACCACGCGCCGGGGCGTGCGCTTCGTCCTGACGTGCATCGGGGTGGGCCTGCTCGCGGGGCTCATGTCGGGCCTGTTCGGCGTCGGCGGCGGCACCGTGATCGTGCCGCTGCTCGTGCTCCTGCTCGGCTTCGACCAGCGCCGCGCGGCGGGCACCTCGCTCGCGGCTATCGTGCCCACCGCCACCGTCGGCGTGATCTCCTACGCGGTGACGGGGTCGGTCGCGTGGATCCCCGCCCTGATCCTCGCCGCCGGCGCGGTGATCGGCGCGCAGGTCGGCACATGGCTGCTGCCGCGCGTGCCGCAGACGGCGCTGCGGTGGGCGTTCGTGGCGTTCCTCGTCGCGGTGATCGTGAGCCTGTTCCTCATCATCCCCTCGCGCGACGCCGAGCTGGAGCTCACGTGGGTGACCGGCCCCGGGCTCGCGGTGCTCGGCATCGTCACGGGCGTGCTCGCGGGCCTCCTCGGTGTCGGGGGCGGCATCATCGTCGTGCCCGCGCTCCTGCTGCTGTTCGGCACGAGCGACCTCGTCGCCAAGGGCACGTCGCTGCTCATGATGATCCCGACCGCGATCTCGGGCACGGTCGGCAATCTCCGCCGCCGCAACGTCGACCTCGTCGCGGCGGCGCTCGTGGGCCTCGCCGCGTGCACGACGACGGCGCTCGGCGCTCTCATCGCCACGCACATCGACCCGTTCGTCGGCAACGTCCTGTTCGCGGCGTTCCTCGTCTTCATCGCATCGCAGATGGCGGTCCGCGCGATCCGCGGCCGTCGTCAGCGCTGACGGCGCGGGAGGCGGCCGCCGATAGGATGGGCCGGTGCCAGTGAACCCCGAGCTGGTCGGCCGCGCCTTCGCGCCGACCGCGCCGTACCTCGTCGGGCGGGAGAAGGTGCGCGAGTTCGCGCGCGCCGTGTTCGCCGACGCCTCCGTTCACCACGACCCGGATGCGGCACGCGCCGCCGGGTACGCCGACGTCGTCGCGCCGCCGACCTTCGCGATGGTCGTGCAGGATCTGACGCTCCAGCAGCTGCTCGGCGACCCCGACGCGGGGATCGAGCTCGCGCGCACCATCCACGCCGAGCAGCGCTTCCGCTACACCCGGCCGATCGTCGCCGGCGATGAGCTGACCGCGACGCTGTCGGTCACGGGCATCCGCACGATGGGCGGGAACGCCATGGTCACGAGCGACGCCGAGATCGTCGACGCCGACGGCGCCCACGTCGTCACCGCGACCTCGGTGCTGCTCGTGGGGGAGGCGCCGGCATGACCGCGGTCGGAGACGTCGTCGGCGAACGCCGCGTGCACCTCGACCGCGCGTCGCTCGTGCGCTACGCCGGGGCATCCGGAGACTTCAACCCCATCCACTACCGCGACGACGTCGCGGCCGAGGTGGGCCTTCCGGGCGTGCTCGCCCACGGCATGTTGACGATGGGGCTCGCGGTGGGCGCCCTGGCCGAGTGGCTGGGCGACCCCGGACGCATCCTCGAGTACGGCGTGCGGTTCACGCGGCCGGTCGTGGTCGATCCGCGCGAGGGCGCCGACGTCGACGTCGCGGCGAAGGTCGGGGCCATCGACGGCGACGTCGTGCGCGTCGACCTCACGGTGACCCACGCGGGCACGACCGTGCTCGGCAAGGCGCAGGTGCGCGTCCGCGCGTGACATGCCCGCGATCGATCCGCTCCCGCTCTCGCGCCTCACGACGCTGCGCACCGGCGCCGAGCCCGCGCGCCTGGTCGTGGCGGAGACGGCCGACGAGCTCGTCGACACGCTCCGCGACACGTGGGCGAGCGGCGAGCCGTGGCTCGTCGTGGGCGGCGGGTCGAACCTGTTCGCGGGCGACGAGCCGTTCGAGGGCACCGTCGTGCTCGTGCGCTCGCGCGGCATCGAGCGGCGGCCCGGCTCGCGGCCCGGCACCGTGCGCGTGCGCGTGCAGGCGGGGCACGACTGGGACGACCTCGTCGCGACGACAGTCGCGGAGGGGCTCGCCGGCATCGAGGCGATGTCGGGCATCCCCGGCACCGTCGGCGCAGCGCCGGTGCAGAACGTGGGCGCCTACGGGCAGGAGATCGTGCAGACCCTCGTCGAGGTCGAGCTGCTGGACGAGGCGACGGGCGAGCTGTCGACCGTGCCGGCGGCGGACCTCGGGCTCGGCTTCCGCACGTCCGTGCTCAAGCACCACTACGGATCGGTGCCGCAGCGCGTCGGGGTGATCGTGTCGGTGACGCTCGAGCTCGAGGAGGTCGGCGGCGAGCCGCGCGAGGTCGCGGGCCAGCAGCTGCGCTCCGCGCTCGGCCTCGAGCCCGGTGCATCCGTGTCGCTCGCGTGGATCCGCGATCACGTGCTCGCCACACGTCGGCGCAAGGGCATGGTGCTCGACGAGGACGACCCCGACACCTGGAGCGCCGGATCGTTCTTCCAGAATGCGATCGTGTCGGAGGCGTTCGCCCGGACGCTGCCGCCGGAATGCCCGCGCTGGCCGCTCGCACCCGAGCTCGCGCCCGTGCTCGTGATCCCCCTCGCCGCGTTCGACGGCGTCGTGCCGCCGCCGGTCGTGGCGCCCGCGCAGGTGAAGGTCAGCGCGGCGTGGCTCATCGAGCACGCGGGCGTGCACAAGGGCTTCCGCTTCCCGCGGTCGCGCGCGGGCCTGTCCACCAAGCACACGCTCGCCCTCACCAACCGCGGCGGAGCAACGGCCGAGGAGATCGCCGAACTCGCGCGCTTCGTGCAGCAGCGCGTGCAGTCGGAGTTCGGGCTCATCCTCCAGCCCGAGCCGGTCCTCGTGAACGTGGAGCTCTGATCCGCTCAGCGTGACACGCGGCCGAGTTCGGCCATGGCGTCCAGCAGCGTCGCATAGACGACGCTCGGATCGCGGTCGTGCCAGTCGGTGTCGCTCTCACGAGCGCCCTGCCCGCGTGTGCCGGTGTCCGGTTCGTACAGCCACCAGATGTTGCGCCACGGATCCTGGACACGGGCCAGCCGGAACCCGCCGTAGAAGTCGGAGATCGGCGTGATGAGCGTCGCGCCGAGCGCCTGGGCTCTGTCGATGCACTCGCGCGCGTCGGCGACGTAGATCTGGAGGAACGCCGGCGTGAACGGCCAGCCCTCCTTCGTGTCGCTGAGCATGATCGTCGCATTCCCGACGACCACCTCGGCGTGGATGATCGAGCCATCCCGATCGGGCGTCCGCACCTGTTCGACTTCGGCGCCGCCGAAGACGGCTTGGACGAAGCGGATGAAGCCGCGGGCGTCGGCGGTGATCACGAACGGATTGACGGTGTTGTGACCCGAGGGGAGGGGTGTCGTTCCGATGGACATCTCTTCATCGTCCTCCGGGCCGCCGACACCCGCGCGATGGGACGGACAGTCCCGATACGGTGGGAGGACTGCCCGCGACCGCGTCGGATGACGCAGGAGGAGACGCCCCCATGGAACTGGCCGCGCTCGGAGCCGTCGGACTGCTCGTGGCGATCGGGGTGGGCGTTCTCGTCGTCCTCCTCGTGATCGTGCTCATCCTCATCCGCGCGTGGTACCGCGTGGCCAAGGCCGACGAGGCCCTCGTGATCGTCGGGAAGCGTCAGAAGGGCGCCACCGGCGACTCCCGCATCACGGTGATCACCGGCGGCGGCGCCATCGTCAACCCGCTCACGCAGCGCGCCGAGATGATCTCGCTGCGCGCCCGCCAGATCAAGATGGAGCCGACCGCGCAGTCCTCCAACGGCGTCACCGTCAACGTCAGCGGCGTCGCGCTCGTGAAGATCGGCTCCGACCCCGAGTCGGTCCGCCGTGCCGCCGAGCGCTTCGCGTCGCAGGACAAGGCGATCGAGCAGTTCACGACCGAGCAGCTCGAGGGTGCGCTGCGCGGCGTCGTGGCGACCCTCACGGTCGAGGAGCTCATGCGCGACCGGCAGCGCCTGTCGGACCAGATCGCCGAGGGCATCAAGAGCGACCTGTCGTCCCAGGGCCTCATCCTCGACTCGTTCCAGATCCAGGGCATCACCGACTCGAACGGCTACATCTCCGCCCTCGGCGCCACCGAGGTCGAGCGCGTCAAGCGCGAGGCCGAGGTCGCGCGCATCAACGCCGAGCGCGAGATCCGCGCACGCCAGATCGCCACCGACGAGGCGAACCTCATCGAGCAGACGCAGCTGGACAAGAACACCGCCGCCGCAAAGGCCGAGGTCGGGCGCGCCAACGCGGAGGCCGAGCAGGCCGAGGCGCTCGCGCGGGCCGAGCGCCAGCAGGCGGTGCTCGTGCAGGAGGCGCAGAACACGCAGGCGCGGCTGGAGTCCGAGGTCAATCGCGTCGCCGACGCCGACCTGTACCAGCGCCAGAAGGACGCCGACGCCGACGCGTACGCCCTCATCAAGGCGGCCGAGGCGCAGGCGCAGATCGCCGCGCAGGAGGCGACGGCCAAGCGCCTGCGCGCCGAGGCCGACGCCGACGCCATCCGGGTCGCCGGTGAGGCGCGGGCCGCCGCCATCCGCGCCGAGGCGGAGGCCCTCGCCCAGAACCAGGAGGCGCTGCTCGCCCAGCGCGCGCTCGAGGCGCTCGTGCCGATGATGGCCGAGTTCGCGAAGGGCTACGACAAGGTCGGCTCTGTCACCGTCCTCGGCGGCGAGGGCGCGAGCGGGCACCTCGCCGCGGAGTCCGCGACGGGGCTGCGCGCCTCGTTCGACGCCGTGCGCGCCGCGACCGGCATCGACCTGACCGCGATCATCCAGGGCCGCGCCGTGGGCGAAGCATTGGCGGATGCGGCGCACCGCGACGGCACCGCCCCGTCCGCTCCCGCCGCATCGGCGCCCGAGGCCTGATCCGCGAGCGCTTCGTCTCGCTGAGCGAGGAGCGAAGCGACCCACGCGGACGGGCGCGAGGGCGGAGGCGGCTACGCGGCGCCGAACAGGCGCTGCAGGCGCTGCACGCCCTCGAGGAGCTGCTCGTCGCCGAGCGCGTACGACAGGCGCAGGTAGCCGCTCGGGCCGAACGCCTCGCCCGGCACCACGGCGACCTCGGCCTGGTCGAGAATGAGGTCGGCGAGTTCCAGGGTCGTCGTGGGGGTCGTCCCGGCCCATTCGCGACCGAGCAGGCCCGTGACGTCGGGGTAGACGTAGAACGCGCCGAGCGGGTTCGGCACCGTCACGCCCGGGATCTTCGCGAGCTCCGACACGATGAGCCGCCGGCGGCGGTCGAAGGCCGCGCGGAACTGCTCGGCCTCGCTCTGCGGGCCGGTGAGGGCTGCCACGGCGGCGCGCTGGGCGATGTTGTTGACGTTGCTCGACAGGTGCGACTGCAGGTTGCCGGCGAGCTTCATCGCGTCCGCGGGTCCGATCATCCAGCCCACGCGCCATCCGGTCATCGCGTACGTCTTGGCGACGCCGTTGACGAGGATCGTCTGGTCGGCCAGGGCCGGCACGGCCTCGACGATCGACACGGCGCGGGCGCCCTCGTAGACGAGGTTCTGGTAGATCTCGTCGGTGATCACCCAGATGCCGTGCTCGAGTGCCCACTCGCCGATCGCCGCGGTCTCCTCGGGGGTGTACACCGCGCCGGTGGGGTTCGACGGCGACACGAACACGAGCACCGTCGTCTTGTCGGTGCGGGCGGCCTCGAGCTGGGCGACGGTGACCTTGTAGTCCTGGTCGGCACCGGCGAAGACCTCGACGGGCACGCCGTCGGCCAGCGCGATCGCCTCGGGGTACGTCGTCCAGTAGGGCGCGGGCAGCAGCACCTCGTCGCCGGGGTTCACGACGGTCTGGAACGCCTGGTACACGGCCTGCTTGCCGCCGTTGGTGACGATGATCTGCGTCGGGGCGACGTCGAGCCCCGAGTCGCGGTGCGTCTTGGCCGCGATCGCCTCGCGCAGCACGGGCAGTCCCGCCGCCGGCGTGTAGCGGAAGTTGGCGGGGTCGCGCAGCGCCTCGGCCGCCGCCTCCACGATGAACGACGGCGTCGCGAAGTCGGGCTCGCCGGCGGCGTAGGAGACGACCGGACGGCCGGCGGCCTGCAGCGCCTTGGCCTTCGCATCGACCTTGAGCGTCGCGGACTCGGCGATGGCGGACAGCTTGCGGGAGAGGGGAGCGCGGGATGTCACGCTCCGAGCGTAGTGCGCCCGCTGCATCCCGCCGACGCACGCGCCCGCCGACGAACCGCGAGAACCCACCCGCGGCGCGAGAGCACCGCGGACGGCGGTGTTCTCGACGCGCGGATGGGTTCTCGCGGTCGGCGTGGCGCGGTCAGTCGAAGTAGCGCGCGTACGCGGGGGTCGTCAGGAACGTGGGGAACTCGGGGCGCAGCGCCACCTCGCGGAACACCTCGGCGGCGTCGTCGAAGCGGTCGCCTGCGGTGCGCTCGACCTCGCCCAGCACCCGCTCCACCACGCGCTCGACGTACTCGCGCGTGATGGGTTCACCCTCGGCGGTCGCCTGATCCTGGTGGATCCACTGCCAGATCTGCGACCGGCTGATCTCGGCGGTGGCGGCATCCTCCATGAGGTTGTCGATCGCGACGGCCCCGAGTCCCCGCAGCCACGCCTCGATGTAGCGGAGCGCGACCGACACGTTGCCGTGCACGCCGGCGGCCGTGATCGGGCGCCCGATCCGCACGTCGAGGAGATCCGCCGGTGAGACGTGCACGTCGTCGCGCTGCCGGTCGAGCTGGTTCGGACGCTCGCCGAGCACGGCGTCGAACTCGGCCCGGGCGATCGGGATGAGGTCGGGGTGGGCCACCCACGTGCCGTCGAAGCCGTCGCCGGCCTCGCGCTTCTTGTCGGCGGCGACCTTCTCGAACGCGCGCGCGGTCACCTCCGGATCACGCCGGTTCGGGATGAACGCGCTCATGCCGCCGATCGCGTACGCGCCGCGCGCGTGGCACGTCTTCACGAGCAGCTCGGTGTACGCGCGCATGAACGGCACCGTCATCGTGACGTCGCTGCGGTCGGGCAGGACGAAGCGCGCCCCGCGGCCGCGGTAGTTCTTGATGATCGAGAAGATGTAGTCCCAGCGGCCCGCGTTCAACCCGGCGCAGTGGTCCCGCAGCTCGTAGAGGATCTCCTCCATCTCGAACGCCGCCGGCAGCGTCTCGATGAGCACGGTCGCGCGGATCGTGCCGTGCGGGATGTCCAGGTGCGCCTCCGTGAAGGTGAAGACGTCGTCCCACAGGCGGGCCTCCTCGGCGGACTCCAGCTTCGCGAGATAGAAGTACGGGCCGCGTCCGCGGGCGATGAGCTCGCGCGCGTTGTGGAACGCGTACAGCCCGAAATCGACGAGCGATCCGGATGCGGCGAGCCGCCGGCCCGCGCGGTCGGTCACCTCGATGTGCTTCTCGGGCAGGTGCCAGCCCCGCGGACGCATGACGATCGTCGGGGTCTCGGCAGCCGTGACCTCGTAGGTCTTGCCCTCGGGGCTCGTGTACGACAGCTGGCCGCGGATCGCGTCGCGCAGCGACAGCTGCCCGCCGATGACGTTCGCCCACGTGGGCGAGGTGGCGTCCTCCTGGTCGGCGAGCCACACCTTCGCGCCCGAGTTCAGCGCGTTGATCGTCATCTTGGGGTCGGTCGGGCCGGTGATCTCGACGCGCCGGTCCTCCAGCCCCGGGCCCGCGCCAGCGACGCGCCACGACGCGTCCTCGCGGATGTGCCGGGTGTCGTCGCGGAAGTGGGGGTCGTGGCCGTTGCCGATCTCGAAGCGACGGCGCTCGCGGTCGGCGAGGCGATCGTGACGCCGGCCGCCGAAGCGGCGGTGCAGCTCGTCGAGGAAGGCGAGGGCGCCGGGCGTGAGGATCTCGGCGAACCGGCCGGGGACCGGCGCGGTCACGCGGATCGAGGAGGGCGCCGGGGGCGGCGTCGCGGTCGTGGGCTGCGGCGGGGCATCCGCCAGGGTCATGGTCATGATCGGTGTCCTATCCGTTCGGAGCGGGTCAGTGGAACTGCGCGGTCTCGGTGGAGCCGGCGAGGGCGAGGGTGGCGCTGTCGGG
Organism: Microbacterium sp. 10M-3C3; assembly: GCF_003931875.1. NCBI lineage: Bacteria > Bacillati > Actinomycetota > Actinomycetes > Micrococcales > Microbacteriaceae > Microbacterium > Microbacterium sp. 10M-3C3. The sequence goes on along the minus strand of NZ_CP034245.1, from coordinate 2,746,489 downwards.
GTTGAGCGCCGTGGAGACGACGTCGAAGTACCCGGTGCCCGCTTCGCGCTGGTGGCGCGTGGCGGTGTAGCCGGATGCCTCGGCGGCGAACTCGGCCTCCTGCAGGTCGACGTACGCGCTCATGGCGCGCTCGGCGTACCCGGAGGCGAGATCGAACATCGAGTGGTTCAGGGCGTGGAAGCCGGCGAGCGTGATGAACTGGAACGCGTAGCCGAGGTCGGCCAGCTCCGCCTGGAACGTCGCGATCTGGTCGTCGTCGAGGTGGCGCTTCCAGTTGAAGCTCGGCGAGCAGTTGTACGCGAGCTTCTTGCCGGGGAAGCGCTCGTGGATCGCCTGGGCGAAGGCGCGGGCGAGGGTGATGTCGGGCTCGCCCGTCTCGACCCACAGCAGGTCGGCGTACGGCGCGAACGCGAGCCCGCGGCTGATGACCGCGTCGAGCCCCGGCCGCACGCGGTAGAAGCCCTCGCTCGTGCGCTCGCCGGTGACGAAGGCGCGGTCGCGCTCGTCGATGTCGCTCGTGAGCAGGTCGGCGGCCAGCGCGTCGGTGCGCGCGATCATGACGGTCGGGATGCCGGCGACGTCGGCGGCCAGGCGCGCGGCGTTGAGCGTGCGGATGTGCTGCTGCGTGGGCACGAGCACCTTGCCGCCGAGGTGGCCGCACTTCTTCTCGCTGGCCAGCTGGTCCTCCCAGTGGATGGCGGCGGCGCCGGCCGCGATCAGGGCGCCCGCGAGTTCGTACGCGTTGAGCGGTCCGCCGAAGCCGGCCTCGGCGTCGGCGACGATCGGGGCGAGCCAGTCGCGGGTCACGTCGCCCTCGGCGCGCTCGAGCTGGTCCTGGCGCAGGAGCGCGTTGTTGATGCGCCGCACCACGGCCGGCACCGAGTTGGCGGGGTACAGGCTCTGGTCGGGGTAGGTCTGGCCGGCGAGGTTGCCGTCGGCGGCGACCTGCCAGCCGGAGAGGTAGATGGCCTTCAGTCCCGCGCGCACCTGCTGCACGGCCTGTCCGCCGGTGTAGGCGCCGAGCGCGCGGACGTAGTCCTCGGTGTGCAGGAGGTTCCAGAAGTTCTCGGCCCCGCGACGGGCGAGGGTGTGCTCCTCGCCGACGGTGCCGCGCAGGCGGACGACGTCCTCGGCCGTGTAGGTGCGCTCGATACCGTCCCAGCGGGGGTCGGTGTCCCACTGCTCCTGCAGCTCGGCGGCGGTCTGCGTCTGGTCGCCGGCACGCAGTGGGCCCGTGCCCGGGGTGGCCTGGATCGTCATGTCGGTCCTCCTCGATCGGATGCGGCGGGGCGCCGCGGGGTCGTGTGTCCTCCACGATGTGTGAAGGTCACGGCCGACCGAGTCAGATGTCGGTGTGAAGTTCGTGGAAATTTCTGCTGCCGTGACAGAATCGCCGCATGAGCACCGCGACGAGCGCGATCGAAGGGGCGGATCTTCCCGACGATGGGGAGGTGGATCCGCTGACCATCGGCCGACGCATCCGGCATCTCCGCCTCGAGCGCGGACTCACGCTCGAGGCTCTCGCCGCGGCGGTCGGCCGCGCGCCCAGCCAGCTGTCGATGATCGAGAACGGTCGACGGGAGGCCAAGCTGAGCCTGCTCCAGGCGATCGCGCGGGCGCTCGGCACGACGTTGGACGCCTTGCTGTCGACCGAGCCGCTCGACCAGCGGGCAGCCATGGAGATCGCGCTCGAGCGCGCGATGCGCGGGTCGACGTTCCAGTCGCTCGGCATCGCGCCCTTCCGCATCGGCAAGGGGGTGCCCGACGAGGTGCTGCGCACGATGCTGGCGCTCCAGGGCGAGATCGACCGGCTCCACGACGAGCGCTCCGCGACGCCCGAGGAGGCGCGCCGGGCGAACGTGGCCCTCCGGCGCCTCATGCGTACGCAGGACAACTACTTCCCCGACCTGGAGCGGCGCGCCCGCGAGATCCTCGCCGCGGTCGACCACCCGGGCGGGCCGCTCACCCAGCGCACCGCGAGCGACATCGCCGGGCATCTGGGATTCACCCTCCACTACGTGCCGGATCTGCCGCAGACCACGCGCAGCGTCGCCGACCTGCGTCACGGCCGGCTGTACCTCTCCAGCCGCGTGACAGCCAAGGGCGACCCGCGCACGTCGGTGCTGCAGGCGCTGTCCAGCCGCATCCTCGGCCACTCCGAGCCGCGCAGTTACGCCGACTTCCTCCGTCAGCGCGTCGAGACCAACTACCTCACCGGCGCGCTGCTCATCCCCGAGGAGTCGGCGGTGAGGTTCCTCAGCGACGCCAAGGCCGCGCGTGCCGTGAGCATCGAAGACCTGCGCGACGCCTATTCGGTGTCGTACGAGACGGCGGCGCACCGCTTCACGAACCTTGCGACGGTGCACCTGGGCATCCCGGTGCACTTCCTGAAAGTGCACGAGTCGGGCGTCATCACGAAGGCGTACGAGAACGACGACGTCAACTTCCCGACCGATCGCATCGGCTCGATCGAGGGCCAGATGTGCTGCCGCCGATGGACGAGCCGCACGGTGTTCGACATCGACGACCGCTTCAATCCGTACTACCAGTACACCGACACGGGCAACGGCACGTACTGGTGCACCGCGCGCGTGGAGAACTCGAGCGAAGGTGCGCACTCGGTGAGCGTGGGGGTGCGCTTCGACGACACGAAGTGGTTCCTGGGACGTGACACGCCCCATCGCGGGGTGTCCCGTCACTCCGTGGAGGTCTGCTGCCGTCGCGCACCCGCGGAGCTCGAAGGGCGCTGGCGCGAGAACGCGTGGCCGAACGTCCGGACGCCCAGGACCCTTCTCGCGACGCTCCCCACCGGCGCCTTCCCGGGCGTCGACACGACCGACGTCTACGAGTTCCTCGAGAGCCACGCCCCACGCTGACGGGTTGCGACGCGCAGGCGCGCGGGCTGTCGGCGCGCCCCGACCCGATCGACGCGACGATCCGCGGCGAACGCGTTCGCGGTGCTCGACGCGCTCTCCGCGGAAAGTGTGCGCGTCCCCGACGACGTCCTCGTGACGGGCTTCGACGGCACGTCGGGTGCGCGCCTGTCCGAGCCCGCGCTCACGACCGTCCGACAGCCGATGGAGGCGATGGGCCGTGCCGCCGCCGCATCCTCGCCGGTGCCGTCGCCCCCGCCGACGGGGCGCCGTTCGACATCGTGTTCGCGCCGCGCCTCGAGGTGCGTCGCAGCTGCGGCTGCCGCTAGCCCCTGACGACGATCGCGGGCCGCCCGCGCGGGGAGCCGACGGGCGGGCCGCGATCGCGCCGCGAACTACGATCGGAGGGCATCCCGCCCCGGAGGTCCGCCCGTGCCCGCACCCGCCGCCCTGGCCCACGCCGACGACCTGGCCGACTTCGTCGCCGCGTCGCCCTCGAGCTTCCACGCCGCCGCCGAGGTCGCGCGCCGCCTCGTCGCCGCCGGATTCTCGACGCTCGCGGAGGATGCACCCTGGCCCGCGCAGCCCGGCGGCCGCTTCGTCGTCGTGCGCGACGGCGCCGCCATCGCGTGGCGCGTGCCGGAGGGGGCGACGCCGGCGACGCCCGTGCGCGTGTTCGGCGCGCACAGCGACTCGCCTGGCTTCGTGCTCAAGCCGCGCCCCACGACGGGGCGCTTCGGATGGCTGCAGGCGGGCGTCGAGATCTACGGCGGCCCACTGCTGAACTCGTGGCTCGATCGGGAGCTGCGCCTGGCGGGCCGCCTCGTCCTCGACGACGGCTCGACCGTGCTCGCCGACTCCGGGCCGCTCCTGCGCCTGCCGCAGCTCGCGATCCACCTCGACCGCTCGGCCAACGAGGGGCTCACGCTCGACCGGCAGGCGCACACGCAGCCGGTGTGGGGGCTCGGCGAGGCGGACTCGGCCGACATCCTCGCCGCCGTCGCCGCGTCCTCGGGTGTCGACCCGGCCCGCGTCCGGGGCTACGACCTCGCGACCGCGGATGCGGCGCGCGGCGCCGTGTTCGGCCGCGACGACGTGTTCTTCGCCTCCGGTCGGCTCGACGACCTCGCCTCGGTGCACGCCGGCGTCGTCGCGCTCGCCGAGGCGCCGCATCCGACCGACCACGTCGCGATGCTCGCCGTCTTCGACCACGAGGAGGTCGGCTCGGCCACCCGTTCGGGCGCGTCCGGCCCGTTCCTCGCCGACGTGCTCGAGCGCGTCGCGCTCGCGCTCGGCGCCGACCGCGACGCGCACCTGCGCGCGCTCGCCGACAGCTGGTGCGTCTCGAGCGACGTCGGCCACGCGGTGCATCCGAACTACCCCGAGAAGCACGATCCCGTCGTGAAGCCGCGGTTGGGCAGCGGACCGATCCTCAAGATCAACGCGAACCAGCGCTACGCGACCGACGGCGTGGGGACCGCGGCGTGGCACGCGTGGTGCGCCGACGCGGGGGTCCGGTCGCAGGAGTTCGTCTCGAACAACGCGGTGCCGTGCGGGTCGACGATCGGGCCGCTCACCGCGACGCGGCTGGGGATCCGCACCGTCGACGTCGGCATCCCGATCCTCTCGATGCACTCGGCGCGCGAGCTCGCCGGCGTCGACGACCTGCACGCGCTCGCGCGCGTCGCCGCCGCCTACTTCGCCGGCTGAGCCAGGCGGCGCTCCCGCATCGCGAGGAACAGCGGGAACGAGAACGCGAATGCGGTCACCGCGGACAGCACGATGTACAGCCACGCCCGCCGCATCCCGAGCCGCCGCGCCTCGACGACGATGAAGACCGAGCCGGCGATCGCCACGACGAGCAGGTCGACGCCGATCGAGCCGACCGCCGGACCCGACCCGAACAGGTCGCCGAGGTAGTCGCGCATCAGCACGACCGACCACACGTTGAGCACGAACGTGCCGACGAGCCCGGCGAGGGCGAGGACGAGATAGGCGATCGCGAGCGGCGGCCAGCGGCGGGTCATGCCGCCGAGTCTGCCCCACTCACGGCCGCGCGACCTGCAGCGCCGCCCACAGCTCCGCGCGCGCGGGGAACGCCGACAGGTCGGTGCCGAGCACGCGCTCGGCCAGCGCGATGCGGGTGCGGACGGTGTGCCGGTGCACGCCGAGGGCGGATGCGGCGGCGTCGATGCGCGCGTCGTTCTCGAGCCACGCGCGCACGGCGTCCACGAGGGCCGTGCCGTTCGCCGCGTCGTGATCCGTGAGCGGCGCGAGGGCGGCGGCGGCGAGCACGCGCGCGAGGTCGCCGTCGAGGGCGGCGAGCACGCCCGGCGCCGCGGCCGTGTCGAAGCGCGCGACGGGCTCGCGCCGGCGCGCGAGGGCGGCGCGTGCCTCGTCGTGGGCCCGCGCGAAGTCGGCCCATGTCGCGGGAGACGACACGCCGGCTCGCACCGGGGCGACCGCGACGACCTCGTCGGGCAGCGTCGCCCCTGGGTCGATCGCGACGACGAGGCCCGACGGTCCGCGTCCGAACAGCCGCGGTGCGGCCTCGGCGGGCCGCCCCGCGAGCCACTCCGCCACGATGTCGAGGTCGCCGGGGGCGCCCTCGACGACGACCACGGCGATGCCGGCCGTGCCCAGTGCCCCGCCGAGCTCTCGGACGAGTCGTCGCGCGAGCGCGGCATCGCCGCTGAGGAGGGCGTGGACGGCTCCGGCGCGCAGCAGCCCGTGCGCGCGCTGCACGTCCTCGGTCTGCTCGAGGGCGAGCCCCGCCATCGCGATCACCGAGGTCACGAGGGCGCGGCTCTCCTGGTCGAGGTCCCCCGACGCGATCGCGAGCACGCCCCGCAGGCGCCCGCCGCGGCCGAGGGTCTGCAGCGTGAGGGGCGTCGGCCCGATGCGCAGCGACGAGCCGGCGCGAGCGCCGCGGCGCAGCACGACCCCCACCTCGGCGTCGAGCTCGCCGCGCGTCGCCGCATCCAGCGCTCCGGCCGGATGCTCGCGCCGCAGCGTGCCGGCCGCGTCGTAGAGCCCCACCCACGAGCCGAGCTGCCGCGCGAGCTCGGCGAGGGTCGCGGTGAGCCCGTCCGGGCGCAGCGCCGCGAGCGACACGGCGCGCTGCGCCGCGAGCGCCCACGTGCGGCGCGCGAACGACTCCGCCGCGATCGCCTCGGCGTTCGCCCGGGCCACGGCGATGAAGGGTGTGCGGTAGGGCACTTCGAACAGCGGCATGCCGACGGCCGCGCACGCGGCGGCCAGGAGCGGGGGGATGCCGTCGCGGACGACCTCCGTGCCGAAGCCCAGGGCCACGACGCCGCGCTCGGCGAGGCGCCGCACGTACGCGGCGAACACGTCCGCGTCGTCGTCGAGCGCGAACTGCGTGCCGGTCGTGAGCAGCACGAGGCCCTCCGACAGGAAGGGGGTGGGGTCGAGCAGGTCGCTGCTGTGCACCCACCGGACCGCGCGGTCGAGCGCGTCGGGCGGGAGGGCATCCGTCTCCGAGGCCAGGCGCAGCCGCAGATCGCTGCGGCCGAGCAGCGCGCCCAGGGTCGGACCGGCGACGACGGGATCGGGCACGGCGCCTCCTCGCAGTCCGTGGACGCGGTGTACACGGGTCGTCGTCGAATGTACATCAGGGCGAGTGCAGCCCGCGTCGGCGCCTCCCTAGCATCGCCAGCATGAGCTCGACCGTCACGCTCCCGACCACCGGCGGCCCCGCGCTGCCGCAGCGCCGCCACCTCGTCACGTCCCTGCCCGGACCCCGCTCGCAGGAGATCATCGACCGCAAAGCCGCCGCCGTCGCCGCCGGCGTCGGGCACAGCGTCCCGATCGCCGCGGTCGCCGCCGGCGGCGGGGTCGTCGTCGACGTCGACGGCAACTCGCTCATCGACCTCGGCTCGGGGATCGCGGTGACCACGGTGGGCAACGCCCACCCGGGCGTCGTGGCCGCGGTGCAGGAGCAGGCCGCGCGCTTCACGCACACGTGCTTCATGATCTCGCCGTACGAGCAGTACGTCGCCGTCGCCGAGGCGCTGAACCGTCTCACCCCCGGCGGCCACGCGAAGAAGAGCGCACTGTTCAACAGCGGAGCCGAAGCGGTGGAGAACGCCGTCAAGATCGCGCGCAAGGCGACGGGGCGCCAGGCCGTCGTCGCGTTCGACCACGCCTACCACGGCCGCACGAACCTCACGATGGCGCTGACGGCCAAGAGCATGCCGTACAAGAGCGGGTTCGGCCCGTTCGCCTCGGAGGTCTACCGCGCGCCGATGTCGTACCCGTTCCGCGACGGGCTGTCGGGCGCGGATGCGGCGGCCAAGGCCTTGTCGCTCATCGAGAAGCAGATCGGCGCCGAGAACCTCGCGGCCGTCATCATCGAGCCGATCCAAGGCGAGGGTGGGTTCATCGTCCCCGCCGACGGCTTCCTCCCCGCGCTCGCCGACTGGTGCCGCGAGAACGGCGTCGTCTTCATCGCCGACGAGGTGCAGACCGGTTTCGCGCGCACCGGCGCGATGTTCGCGAGCGAGCTGTTCGGCATCGTCCCCGACCTGATCACGACCGCCAAGGGCATCGCCGGCGGCATGCCTCTGGCCGCCGTCACCGGTCGCGCCGAGATCATGGACGCCGCCCACACCGGCGGCCTCGGCGGCACGTACGGCGGCAACCCGCTCGCGTGCGCGGCGGCGCTCGCGGCGATCGACGCATTCGAGAACGACGATCTGCCCGCGCGAGCCCGTGCGATCGGCGACGTGCTGCTCGAGCGCCTCGGGGCGCTGCAGGCCGCCGATCCGCGCATCGGCGACGTGCGCGGCCGCGGCGCGATGGTCGCCGCCGAGTTCGTCGACCCCGCGACGGGCGCCCCGGACGCGGCGCTCACCGCCGCCGTCGCGAAGGGCTGCATCGCGGAGGGCGTCATCGTCCTCACGTGCGGCACGTACGGCAACGTCATCCGGTTCCTCCCGCCGCTCTCGATCGGCGACGACCTCCTGTCCGAAGGACTCGACGTGCTCGCGGGCGTCCTGGCCCGCGCCTGAGCCCTCCCCTCACGAGAAAGGCCCACCATGACGGAACTGACGAAGGACGTCGTCGTCATCGGCGCCGGGGCCGCGGGCCTCACCGCCGCCAACGAGCTGCGCAAGGCCGGGCTGTCGGTCGCCGTGCTGGAAGCACGTGACCGCGTCGGCGGGCGCTTGTGGACCGACGAGATCGACGGCGCGATGCTCGAACTGGGTGGCCAGTGGGTCTCGCCCGACCAGCACGCGCTGATCGACACCGTGGCCGAGCTGGGGCTCGAGACCTTCAGCCGCTATCGCGACGGCGACAGCGTCTACATCGGCCCGGACGGCGTCACGCAGCGCTTCACGGGGGAGATGTTCCCCGTCTCGCCCGAGACCGAGCGCACGATCGCCGAGATCACGGAGCGCCTCGACGCGATGATCGCGGAGATCGACCCCGACCGGCCGTGGGAGCATCCTCGCGCCGTCGAGTGGGACACGATCTCGTGGGACGCGTGGCTGCGCGCCCAGACCGACGACGACGAAGCGGTGCGCAACCTCGCGTTCGCGACCGGCTCGGCGATGCTGACCAAGCCCACGCACGCCTTCTCGCTCCTGCAGTCGCTCCTCATGGCGGCGTCGGCCGGTTCCTACTCCCACCTCGTCGACGCCGACTTCATCCTCGACAAGCGCGTCGTCGGCGGCCTGCAGCAGGTCCCCGTACTCCTCGCGGAGCGCCTGGGCGACGACGTGCTGCTGAACCAGCCGGTGCGCACGCTCGCGTGGTCCCACGAGGGCGTCCTCGCCGAGGCCGACGCCGTGACGGTGCGTGCCCGCTTCGCGATCCTCGCCCTCGCGCCGGTGCTCTACCCCCGCATCTCCTTCGTGCCGCCGCTGCCGCGCCTGCAGCACCAGATGCACCAGCACATCTCGATGGGCTTCGTCATCAAGGTGCACGCCGTGTTCGACCGGCCGTTCTGGCGCGAGCAGGGTCTGTCGGGCACGGCGTTCAGCCCGTACGAGCTGTGCCACGAGGCGTACGACAACACCAACCACGGCGACGAGCGCGGCACGCTCGTCGGGTTCGTCTCCGACCGCACCGCCGACGATCTGTTCCGCCTGAGCGCCGACGAGCGACGCGCGCGCATCCTCGAGTCGCTGTCGCACTACTACGGCGAGGCCGCGAAGGATCCCGTCGTCTACTACGAGAGCGATTGGGGCACCGAGGAGTGGACCCGCGGCGCCTACGCGGCGAGCTTCGACCTCGGCGGCCTCCACCGCTACGGCGCCGACCTGCGCACCCCGGTCGGCCCGATCCACCTCGCGTGCAGCGACATGGCGGGGGCGGGGTACCAGCATGTCGACGGCGCGATCCGTCAGGGCCGCCGTGCCGCGGCCGAGATCCTCGAGCGGACGCGGTCGTGACCGGCCCGGTCGTCGTCGGATACACCGCGACCGACGCCGGCGAGGATGCCCTCGCCGTGGGGGCCCGGCTCGCCCGCGCCACCGGGGAGCGGCTCGAGCTCGTGATCGTCCTGCCGGGCGACTCCCGCACCGTCATCACGCCCCCCGACGCCGGGTACGGCCGTCTCGTGCACGACCAGGCCGAGCGCTGGCTCGCCGACGCCACGGCGCGCCTGGACGGACTCGACCACCGCCGCAGCATCCGCTCGGCCGACTCGTTCGCCGAAGGACTCATCGACGCCGCCCACGAGACGGGTGCCGGTGTCATCGTCGTCGGGGCCGGGCGGGGCGGCCTGCGCGGCCGGCACCAGCTCGGCTCGGTGGCCTCCGAGCTGCTGCACTCCGCCGACGTCTCCGTGGTGCTCGCGCCCGAGGGTGCGCGCCTCATCGATCCCGGCGTCGGCATCGAGCGGGTCACCGCGGCGATCGGCACCCGGCCCGGGGCCGATGTGCTCCTCGAGGAGGCGGTCGCCCTCGCCACCGCCGCATCCGTCCCGCTGCGTCTGCTCTCGCTCGAGACGATCGACCTGCCCGCGGGTCTGGACACCGGCGCGATCCGCACCGTCGGCGGCGAGGCCGCGCGCCGCGTGCTCGACCAGGCGCGCGCGGCGCTCCCCGCCGACGCGTCCGTCGAGGCCGTGGTCGGCGCCGGCGAAGACATCGAGGACGCCGTCGAGCATCTGACCTGGCGCCCCGGCGAGATCGCGGTCGTCGGGTCGAGCAGGCTCGCTCAGCCGCGACGCCTGTTCCTGGGCTCGACCGCGGCGAAGATGCTGCACGTGCTGCCCGTGCCGCTGATGGTGGTCCCGCGCACGCGCGGGAACGACGAGGAAGGACCCCGCGCATGAGCGCTCCCGAAGGCGCGCCGCTCGCGCCCGTCGCCGGCGAGGAAGCCGGCGGCCTGTCGAAGAAGGGCCTGTCGGCCGGCACGGTCGGACTCATCGGCGCCGTCGTCATCGGCATCTCGTGCATCGCCCCGGCGTACACGCTCACCGCGGCCCTGGGCCCGACCGCCTCGGTGGTCGGCGTGCAGGTGCCCGCGATCATCCTCATCGGCTTCATCCCGATGCTGCTCGTCGCCTTCGGCTACCGGGAGCTGAACAACCGCATGCCCGACTCGGGCACGTCGTTCACGTGGGCGGCGCGCGCGTTCGGTCCATGGATCGGGTGGATGGCCGGATGGGGCCTCATCGCGGCGACCGTCATCGTGCTCTCGAACCTCGCCGGGATCGCGGTGGACTTCCTGTTCCTCCTCATCGCGCAGATCACCGGCAACGCCGCCATCGCCGACCTCGCCGCGAACCCGGTCGTCAACGTCGTGGTGTGCCTGCTGTTCGTGGCGGGGGCGACGTTCGTCTCCTACCGCGACATGCAGACCACGCAGAAGCTGCAGTACGTGCTGGTGGGTTTCCAGGTCGTCGTGCTCGTGGTGTTCGCCATCGCGGCGATCGTCCATGTCGCCGCCGGCAACGCCTTCGATGCGACGCCGATCGAGTGGTCGTGGTTCGACCCGTTCGCCGTCTCGTCGTTCAGCGCGTTCGCGGCGGGGCTGTCGCTGTCGATCTTCATCTTCTGGGGGTGGGACGTCACCCTGACGATGAACGAGGAGACGAAGGACCCCGATCGCACGCCGGGGCGCGCGGCGACGATCACCGTCATCACGATCGTCGTGCTGTACCTGCTGCTGTCGATCGGCCTCGTCATGTTCGCCGGCGTCGGCACGGGGGAGCTGGGTCTGGGCAACGAGGACATCTCCGACAACGTGTTCTTCCACCTGTCCGGCCCGATCCTCGGCCCCTTCGCGTTCCTCGTCTCCCTCGCGGTGCTCACGAGCTCGGCCGCGTCGCTGCAGTCCACGTTCGTCTCCCCGGCGCGCACGCTCCTCGCGATGGGCCACTACGGCGCGCTGCCGCCGGCGTTCGCCCGCGTGAGCCCGCGGTTCTTCACGCCGGGCTACGCGACGGTCGTCGCCGCCGTCGTGGCATCCGCGTTCTACGCCGTCATGCGATTCGTCTCGGTGAGCGTGCTGACCGACACGATCCTCACGCTCGGCATGATGATCTGCTTCTACTACGGCCTGACGGCGTTCGCATGCGTGTGGTACTTCCGCCGGCAGTGGTTCGACTCGGTGCGCAACATCTTCTTCACGCTGCTGTTCCCGCTCGTGGGCGGCGTGATCCTCGCCGTGCTGTTCGTCACGACGCTCATCGACAGCATGAACCCCGACTACGGCAGCGGCTCGCAGGTCTTCGGCGTCGGACTCGTCTTCGTGCTGGGCGTCGTCATCATCCTGCTCGGCGTGGTCATCATGATCTGGCAGGCGGTCCGCCGGCCCGCCTTCTTCCGGGGCGAGACACTCGCGATGGATGCACCGGCCAGCGCACGTCGCCGTGGCGGCAGTGTGCGCCGGCACGACAGTGTAGGAAAGTGAAGGAGAGGAACCGCATGAGTGAATACGCCGTCGTGAACCCCGCCACGGGGGAGCGCCTCGCCGACTACGACACCCTGACCGACGCGGGCGTCGACGGCGCGATCGCCGCTGCTGCCGCCGCCTTCCCGGTGTGGGCGCGCACCGACGTCGCCCAGCGCGCCGCGCGGCTCCGCCGGGTCGCCGAGCTGCACCGCGAGCGCCGCGACCTGCTGGCCGACATCATCGTGCGCGAGATGGGTAAGGTGCGCGAGGCCGCGCTCGGCGAGGTCGACTTCGCCGCCGACATCACCGAGTTCTACGCCGACAACATCGAACGCATCACCGCCGACCAGCCGCTGGACATCCTCGGCGAGGGGAGCGCGGTCATCCGGCGCTCCCCGCTGGGCGTGCTGCTGGGCATCATGCCGTGGAACTTCCCGTACTACCAGGTCGCCCGCTTCGCGGCGCCGAACCTCGCCCTCGGCAACACGATCCTCCTCAAGCACGCGCCGCAGTGCCCGGAGTCGGCCGAGGCGCTGCAGCTGATCTACCGTGACGCGGGGCTCCCCGAGGGCGCGTACGTCAACGTCCGGCTCACGAACGACCAGGCCGCGACGGTCATCGCCGACCGGCGCGTGCAGGGTGTCTCGGTCACCGGCTCCGAACGCGCCGGCGCCGCCGTCGCCGAGCTCGCCGGGCGCCACCTCAAGAAGGTCGCGCTGGAGCTCGGCGGCTCCGACCCGTTCATCCTGCTGTCCACCGACGACCTCGACGGCGCGGTGCAGGCCGCCGTCGACGCGCGCCTGGACAACACCGGTCAGTCGTGCAACGCCGCGAAGCGCTTCCTCGTGGCCGACGACCTGTACGACGCGTTCCTGGAGAAGTTCACCGCCGCCATGACCGCGGCGACCGTCGGCGACCCGCTCGCCGAGGACACCGTGCTCGGCCCGCTCTCCTCGCTGACGGCGGCCGAGCGCCTCGCCGAGCAGGTCGAGCGGGCCGTCGCCCAGGGCGCCCGGCTCGTCGCGGGCGGCACGCGCGACGGCGCGTACTTCGCCCCCACGGTCCTCACGGGCGTCACGAGCGACATGGATGCGTACCGCGAGGAGTTCTTCGGCCCCGTGGGCGTCGTCTACCGCGTGTCGGGTGAGGACGAGGCGGTGCACATCGCCAACGACACCGGCTTCGGCCTCGGCTCGTACGTGTTCACGACCGACCCCGCCCAGGCCGAACGCGTCGCCGACCGCATCGAGGCGGGCATGGTCTACGTCAACGTCGTGCTCGCCGACTCGCCGGAACTGCCCTTCGGCGGCGTCAAGCGCAGCGGCACCGGCCGCGAGCTGGGGCTGCTGGGCGCGGACGAGTTCGTGAACAAGAAGCTCATCCGCATCGCGTGATGACCGCCGACGCCGACGCCGACGACGCCGACGCCCCCGCTCCGGGGCGGCCGCCGCGGCGTCGGCGCCGGGCGCCGTGGATTCTGGCCGCGATCGTCCTCTACCTCGCCGCCAGCGCAGCGGCGGGGGTGGGCGTGGCGCACCTGGCGGCCGACTACCGGCAGCAGCTGCTCGACGCGCGGGCCGTGACGGACGCCGAGCAGTCGGCCGTCGATGCGGCGGTGGCCGCGTCCGCCGACCTCGCCGCGCGCATCCAGGAGCAGCGCACCGCGTACCGGGATGCCGCGGACCTGTGGCAGCGCGCGGAGGCGTCGTCGGCGTCCTTCCATGCCGAGGACACCGTGCCGGCGGTGTCGGCGCCGAACCCCGGCGGCGACTCTTTCCCCGGCGGCGAGGCCGATGCCCGCGCTCTCCTGGACGGCATCGGCGGCGGCGCGGTGCGCATCGTGTACGACGGCGGGCCGCAGAACTGCGGGTTCGCCGCGGCGAGCCAGGCATACTCCCGCGCCCTCGGCGGCTGCTACGACAGCGACTTCCGCAACAGCGTGTTCCTCGCGTGGGATCGCGGCGCGACCCGCGCGGACGTGTGGCCCATCTTCGTGCACGAGGCGATGCACTGGTACCAGTGGGACCGCTACGCGACGCTGTTCGCCGCCGCCACCGCGTCGGGTTTCGGTCCCGACGCGTACCGCGCGCAGATCGAGTCGGATGCCAGCTGCCGCGCCGTCTCTCAGCACGGCGTGCCGGCGTCGGCGTACGACGCGTCGACGGCGCCGTGCGACGTCGCGGACTGGAGCGACGGCTGGCTCCCCGCGCAGCTCGCCGGCCTCGGCATCCCCGTCGCCGCGCCCGATCCCGAGGCGTACGAGGTCGAGGCGGTGACGCGGCCGTGAGGCGGATCGCCGCCGCCGCGAGCCTCGTGCTCGCCGTCGCGCTCGCGGGCTGCGCGCCCGCGCACGACCCGGCGCTCGTCCGCGAGGGCGCGCAGCGCGTGTTCGACGGCATCGTGGCCGAGCTGTCGGCACTGGATGCGGCGGCTGCGCGGACCGTCGTCGTCTCCGAGCCGGCCGAGCAGCCGTGCGGCGAGGGCGGCGCCGGCACGCAGACCGCCCTCGTGGCGACGGCGACGATGCCGGTCGCCGCCGACGAGGGCGCGGTGGAGGCGGCCGCCGACGCGGCGGTGGCGGGGCTCGACCCCGACGTGTGGGACGAGATCGGTCCGAGCGCGGGGTCGACGGGCCAGCGGGCCTGGGCGTCGCAGGACGGCGTCGTCGTGACGGTCACCGCGACCGACCCGCTCGTGGTGGCGGCGGTGTTCACGCCCTGCCGGTCGTGAGCCCCCGGTTCGCCAGGCACCAGCCCATGACGTAGACTCGTGTCGCAGTAGAAGTCTGCATTCTTTCGCCGTGCCCGCCGGTCGGGCAGAACCCCTTCGGTCAGGTCACGGCGGTGGAGTGCGGCATCCCGGAGCCCCAGGGCTCTTAGGGCGGTAGCTCAATTGGCAGAGCAGCGGTCTCCAAAACCGCAGGTTGCAGGTTCGATTCCTGTCCGCCCTGCGCGCCGGCGGATGCTGGCACACGGAAGGCAACCAGGTGGAGTCGATGGTCCAGGACGAGCCGAACGGCGAGGTCGTCGTCAAGCGCGACGCACCCCGCGAGAAGAAGCCCAACGTCTTCGTGCGCATCGCGACCTTCATCCGGCAGGTCTTCGCCGAACTGCGCAAGGTCGTCACGCCGACCCGCTCCGAACTCGTGAAGTTCACGGCGGTCGTGCTGGGCTTCGTCGTCGTCATGATGGCGCTCGTCTACGGCCTCGACCTGCTGTTCGTGTGGATCACCACCGCTGTCTTCGGTGTCCCGGGCGGAACCACCCCCTGACCGCCGCGAGCGCGCCTGCCGGCCGTCACTGACGCCGGCGCCATCAACGGAAGAGATCACAAGTGGCTGAAAGATATACCGACGACGCCGACTGGGCGACGGCTGCCGAGCAGTCCAGCGAGGACGACGAGGCGCAGGAGGGCAACCAGCTCGCCGCCGAGGAGCGTTCGGTCGACGCGGCCGAGCAGGTCGCCATCCACGTCGTGGACGAGGACGACGACGACGGCGACGTCGACACGTTCGCCGACGAGGACATCGAGGTCGACGACCCCGAGGCCGACGCGATCGTCAACGACGCGCTGACCATCGACGAGGCCGCCGAGGTCGAGGCCGCGGCCGAGGCCCTGTCCGAGTCGCTCGCCGACGAGGCCGCCGAGCGTGACGCCCGCGACGTCGACGTCACGCCCTACGACGGCCCGGACGTCAACGGCGATCCCGACGAGCCCGTGCTCGACGAGGACTTCCTCGACGAGGTGCGCTCCGCCGAGGGCGTCGTCGATGAGGTCGAGTCCGAGGTGTCGCCCGCCGACGCCGCCGAGGTCTCGCAGGACCTGGATGCCGCCGACGCCGAGACCGTCGCGGTCGCTCAGGGCGCCGCATCCGGCGACGACGCGACCGACGAGGCCGACGTCGACGACGACCAGGACCCGTACGAGGCGTTCCGCGCCGACCTGCGGATGCTGCCGGGCAAGTGGTACGTCATCCACTCGTACGCCGGCTTCGAGCGCAAGGTGAAGGCCAACATCGAGCAGCGCAAGTCGACGCTCGAGGTCGAGGACGACATCTACCAGGTCGAGGTCCCCATGGAGGACGTCGTCGAGATCAAGAACGGCCAGCGCAAGATGGTCACGCGCGTGCGCATCCCGGGCTACGTGCTCGTGCGCATGGAGCTCAACGAGGACACGTGGTCGGTCGTGCGTCACACGCCCGGCGTCACGGGATTCGTCGGCAACGCCCACAACCCGACGCCGCTGCGCTTCGAAGAGGCGTTCAACATGCTCAAGAGCCTCGTCGAGGTCAAGGACGTCGCCCCGGCCAAGGCCGGCGCCGCCAAGGGCGGCCCCGCGGTGGCCCGCAGCATTCCCGCCGAGGTCGACTTCGAGATCGGCGAGACCATCACGATCAAGGAGGGCTCGTTCGCGGGCCTGCCCGGCACGATCAGCGAGATCAAGCCCGAGAGCGGCAAGCTCACGGTGCTCGTGTCGCTGTTCGAGCGCGAGACCCCGGTCGAGCTGTCGTTCGACCAGGTCACCAAGATGCTCTGACGCCGCGCAGATCGCGTTTATCCCGCCCCCGCCGAGGTGAGGTAGACTCGTGTGGTTTGCGCGTGCGCTCGTCGCGCGCGTGGACAGCACCGCGTTCCGGATGCGCCGGGACCGCGGGAGAGCGGATGCACGAGGCATCCCGCTCGAGGAAAGGACAACGCATGGCACCGAAGAAGAAGGTGACCGGCCTGATCAAGCTCCAGATCAACGCCGGCGCCGCCAACCCGGCCCCGCCGATCGGCCCCGCGCTCGGTCAGCACGGCGTGAACATCATGGAGTTCTGCAAGGCGTACAACGCCGCGACGGAGTCGCAGCGCGGCAACGTCATCCCCGTGGAGATCACCGTCTACGAGGACCGCAGCTTCACGTTCATCCTGAAGACGCCGCCGGCCGCCGAGCTCATCAAGAAGGCCGCCGGCCTCCAGAAGGGCTCCGCGACCCCGCACACCACCAAGGTGGGCAAGCTCACCAAGGAGCAGGTGCGTCAGATCGCCGAGACGAAGCAGCCCGACCTGAACGCGAACGACATCGAGGCCGCCTCGAAGATCATCGCCGGCACCGCCCGCTCCATGGGCATCACGGTCGAGGACTGAGGGGGGACACCGACATGACTACGAAGTCCAAGGCTTACCGCGCCGCTGCCGAGAAGATCGCGGCCGACACGTTCTACACACCTTCCGAGGCCGTCGCCCTCGCCAAGGAGACCGGCTCGAAGAAGTTCGACTCGACCGTCGAGGTCGCGCTGAAGCTCTCGGTGGACCCGCGCAAGGCCGACCAGATGGTGCGCGGCACCGTCATCCTGCCGCACGGCACGGGCAAGACCGCGCGCGTCATCGTGTTCGCCACCGGCCCCGCGGCCGAGGCGGCCATCGCGGCCGGTGCGGATGAGGTCGGCGGCACCGAGCTCATCGAGAAGGTCGCCGGCGGCTGGACCGCGTTCGACGCGGCCGTCGCCACGCCCGAGCTCATGGGCCAGGTCGGTCGACTGGGCAAGGTGCTCGGCCCCCGCGGCCTCATGCCCAACCCGAAGACCGGCACCGTGACGCCCAACCCGGCCAAGGCCGTCGAGGACATCAAGGGCGGCAAGATCGAGTTCCGCGTCGACAAGCACGCCAACGTGCACTTCGTCGTGGGCAAGGCGTCGTTCACCGCCGAGCAGCTCGACGAGAACCTCAAGGCCGCTCTGGAGGAGATCGTGCGCCTCAAGCCCTCGAGCTCGAAGGGTCGCTACATCCAGAAGGGCGCCGTGTCGACCACGTTCGGCCCCGGCATTCCGCTGGACGTCAACGCCCTCGTCTGACGCTCGCGTCCGAAGGCCCCGTCGCCCTGCGCGTCGGGGCCTTCGTCGTGGACCGGATGCCGTCATCCGCCGTCATACGGGAAGGTTCCGCCCCCGCCCCGTGTTCCCCTGGGGGTGCGCGCTTCGCGCCCAGCCCCTCCGACCCTCACAGGAAACGATCCATGCTCCGTCGCCGTACCGCCCTGCTCACCGCCGCCCTCGGCATCTCCGCTCTCGCCCTCACCGCGTGCAGCGGCGGGTCCGCCGCATCGTCCGGGTCGGCTGCGCCCGAGCAGGAGGGCCTGGTGACCCCTGGCACCCTCACGGTCGCGACCGAGGGCACCTACCGTCCCTTCTCGTTCCACGACGCCTCCGGTGAGCTGACCGGCTTCGACGTCGAGATCGCCACGGCGGTCGCCGAGAAGCTCGGTCTGAAGGTGCGCTTCCAGGAGACGCAGTGGGACGCGATCTTCGCGGGCCTGGACGCCGGTCGCTTCGATGTCATCGCGAACCAGGTCACGATCAACCCCGAACGCGAGGAGAAATACCTCTTCAGCGCGCCATACACGGTCTCGCGCGGCGTGGTGGTGACCACCGAGGACGACGACTCGATCTCGAGCTTCGCCGACCTCAACGGCAAGACGACCGCGCAGTCGCTCACGAGCAACTGGTACGAGCTGGCCACGCAGAGCGGCGCGCAGGTGGAGGCCGTCGAGGGATGGGCCCAGGCGGTCGCCCTCCTGCAGCAGGGCCGCGTCGACGCGACCATCAACGACGAGCTGACCTTCCTCGACTACGAGAAGACCAACAGCCCCACGGGCCTGAAGGTGGCCGCCGAGACGGATGACACGTCCTCCAGCGCGTTCGCCTTCACGAAGGACAAGCAGGCCCTCGTCGACGCGGTCGACGGGGCGCTCGAGGAGCTGCGCGCCGACGGCACGCTCGCCGAGATCAGCGACAAGTACTTCGGGGACGACGTCACGCAGTGACCCTGGCGCCGTGCGCCACTGACGAGGGAGGATCGCCGACGTGAACGACACGTGGTCGCTGTTCGTCGACTCCTTCTGGCCGCTGCTGCGCGCGGGGCTGGTGGGGACCATCCCGCTGGCCCTCGCGTCGTTCGCGATCGGACTCGTACTGGCCCTCGCTGTGGCGCTGCTGCGACTCTCGCGCAACGTCGTGCTGTCGGCGGTCGCGCGGTTCTACGTCTCGGTGATCCGCGGCACGCCGCTCCTCGTGCAGCTGTTCGTGGTGTTCTACGGGCTGCCCTCGATCGGCGTCGTCATCGACCCGTGGCCGGCCGCGGTCATCGCTCTCTCGCTGAACGTCGGCGGCTACGCCGCCGAGGTGATCCGCGCCGCGATCCTGTCGGTGCCGCGCGGGCAGTGGGAGGCGGCGCACACCGTCGGACTCTCGCCCGCCAAGACGCTGACGCGCATCATCCTCCCGCAGGCCGCGCGGGTGTCGGTGCCG
Source organism: Microbacterium sp. 10M-3C3 (assembly GCF_003931875.1). Taxonomy (NCBI): domain Bacteria; kingdom Bacillati; phylum Actinomycetota; class Actinomycetes; order Micrococcales; family Microbacteriaceae; genus Microbacterium; species Microbacterium sp. 10M-3C3. The sequence goes on along the minus strand of NZ_CP034245.1, from coordinate 2,727,457 downwards.
CCGCTGTCGAACACGTTCATCTCACTCGTGAAGGACACGTCGCTCACGTCGCTCATCCTGGTCACCGAGCTGTTCCGTCAGGCGCAGAACATCGCGGCGTTCACGTACGAGTTCATGCTCATCTACCTCGAGGCCGCGCTCATCTACTGGCTGTTCTGCCTCGTGCTCTCGTTCGGCCAGAGCGCCCTCGAGAGGAGGCTCGACCGGTATGTCGCTCACTGACGGCCCGCTCCTGCACGTCGAAGGGCTGACCAAGAGCTTCGGCGCGAACCGCGTCCTCGACGGCATCGACCTCGACGTGCGCCGAGGCGACGTGCTCGTCCTGATCGGACCGAGCGGATCGGGCAAGACGACGGCGCTGCGGTGCCTCAACGGCCTCGAGACGCCCGAGGCCGGCATCGTCGCGTTCGACCCGTCGCCCCGCATCGACTTCGCGGCGAAGGTGTCGAAGACCGACCGCGCGGCCCTGCGCGACCGCTCGGCCATGGTGTTCCAGCACCACAACCTCTTTCCGCATCGCACCGTGCTGCAGAACGTCATCGAGGGGCCCATCCACGCGCACGGCGAGCCGAAGGCCGCGGCGATCGCGCGGGCGGACGCCCTGCTGGAGCGCTTCGGGCTCGCCGCGAAGCGCGGCGCATACCCGTTCCAGCTGTCCGGTGGTCAGCAGCAGCGGGTCGGCATCGTGCGCGCGCTGGCACTGCGTCCTGCCCTCCTCCTGTTCGACGAGCCCACGAGCGCGCTCGATCCCGAGCTGGTGGGGGAGGTGCTGACGGTGCTCCGCGAGCTCGCCGGTGAGGGGTGGACGATGGTCATCGTGACCCACGAGCTGCAGTTCGCCCGAGAGGTCGCCGATGAGGTGCTCTTCTTCGACGAGGGCCGGATCGTCGAGCGCGGCGCCCCCGAGGCGCTGTTCACCGCGCCGACCCACGAGCGCACGCGGCGCTTCGTGCAGCGCATCCTGCGGCCGCTGGACTGACCGGCCCGGTCACTCCGACTCGCGCGTGCGGAACCCCGACTCCCCGGTCGGCGGGATCTCCGTCACCTCGACGCGGGTCACGTGCGCTGCGCGCGTGCCCGATGCCGCCCACGCACGCACGCGCTCGAGTCCCTCCGCGTCCCCCTCCAGCTCCGCCTCGACGGTGCCGTCTCGGCGGTTGCGCACCCAGCCGCCGACGCCGGCGTCGAGGGCGGCGCGCTGCATCCCGTAGCGGAACCCGACGCCTTGGACGCGGCCGTGGATGCGGAGGCGAAGACGAGGCATGGCACCCATGGTGCCGGATGCGGCGCCCTCAGTCGGTCGGGAGCACGAGGGACACAGCCAGCACGAGCATGACGACGGCGATCACGCCGTCGAGGATCCGCCACGCGCGTGGCGTCGCGAGCCAGCGCGAGAGCAGCCGCGCTCCGAAGGCGAGGCCGAAGAACCACAGCACGCTGGCGAGCATCGCGCCGGCCGCGAAGCCCCAGCGGTCGTCGCCGTGCGTGGCCGACACCGATCCGAGGAGGAACACGGTGTCGAGGTACACGTGGGGGTTCAGCCACGTCAGCGCGAGACAGGTCGCGACGACGGGGAGCGCCCGCGTGCGGGTGGCGAGCGCCGTGCCCGCCGATCCGTGGGGCGGGTCTCCCGCCGCGACGAGCACCTCGCCGCCCGGCCGCCACGCACGGCGGGCCGCGATCAGCGCGTACGCCGCGAGGAACAGTGCGCCCGCCCAGCGCACGACGACGAGGAGCCACGGCGCGGCGGCCAGCACGAGCCCGACGCCCGAGACGCCCAGGGCGATGAGGATCGCATCGGATGCGGCGCACACCACGGCGACGATGGCGACGTGCTGGCGCCGGATCCCCTGCCGCAGCACGAACAGGTTCTGCGCGCCGATGGCGACGATGAGGGAGGCGCCGAGGCCCAGGCCGGCGACGAATGAGGGGAGCACGTCTCCGACGCTACGGCGTGACAGCGATGAAGCCCAGCTCACGGTTCTTCAGATGCATTAGCCTGCCTTCATGTCTATCGCGCTCGAACTCGCGCGCACCCTCGCGGTGATCGTCGACGAGGGGAGCCTCGAGGCGGCGGCGCGACGGCTCCACGTGACCCCGTCGGCCGTCAGCCAGCGCGTGCGGAGCCTCGAGGCGCAGCTCGGCCGCGTCCTCCTCGTTCGCACGCGTCCGGCGCGGCCGACCGACGCCGGGGCCGCGGTCGTGCGCCTCGCTCGGCAGCTCGACGTGCTCGAGCACGACCTGCGCGCCGCCGTCGGGCAGGAGGAGGAGTGGCCGGCGCTGCCCCTCGCAGTCAACGCGGACTCGCTCGCGACGTGGTTCCTGCCCCCGCTCGCGCGCGTGGCGGCGGAGCGACGAGTCCGCTTCGCGCTGCACCGCGACGATCAGGACTTCACCGCGGGGCTCCTCGAGAGCGGCACCGTCATGGCGGCGGTGACCTCGCGCGCCGAACCGGTGGCCGGCTGCCGCGTCGCGCCGCTCGGCGTGCTGCGCTACGAGGCGGTCGCTGCTGCCGGGTTCGCCGCGCGGTGGTTCCCCGACGGCGTCGGTGCGGAAGCGCTCGCTGCGGCGCCCGTCGTGGATTTCGATCGACGGGACGACCTGCAGACGCGGTGGCTCGCGCTGCGCGGCGTCGATTCCGATCCGCCGCGGCATCTCGTGCCCGCCTCGGCGGACTTCGCGCACGCGATCCGGCTGGGGCTCGGCTGGGGACTGCTGCCGCGCTTCCAATCGGCTGACGGCCTGCGCTCGGGGGCGCTCGTGCCGCTCGGCGGACCCCCCGTCGATGTTCCGCTGTACTGGCAGCAGTGGAACCTCGCGTCGGAGCTTCTCGATCTCGTGGCCGCCGAGGTGCTCGCCGCTGCGCGGGCCGAGCTCGCCCCGCTCAGTCGTCGCTGACGCGCAGGACGATCTTGCCGCGCGTGTGCCCCTCCTCGAGGCGTGTGTGGGCGGCGGCCGCGTCGTCGAGGTCGAGGACCGCGTCCACATACACCTGCACCGCCCGTGAGTCCAGCAGGCGGCCGATCGTCGCGAGGGTCGCGCCGTCGGGCACCACGGCGTACCCGGTCGCGCGCACGCCCGCCTCGGCCGCCGCATCCGCCATACCCGGCCACGCTCCGCGCGGCACCTCGATGAGCAGGCCGCCGCGGCGCAGCACCCGCAGCGAGCGACTGCCGGTATCGCCCGCCGCCTCGCCGACGAGATCGATGACGACGTCGACGGGCGCCACGGCCTCCTCGAAGCGGTCGCACTCGTGGTCGATCACCTCCGCGGCGCCGAGGTCGCGGAGCCAGTCGCGATTGCGCGCGGACCCCGTGACGATGACGTGCGCACCGAAGTAGGCGGCGAACTGCACCGCGAAGTGGCCGACGCCGCCGCTGCCGGCGTGGATGAGCATGCGCTGGCCCTCGTGCGCGAGCGCGGTCTCCACGACGAGCCCCCACGCCGTCAGCGCCGCGAGCGGAACACCGGCCGCTTCGACGTGGGACAGCGACGCCGGCTTGCGGGCGAGGGAGAGCGAGGGCGCCAGGACGTATTCGGCGTACGAGCCGCCGGTGCGCGGGAAGGCCGCCATTCCGAACACCTCGGTGCCGACCGGAAACGGGTGACTCTCGAACGGCGCCTGGACGACGACGCCGCTGAAGTCGAAGCCCAGCGCCGCCGGCGCGGCGGGAAGGGCGGCGGCGACCCCGGCCCCGGAGCGGGTCTTGGCGTCGATCGGGTTCACCCCGGCGGCGACCACCCTCACGAGCACCTCGCTCAGCACCGGCTCCGGCACGGCGAGCTCGGCGACCCGCAGGACGGCCGGATCGCCGGGGGAGTCCATCACGACCCCCCGCATGACCTCCGGCGGTGCCACCGGCGCGGAGGGCGCCGCCAGCGTCGAGGCGGATTCGGGACGCAGCGGGCGGAATCTCATCCGTCGCTCCTTCCGTGCGAGCGGCGTCGGCAGCACGTGCCTGAGGGACGCTCCCCAGTCAACCGGGGGATTGTCTCGCCGGTGTTACGTCGGCGTCACCACGCGGAGTCGCTTGCCCGAGGCGGGCCCTCCGCCGTCGCCTCAGTCGCGCGCTGCGGGCGCCGTGCCGCTGGCGAGCGCGTGCAGGAGCGTCGCGGCGTGCCGGATGTCGTCGATCTCCCAATCGACGAGCGCCTCCTCGAGCCGGCCGGCATGCGGCTGGCGGGCGGCCTCCAGCCGCTCGGCGCCGAGAGGCGTGAGCGCGATGACCCGCGACCGGCGATCCTCGGGGTCGGCGGTGCGCTCGACGAAGCCGAGGGCCTCGAGCTCGCTGACGCTGCGGCTGATGAGCCCCTTGTCGGCTTCCATCCGCTCGGACAGCGACGACAGAGTCGCCGGACCGGTGCGGCCGAGGACGGAGAGCACTTTGTACGTGCCGGGCAGCATGCCCGGGCTCGCCGTCTCGGCGGCCTGCGCCATGATGCGCCGGAACACGCCGATGAGCTCGGCGAACGAGCTCTCCAGGCTCCGGATGGCCTGGGTGCGCTCCTCGCCGCCGCGCTCGCCCGTCTCCGGGTCGAGCGCAGCGGCGGACGATGCGGACGGGCTCATGTCAGCCATCCTCGCCGACATCGCCCCGCCGCGCACGCCGGGACGATGCCACCGGCACGGTGCCCGTCGCCGCCAGCGACGACATGCCCTCCGCCGTGCTGACGGTCGCCAGATCCGCCTCGGCGGCGGCGATGCGCTCGGATGTCGTCATGCGGGTGAGCGGACGGTTCGGCAGGAACGCGATGGCGATGAGGCTCAGGATCGCCAGCGGCACCGCGATGAGGAAGGAGTGCGCGATGCCGGTCGCGTACACGTCCTCGAGGATCACGCGCACCGCCTCCGGCAGCTGGGCGACCTGCGGGAGGGTGCCCGACTGCAGCTGGGCCGCGACATCCGCCCCCGCGGGGCCGAGCGAGGCGATCGCAGCCGTGAGGTCGGCCGTGCGGTCGGCGATGAGGTTCGGCACCGTCGAGGCGACGACCGCGCCCATGACCGACACCCCCACTGTGCCGCCCAAGCTGCGGAAGAACGTCACTCCCGAGCTCGACACGCCCATGACCGACGGCTCGGCGGAGTTCTGCACCACGAGCACGAGGTTCTGCATGGTCATGCCGACGCCGGCGCCGAGCAGGAACATGTAGACCGCGACGATCGCGAACGGGGTGTCGTAGTGGATCGTGGACAACAGCGCCGACCCGGCGATGAGGAGGACCCCGCCGAGCACGAGGAAGGACTTCCACCGGCCGAAGCGCGTGATGAGCGCACCCACGGTGATGGACGCCAGGAGGAGCCCCGCGATCATCGGGATCGTCAGCAGCCCCGCCTCGGTGGGAGTGGCGCCGCGCGCGAGCTGCATGTACTGGCTCAGGTACACGGACGTGCCGAACATCGCCAGGCCCGTCGAGATCGAGGCGATGACGGCGAGCGTGAAGGTCGCGCTGCGGAAGAGGTGCAGCGGCACGAGCGGGTCGGACACGCGCAGCTCGACGATCACGAAGAGCACGGCGGCCAGCGCCGCGCCGCCGACCATGAGGGCGGTCTGCGCCGAGGCCCAGTCGAAGGAGTGGCCGGCGTTGGTGATCCAGATGAGCAGGAGCGACACCGCCGTCGCCAGCAGCACGATCCCGAGGTAGTCGATGCGCGCGCGCTGCGCGGGGCGGTGGGGCAGGTGGAGCGTGCGCTGCATGATGACGAGCGCCGCGACGGCGAAGGGAAGGGCGACGAAGAAGTTCCAGCGCCAGCCGAAGCCGTCGGTGATGACGCCGCCCAGCAGCGGGCCGCCGACGGTCGCGACGGCCATGACGGCGCCGAACAGACCCATGTAGCGGCCGCGCTCGCGCGGGCTGATGATGTCGGCCATGATCACCTGGCTGAGGGCGGCGAGGCCGCCCGCGCCGAGGCCCTGCACGGCGCGGAAGGTGATCAGCATCCCGGGGCTCTGCGAGAAGCCCGCCGCCGCGGTCGCGAGCACGAACAGGGCGATCGCGAGCTGGATGAGGAGCTTGCGGTCGAACAGGTCGGCGAGCTTGCCCCAGATCGGCGTCGAGATGGCGGTCGTGAGGAGGGTCGCGGTGACGACCCACGTGTAGTCGTTCTGGCTGCCCTGCAGGTCGTGGATGATCACGGGCAGCGACGTCGAGACGACCGTCGAGGCGAGCATCGACACGAACATGCCCAGGAGCAGCCCGATGAGGGCGGGGAGGACGCGTCGCGGTGCGGCGGTGCCGACGGCGGGCGCGGCGGTATCGGTGGCCATAGGGGCCTTTCGCGGATCGAGGGGGGACGCGACAGCATCGGCGCGATAGTTGACTTACATCAACTATACGTCGAATGGTTGACCTGCGTCAACTATCTCAGTCCGCGAGGGCGAGTGCCCGGAACCTGTCCTTCGGCGGCGCGGGCGGTGGGGTGCGCCCGCGCATCGTACGGCGGTGGAGCTCGTCGATGAGGGACGTGGCGAGCTTCACGAGCGCGGCGATCTCGCGCTCGTCGCGATCGACCCACTGGCAGCGCGGCTCGTCGTCGACGGGCACGAAGTCGTCGTGCAGCTCCCACGCCACGAGCGTGCGCTCGGCGCCGAGCACGTGCTGCTGCCACCACACCTGCCGCAGGTACGAGCGGGGGATGCTGCGCCACGACTTGTTCGTCGTCTTGATCTCCGCGAGCGTGACCCGGCCCGCCGCATCCACCGCGAGGCCGTCGGGGGTGGCGAGGTGACGCGGCTCGATCACCGCGCGGTACAGCGCGGACGAGGGCATGATCGCGTGCGTCGCGGCGACCCACGCGGCGATCTCCGGCTCGCGGCGGCGCCCGTGCGCGGTGTAGGCGTTGCCCGAGAAGTTCGACCCCTGCAGCTTCGCGTCGGCCGCGCGCGCGATGGCGTTGGTGCTCGTGAGCGTCGCGACGTCGGTCGCCGTGATGCCGCGCGAGCGCGCGCGGATCCACGCGACGCGGTCGCGCGAGTCGGCGACGATCCGGGCGTCGAGCTCGGCGCGGCGCTCCGCCGCGCGGCGCGCGAGGTCGGCGCGGTAGGGCTGGGCACGGAGCATCCCCGGCTCGGCGGTGTCCTCGAGCGCCTCGCCCGCGGGCCGCATCTCGAGAACCATGCCTCCGACCCTAACCCCGCCCTCCGACCGCCTCCGCCCCGACCCGCCGAGCCTGTGTGTTCGCCGCCCGCTGCTGGCTCGCGAGTGGACGACTTGTCGTCGAACGGACGGCTTTTCGGCGCGGACAGGTCGTGCGATCGGCGAGATCCCGTGCTTTCGCGAGCGGGGTGGCTTCTCCTCCCGAGCGCATGCGGGAGCGCGACAGTGAACAGGATGGCGGGCGACGCGCGGCGGCCGTGCGCGGAGGAGGTGAAGTGACCGGATGCGGCACATCACCCTCGACGAAGCACACCTCATCCTGCGGTCGCGCATCGACCTGTTGCGGGGAGGCCTGTCCGAGCGGGGGATCGAGTCCGCGCAGCAGGAGGGGCGCCTGCACAAGGTGCGTCGCGGGTGGTGGGTGTCGGGGGCGGTGTGGGCGGAGCTGTGGCCGGAGTCGCGTCACCTGCTTCACACGGTCGCCGTGCTGCGCGACGCGGCCGGCGAGCGCGCCGCCGCATCGCACCACTCGGCCGCCGCCATCCACGGCTTGCCGCTGTATCGGTCGTCGCCGAGTCGGGTGCAGCTGACCATGCCGCGTGCGTCGCGTATCTCGAGCGGTGACGACGTCTTCCGTCATGCTCATCGACTCCCCGACGAAGATGTCATGAGCGTCGGCGGGCTGCGATGCACGACCCTGGCGCGGACGGTGTTCGACCTCATCCGAGTCCTGCCTGCGGAAGCGGCGCTCGCGGCGGCCGACGCGGCGATGCGATCCGTCGCCCTGGTGGGCCGGGAGTACGACGAATCGGCGGCGCAGCAGTGGCGCAGCGAGATCGACGCGCGCCTCCTGCGGGCGTCGGGGGCGCGGGGCATCCGTCAGGCCAGATGGATCGCCGAGCTCATGGATGGTCGCGCACAGCTGCCGGGCGAGAGCGTCAGCCGGCTGCAGCTCATCCGGCTGGGCTTCCGCTCGATTGCGCTGCAGGTGCCGGTCCGGGCGCCGGCGGGCGGCTGGTACTTCGTGGATCTCGGGCTGGAGGAGGTCGCGGCGTGGGCGGAGTTCGACGGCGAGAGCAAGTATCTCGACGAGGCGCTGCGCTCGGGCCGGTCGCTCGAGGCGGTGCTTCTCGCCGAGAAGCAGCGTGAAGACTGGATCCGAGGGACCACGGGGCGTTCGGTCGCGCGCTGGGGTGACGCGCACATCGCGAGCCCCCGCGCGCTCGCGGCGCGCCTGGGGGCGTTCGGGATCCGCCCGCCCCGCTGACCGCCGCTCGCGAGCGCACGAGGTGTCGCCGATTGCACGAGCTCGACGGTCAAGTCCCTTTGCGTGGTGTCACTCCAGTTGTTCCCTGTGGTGGGTGGTGGTCAGGCGGTGAGGTAGAGCTCGGGGCGTGCCGGCTCTGCGTGGTCGTGGAGGGTGTGGACGAGTTTGCGCATGGAGATGTCGGAGAAGTAGCGGCGTTCGCCGTAGGACCATTCCTCGTGCTGCTCTTGGATGACGGCGCCGATCAGGCGGGTCACGGAGCCTTGGTCGGGGAAGATCTGGACGACGTCGGCGCGGCGTTTGATCTCGCGGTTGAGGCGTTCGATGGGGTTGTTGGACCAGACTTTCTGCCAGTGCTCGCGGGGTAGTGGTGCGAACGCGGTGAGGTCGGGTTCGGCGGCCTCGAGCATCTCGGCGACCTCCGGGAAGGAGCTGCGCAGGCTGTCCGCGACGGCTTTGTATTGGGCAAGCACCGCCTCGGAGGTGGTCTGCGCGAAGATCGTCGAGATCAGCGCGTTGACGGGCTTGGAGCGGGCCGAGCCGAGCTTCTGGGTGACGTTGCGGGCGAAATGGACTCGGCATCTCTGCCACCCGGATCCGGGCAGGATCGCCTTGATCGCGGCTTTCAGGCCGGCGTGGGCATCGGAGGTGACCAGGGCGACGCCGAGCGGATCGGCGTCGGTGGCGACCTTCAGTCCCCGGTCGCGCAGGCTGCGGAGGAACTCGGTCCAGAAGTCGGTGGTCTCCGCATCCCCGAGGCTCATGCCGAGGATCTCGCGGCGCCCGTCGCCGCTGACGCCGGTGGCGACCACGAGGGCTTGGGAGACGACGCGGCCGCGGTGGCGGACGTCGAGGTAGGTGGCGTCGAGGAACAGGTACGGGAACCAGGTGTGATCGAGTCGGCGGTGCAGGAACTCGTGCACGGTTTCGTCGATCTCTGAGCAGATCCGAGAGACCGTCGACCGGGAGATGCCGGTGTCGTTGCCCAGCGCGCGGATCAGCTGGTCGACCTTGCGGGTGGAGACCCCGTCGATCCATGCCTGGCAGATCACGGCGTAGAGGGCCTTATCGACCCGGCGACGCGGGTGCAGCAGGCTCGGGAAGAACGACCCCTCCCGCAGCTTCGGGATCTGCAGGTCCACCTCCCCGGCCGGGGTCGCCAGCGTCTTGGGTCGGGTGCCGTTGCGGCGTGTGGTGCGCTCAGGGGTGCGCTCATGCGGGGCCGCGCCGATCTTCACGGTCGCTTCCGCGTTGATCAGGTCCTGCAGGCCCGCCTGCAGCATCCGACGGAACACGTCCGAGTGAGCCAGGTCGGGGTCGGCAAGGACTTCGCCGATCAGAGTCGTCAAGGCAGACTGGTGGTGGGTCATCGTGGGATCTCTTCTTTGCTTCTTGGCGGAAACAACTGGTCATCCCACGGTGGCCCTTCATCGCCTACGACGACGAGAACCCCGCGGGAAGTGACACCACGCTAAGGGACTCAGCCCGCTCGACGCGGCGGAAGATCGTGCACTGGGCGGAAGGTCGTACCCTCGCGAGGGATTTGGAGGGCGGGACCAGGTGCGGTACGCTCGAACACAAGCCAAAGACCGCCGGTCATCGGTGTGCGCGCGAGCGCACGACGATCGAAGCTCTGCGAATGCAGGGGCCCGCGCAGGTGTACGAAACGAATCCCGAACGGGAACCGAGCTCCGTGCGCTTGCGCCGGAGCTCTTCTGCTTCCCGGGCGCCGGATGCTGCGGCTCGGCGCCCGCTGCCGCGGTGCGTCTCGTACACACAAGGAGTGGCCATGGCGCAGAAGGATGCATCGGTCGCCGAGCTCACGAAGAACTTCGAGAACTCGAACGCCGTCATGCTGACCGAGTACCGCGGTCTGACGGTCGCCCAGCTCAAGGAGCTGCGCACCACGATCCGTCAGGACGCGGAATACGCCGTGGTGAAGAACACGCTGACCAAGATCGCCGCGAACAACGCGGGGGTCACGGGTCTGGACGACGAGCTCAAGGGCCCGTCCGCCATCGCCTTCGTCCACGGTGACCCGGTCGCCGTGGCCAAGGGCCTGCGTGCCTTCGCCAAGGCTAACCCTCTGCTCGTGATCAAGGGCGGGTACTTCGACGGTGCCCCCCTGACCGCGGACGAGGTCAACAAGCTCGCCGATCTCGAAAGCCGTGAAGTCCTGCTGGCGAAGCTCGCCGGTGCGATGAAGGCGACGATGACCAAGGCGGCATTCGTCTTCACCGCGCTCCCGTCGAAGGCCGTCCGCACGGTCGACGCGCTGCGCGAGAAGCAGGAGTCCGCGGCCTGATAAGGCTTCGGCAGAACAACCCCGAACAAGGAGAAAATCATGGCAAAGCTCAGCACTGAGGAGCTGCTCGACGCGTTCAAGGAGCTCACGCTCATCGAGCTCAGCGAGTTCGTGAAGGCCTTCGAGGAGACCTTCGACGTTACCGCCGCCGCGCCCGTCGCGGTCGCCGCTGCGGGCGCGCCCGCCGGTGGCGCCCCCGCCGAGGAGGCCGAGGAGAAGGACTCGTTCGACGTCATCCTCGAGTCGGTCGGCGACAAGAAGATCCAGGTCATCAAGGTCGTCCGCGAGCTCACCTCGCTCGGCCTCGGCGACGCGAAGGCTCTCGTCGACGGCGCCCCGAAGCCCGTCCTCGAGGGTGCGAACAAGGAGACCGCCGACAAGGCGAAGGCCGCTCTCGAAGAGGCCGGCGCCACGGTGGGCCTCAAGTAAGACGCTTTCGGAGGGCCCCGGATGCTGCGGCATCCGGGGCCCTTCGTCGTTGTGCCTCGCGCGCGAGGCCATGCTCAGTCGCGGGCGAGGCCCGTGTCGGAGACGGTGACCGCGGTGGCCGGATTCAGCGGCGCGGTCGTGTTGCGCACGATGAGCCGGGACTGCAGCCGCACGTCCTGCGGCCGTCGCTCGGGGTCCTCGATGGCCTGCACGAGCATGTCGACCGCGATGCGCCCCTGCTCGCGCGGGACCTGCTCGAGGGTGGTCAGCGCGAACATCTCCGCGAACTCGTGGTCGTCGATGCCGACGACGCTGAGCTCGGCCGGCACGGCGATCGCGAGCCGCCGCGCCGCGATGATCGCGCCGATCGCGACCTCGTCGCACGCCGCCACGATCGCGGTGGGGCGGCGACGCGTCTCGCCCAGCAGGTCGACGGCCGCCGCGTATCCCGCCGGCATCGTGATCTCGCTGCGCACGTGACGGTCGTATCCCGACAGTCCGGCGTCGGCCATCGCCTCGCGGTAGCCGCGCAGGCGCAGGCGGTCGACGTGCTCCCAGTACCCGTCCGCGTCGCCGCCGAGGAACGCGATCGACCGGTGCCCGAGCGCGATGAGGTGCTCGGTCGCCCGCCGGGCCGCGTGCACGTCGTCGATCGCGACGACGCCCTCCGTACCGGGTTCTCCCACGATGCTCACGACGGGACGTCCGAGCTGTTTGAGGCGCTCGCGCTCCTCGTCGGAAGGCTCGAGGCCGACCGCGATGAGGCCGTCGAACCGGCGGCGGGGGAGGTACTGCTCCAGGATGCGGCGCCGGTCGGGGGATCCGGGGCTCGCCGTGTACAGCGTGAGGTCGAGATCGTGCTCGAGCAGCGCCGACTGCACGCCCTCGAGGACCTCGGCGAAGAACCACCGCGAGACGGTCGGCATGACGACCCCGATGCTGCCGAGCCGGCCGGTCGCGAGGCTCACGGCGCTGGTCGACGGCACGTAGCCGATCGAGGTCGCGGCATCCGCCACGCGCCGCCGGGTGTCCTCCGACACGTACCCGCTGCCGGTGAGGGCCCGGCTCGCCGTGGACTTCGATACCCCTGCGAGGCGTGCCACGTCGGCGATTCCGCCCATGTCGCCTCCTGGATCTGCGCCGCTGCGTCGCGGGCGCCGCAGCCAGATTAGCCGGTCCTCCCGACAAAGTGGAACCGGTTGCGATCCGATAACGAACCGCCGAGTGCGTCCAATTGGGGCTTGAGAGCGCTCCCAAGCCGTGGTTACGTACTCGTGATCAATCGATGTTGTGCGTTGCGCGGTTCTCCAATAGCGTGTGCTGGAATCGGTTCCTCATGGGAGCCGCGCACCACAGAGAACTCAAGGAGGAGGAACCACATGGGCATGTCACAGCGGCGTCGCCTGCTGGCGCCCGTCGGATTGCTCGCGGTCGGGGCACTCGCCCTCGCGGGCTGCGCCGAAGGCGACTCGAGCGGATCGGGCGACGGAGGCACCGAAGGCGCCACCGTCCGCATCTCGGGCGGTATCACCGGCACGGAGGCCGATGCGCTCAACCAGTCGTTCGAGCAGTTCACCAAGGACACCGGCATCAAGGTCGAGTACACCGGTGACAAGGGCTTCGAGGGCAACATCGTCACCAAGGTGACCGGTGGCGACGCCCCCGACATCGCGATCGTCCCGCAGCCGGGTCTGCTCAAGACGCTCGTCGACACCGGCGAGGTGCAGAAGGCGTCCGACGCCGTCAGCAGCAACGTCGACGAGTACTGGGGCGAGGACTGGAAGTCGTACGGCACGTTCGACGACACGTTCTACGCCGCCCCGATGCTCGCCAACCTCAAGGGCTACGTCTGGTATTCGCCGGCGAAGTTCAAGGAGTGGGGTGTCGAGATCCCCAAGACGTACGACGAGCTGCTCACCCTGACGCAGACGATCCGCGACAAGACCGGCGCGGCGCCGTGGTGCGCGGGCTTCGCCTCCGAGGCCGCGTCCGGCTGGCCCGGCACCGACTGGATCGAGGACCTCGTCCTGCGCCAGTCCGGCCCCGACGTCTACGACCAGTGGGTCGCGGGCGACGTGAAGTTCACCGACCAGCCGATCAAGGAGGCGTTCGACGCGGTGGGCGAGATCCTGCTCAACCCCGACTACGTCAACGCGGGCTTCGGCGACGTGCGCAGCATCAACTCGGTGGCCTTCGCGGATGTCGCGGCCAAGGTCGCCGACGGCACCTGCCCGATGACGCACCAGGCGTCGTTCCTGTCGGCGAACTTCCTCACCGTGAAGAACGCGGCCGGCCAGACGCCGACCGTCGCCCCCGACGGCGACGTCTACGCGTTCATCCTGCCCCGTGTCTCGGAGGGTGAGCTCTCGGTCGAGGGCGGCGGCGAGTTCGTCGCGGCGTTCTCCGACGACGAGGCCGTCCAGAAGGTCGTCGAGTACATGTCGACCCCCGAGTTCGCGGACGCCCGCGTCAAGCTCGGCGGCGTGATCTCGGCCAACAAGGGCGCCGACCCGTCGCTGGCCTCGAGCGAGTTCCTGACCGAGGCGATGAAGGTCCTGCAGGACCCGAACACGACGCTCCGCTTCGACGCGTCCGACCTCATGCCCGCCACGGTGGGTTCGGGCTCCTTCTGGAAGGGCATGGTCAGCTGGATCGACGGCAAGCCCACCGACGAGGTGCTCAGCGACATCCAGGCCGGTTACAACAACTGACCCGGATGCCCGGCGACCCCGGTGAGACGTCCTCGCGACGCTCACCGGGGTCGCCCCACCCCCACCCGAGGAGCGGGCGACCCGTGCCCGCGCCCCGACATCCGTCCGTGAGCCCGCAGATGTGCTCAGAAGGGGAGAGATGACCCACACCACCGAGGCGCCCGGCACGGCCGTCGCGCCCCCGCCCGGCGAGAAGCCCGCGGAGGGCCGTCTGGTCACCGCGGCCCGTCGCCATCGCGTCACCGTCCTCGTCGTCGTCGCCGCGCTCATCGTGGCGGCGGCGCTGTTCGTCTTCATGGTCACGCGCGCCCCCGTCGAGACCCGGCCGACGACGCTCGGGTTCTCGCTGAACAGCTTCTTCCGCTGGCTGGGCGGCCTGAACCCCATCGTCCAGATCCCGATCATCGTCGTCGTCTTCGGCGCCGTTGTCGGGCTCATCCTCCTGCTCATCGAGTACGCGCCGCGCCCCGGGCGCGGGTACTTCTGGCTGCGCCTGGCCGCGTGCTTCCTGCTGCCGGTGCTCGCCTTCATGCTGCTGCGGCCGTATCAGAACGCCGTCATCTACGTGCTCGGCATCGCGGTCATCCTCGGCGCCGTGCTCTTCTGGGCCGACTACCGCTCGCGCCAGGGCGCGGGGTATCTGTTCCAGCTCATCCTGTTCGCGGCGCCCGCCACGATCCTGCTGCTGGTGGGCCTCATCTACCCCGCGATCTCCACGCTCGTGCAGTCGTTCTTCGACAAGACCGGCGACAACTTCGTGGGGCTGGACAACTACATCTGGACGTTCACGAACCCCGAGGGGTTCTGGTCGGTCATCAACACGCTCATCTGGGTGCTGCTGGCCCCGACGTTCGCGACCGCGATCGGCCTGGCCTACGCGGTGTTCATCGACCGCGCCAAGGGCGAGCGCGTGCTGAAGATCCTCATCTTCATGCCGTTCGCGATCTCGTTCGTCGGCGCGGGCATCATCTGGAAGTTCATCTACGACTTCCGCCAGGGCGACCAGATCGGCCTGCTCAACGGCATCGTGACGGCGTTCGGCGGACAGCCGGTGACGTGGCTGGCCGCGCAGCCGCTCGTGAACACGCTGCTTCTCGTGGTCGTGTTCATCTGGAGCCAGACGGGACTCGCGATGGTCATCCTGTCGGCTGCCATCAAGGCGGTGCCGCCGGAGCAGATGGAGGCGGCCGAGCTCGACGGCGCGAACGCGTGGGAGAGGTTCCGCAACGTCACGGTGCCCGGCATCCGCTCGTCCCTCATCGTCGTGGTCACCACGATCGCCATCGGCGCCCTGAAGATCTACGACATCGTCGCGGTCATGACCGGCGGTCGCAACGACACGACCGTCCTCGCGTTCGAGATGGTCAACCAGCAGCAGCGATTCCAGAGCTACGGCCACTCCGCGGCCCTGGCGGTCGTGCTGTTCATCTTCGTGCTGCCGTTGATCATCTTCAACGTCCGCCAGATCCGGAAGCAGAGGGAGATCCGATGACCATCAGCACCGAAGTCGTCGAGCCCGTCGTGGACTCGCGCTCGGCCCGCCAGGTCGCGCGCGACACCCGCCGGCACGAGGCGATGGCGCGCAAGCGCCTGACGTCGAAGGGCGCGACGATCGCGGCCATCGTGATCGCGTTCTTCTGGACCATCCCGACGTTCGGCCTGTTCATCACGTCGTTCCGCCCGGGCTCCGACACGCAGTCCAGCGGCTGGTGGACGGTCTTCGTCGACCCGGCCTTCACGCTGGACAACTACCGGCAGGCGCTGACGTCGGGCGGCACGGCCCTGACGCTGGGCGCGTCGTTCCTCAACTCGCTCGCGATCACCATCCCCGTGGTGGTGTTCGCGCTCGCGGTCGCCTCCCTGATCGCCTACGCGTTCGCGTGGATCGACTTCAAGGGCCGGAACTTCTTCTTCATCTTCATCTTCGCGCTGCAGATCGTGCCGCTGCAGATGGCGCTGGTGCCGCTGCTGAGCCTGTTCTCGCGGGGTCTCACGATCAACGACGTGACGATCTTCCCGGGGCTGGAGCTGCGCGGCATCGAGCACAGCTTCGCGACGGTGTGGATCGCGCACGTCATCTTCGCGATGCCGCTGGCGATCTTCCTGCTGCACAACTTCATCGCCGAGATCCCGCACGAAGTCATCGAGGCCGCGCGCGTGGACGGCGCCGGACACGGGCAGATCTTCTTCCGCCTCATCCTGCCGCTGGCCGCTCCCGCCCTCGCGTCGTTCGCGGTGCTCGAGTTCATCTGGGTGTGGAACGACCTGCTGGTGGCCACGATCTTCGCGCCGAGTTCCTCGCTGCCGCTGACGCAGTCGCTGAACTCGCTGTCGGGCACATGGGGCGACCAGTGGTTCCTGCAGTCGGCAGGCACGTTCATCTCGATCCTCGTGCCGCTGATCGTGTTCTTCGCGTTGCAGCGCTTCTTCGTCCGCGGTCTGCTCGCGGGCGCGACGAAGGGCTGAGGCCACAGGGCGCGAGCCACAGCGCCTGGTCTGCGTGCGTCAGCCGCAGGCCAGGCGCTGCTGCATGCCGGTCATCGCATCGATCTCGGCGGACTGCGTCTGCACCATGCTCGTCGCGACGGCGCGCACGCGGGCGTCCGACCCCTCATCGATGACCGCTTCGGCCATCGGGATGGCGCCTTCGTGGTGGCGCACCATGAGGGCGAGGAACAGGCAGTCGGCGGCCGTCCCGGTGTCCGCGCGCAGCTCGGCGAGCTCCGCGTCGGTCGCCATGCCCATCTGCGCGCGCAGGTCGGCCTCGGATGCGGCGTCCTCGCCGTGCTCGTGCGACGAGCCGGAGCCCATCCACCCCATGAGCGGGCCGCCCGCCTGCGGCAGGCCCCACGTCACGAGCCAGCCGTACATCTCGCCGCGCTGAGCGGACTGCGCGGTGGCGATGTCGTACGACAGCGCGCGCAGCTCGTCGTCGGAGGTCTTGGCGTAGATCTCCATCGCCATCTCGACCGCCTGCGCGTGATGCACCTGCATGTCGCGCGCGAAGCCGGCGTCGGCCGAGTCGGTCGCCGGATGCTGCGGCGCCGCGCTCGCCCCGAACGCCGTGAAGCGGCCGATCCCGAAGGCGAGCGCACCGACCGCGAGCACGGCCGCGGCGGTTACGAGCCACGTCGCGCGCGAGCGGTGCGCCTCGGTCACTGCTTGCCGGGCCCGTCGAGCGCGCCCGAGCAGGCGGCGCCGGGCTCGGGGGCGTTCTGACTGCGCCAGTACTCGGTGAAGAACTCGCCGATGCGCTCGTCGGCGGGGTCGTCGACCTTCAGCTGCGCGTTCCACACGCTCACGGCGATGGGCGTGTCCATGCCCTCGTACGGGGAGAGGAGCGCGTAGCTGGAGGGCAGCCACTGCTTCAGGGTGTCGAGCGCGTCGCCCGAGATGCGCGCAGGGTCGTACGTCACCCACACCGCGCCGTGCTCCATCGAGTGCACCGCGCGCTCGTTCTCCTGCGGCTCGGTGTACACGCCGCAGTTCAGCCAGACCGGGTTGTGCGGGCCACCGGCCGGTGGCGTCTGCGGATAGGTGACCGGCTCGTCGGTGTGCTGCGTCGTGTTCTGGAACGTCTCGACGCCGTCGATCTCGCGTCCGGTGCTGTTGGCCGCCTCGTACGTGGCCGTGGTCGGACGCGGGGCGAAGACGAAGGACGCGACGACCACTGCGACGACCGCGAGCGTGGCGATCGACCCGACGACCCACCACACCACCTTGCCGCGTCGGCGGCGGGCGAGCTGGCGCTGATACTCGGCGAGCTTCTCCTGGCGCTTCTGCTCGCGCTGCTGCTTCACGGTCTGCTCGATGCGGGCCTGCGTGGCGGGATTGCCGCTCGTGCGGCGGGGCTTGTCGGTCATGCGCGGCGTGTTCGGTTTCGGTGCGGGAGCTCTGGACACGTCGGCGCGGAGCCGACACCTCCAGCCTATGCGGATGCATGGGACCGACGCTGGGAAGGGGCCGAGGAACGGGCGTCCCGCCGGCTGTACGCGGCTGTCCGGCACCGGTATGCTGTCACGAGCCCCGAATCGATTCGGGGCTTCGTCTTCCCCCCTCGCCGACCCGGATCCGGGCCGCTCCTCGCCCCTCGAACGAAGGCCTCGTGCTCGACACCGCAGAACACCCGATCGTCCCCGCCGCCACCGACACCGTCCGCGTGTCGGGCACGACGGGCGCCATCCGCACGCTCGGGAGCAACCCGGCGACGGCGCCGATCATGCTGCATCCGGGGGACTCGATCCCCGCCGCCCGTCGGATCGTCTACATCATCCTGCTAGGGGCACTCACCGCGCTCGGGCCGTTCACGATCGATCTGTACCTGCCGGCATTCCCGGTGCTCGAGAGCGACTTCCAGACCACCGCCGCGGCGATCCAGCTCACGCTCACCGGCACGATGGTCGGCTTCGCGCTCGGCCAGCTCGTCGTCGGCCCGCTCAGCGACAAGGTGGGCCGACGCGTTCCGCTCCTGGCCGTGACCGCGCTCCACGTCGTCGCGAGCGCCGGGGCGGCACTCGCGCCGAACCTCGAGTTGCTGTCGCTCGCGCGCGTGCTCATGGGGGCCGGCGCCGCCGCCGGCGGTGTCGTCGCCGCCGCGATCGTGCGTGACCTGTTCGGCGGACGCCGCCTGGTCGTGATGCTGTCGCGCCTCGCGCTGGTCTCGGGGGTCGCCCCCGTCCTGGCGCCGCTGGCGGGATCGGCGCTGCTGCTCGTCGTGCCGTGGCGCGGCATCTTCGTCGTGCTCGCGCTGTATGGCGCCGTCATGCTCGTCTCGGCGCTCTTCCTCGTGCCCGAGACCCTCCCTCGCGAGCGTCGGGCCGAGCACGGCTCGACGACGATCTGGCAGCGCTACGGGAGCGTCTTCCGCGACCGCGTCTTCGTCGGCGTGCTCGTGATCGGCGGCATGACCTTCAGCGGCCTGTTCTCGTACCTGTCGTCCTCGTCGTTCCTCTTCCAGGGGTCGTACGGACTGGACGCGCAGCAGTACGGCGTGCTGTTCGCGGTGAACTCCCTCGGCATCGTGCTCGGGGTCCAGGCCGCCTCGCGGCTCGCAGCGCGCTTCGGGCCGCAGTGGGTGATGGCGTTCTCGACGGCGGGCCTGCTCGTCTCGGGCGCCGCGATCATCGTGACCGACCAGCTCGGTCTCGGCATGTGGGGCACCGTCGTGCCGCTGTTCCTGTTCATCACGTCGTGCGGCTTCACGTTCCCGTGCGTGCAGGTGCTCGCCCTCGACCGTCACGGCAAGGCCGCCGGCACCGCGCAGTCGGTGATCGGCGCCACGAACTTCGGTGTGGCCGGCGTGATCTCGCCGGTCGTCGGCTGGGTCGCCGGCAGCGCCGGCATCACGGCGACGACGATGGCGTCGGTCATGGTCGGATGCGCCGTGGTGGGCGTCCTTGCGCTGTGGCTGCTCGTGCGGCCGCGCACCGTCGGTCTGCTCGCGCCCTAGCAGCACGCCGCAGCCCGGCCGCGCAACCTCCTCGGCGAGCATGGCGCAGGACGGCACACTGGGGCGATGACCTTCGACGTCGTGCGCTCGTGGCGATGGCAGCTCATCGTGGGCGTCGCGCTGATCGCCCTCTCGTGCGCGCTGGGCGCGTGGGTGCTCGCCCGCGGCGACACGCCGTTCACCGTCGACGCGTGGTGGGACGCCGTGCTCGCCGGCTCGTCGCGCGAGCCGGTGCTGATCGCCTTCGCGACGTTCATGAACGCCGCGGGCGGCACGTGGATCGGCGTCTACGTCGTGCCGCTGGGCGGCGCGCTCGCGCTCGTGATCGCGCGGAAGCCGTGGCCCGCGGCGTACTTCCTCACCGCGTCCGTCGTCAGCGCCGGCGGCGTGCAGGCGCTCAAGCACCTGTTCGGCCGGGCGCGGCCGGAGGACATCCTCGTGCGTGCCGACTTCGGCTCGTTCCCCTCGGGCCACACGGCCAATGCCGGGACGATCGCGGTGGTCGCGGTGCTGCTGTTCCCGCGCGTGTGGGTGCTCGTGGTGGGAATCGCGTGGACCGTGCTCATGGCATTCAGCCGCACGGTCCTCCACGCCCACTGGCTGAGCGACACCGCCGGCGGCGCGCTGATCGGCGCGGGGACCGCGTTCGCCATCGCAGCGGCCTTCTCCGTCGTCATCCGGCAGGACCCGGCGACGCCGACGCCCGACGATGCGCCCGTGTCGGTGGTTTCGCCGCCGAGCTAGGCTGACCGCCATGAGCGAGCCCGCTGACGTCGATGTCGCCGCCGCCGAACTGGCCCGTCTGGAAGCACAGGCCGCGGCCGCACGGGCGGAGGCCCAGGCTGCCGAGGCGCGGCTCGCGGCGGCCAAGGCCGCTGCCGAGGCCCCCGCCCCTGCTCCCGACGCGCCCGCATCCGCGCCCGCCACCGGCCCACTGGATGCCGCGCACGTCGACGCCATCCGCGCCGGCTACGCCTTCGAGGGCCCTGCGCTCGAACTGGGTGCACTCGTCAACGGCGAGCCGCGGCCCGACGTCCCGGTGCGGATCCCGCTCGCGATGACGAACCGCCACGGCCTGGTCGCCGGTGCCACGGGCACCGGCAAGACGCGCACGCTCCAGGGCCTCGCCGAGCAGCTCGCAGCGAACGGTGTCGCGGTGTTCGCAGCCGACATCAAAGGCGATCTGTCGGGCGTCGCGACGCCCGGGCAGTCGAGCGACAAGCTCCTCGCCCGCACGCGCGCCATCGGCCAGGACTGGACGCCGCGCGGGTTCGCGACCGAGTACTACGCGCTCGGCGGCGTCGGCGCCGGCATCCCGGTGCGCGCCACCGTGTCGGGGTTCGGGCCCCTGCTCCTCAGCAAGGTGCTGGGGCTGAACGCGACGCAGGAGTCGAGCCTCGGCCTCGTGTTCCATTACGCCGACGCCCACGGTCTCGCCCTCGTCGATCTCTCCGACCTGCGCGCCGTCCTCACCTATCTCACGAGCGACGACGGCAAGGACGAGCTGAAGGCGCTCGGCGGGCTGTCGGCGGCCACAGCCGGTGTGATCCTCCGCGAGCTCATCACGTTCGCCGACGCGGGCGCGGACGTCTTCTTCGGCGAGCCGGAGTTCGACGTGCGCGAGTTCCTGCGCACCGCGGGCGACGGACAGGGGATCATCAGCCTGCTCGAGGTGCCGGGCGTCGCCGACAAGCCCGCGCTGTTCTCGACGTTCCTGATGTACCTGCTGGCGGAGCTGTTCGAGATCCTCCCCGAGGTGGGAGACCTCGACAAGCCGAAGCTCGTGTTCTTCTTCGACGAGGCCCACCTCCTCTTCCGCGACGCGTCGAAGGACTTCACCGCGGCGATCGTGCAGACCGTGCGCCTCATCCGGTCGAAGGGCGTCGGCGTGTTCTTCGTGACGCAGACGCCCAAGGACGTGCCGGGCGAAGTGCTCGGGCAGCTCGGCTCGCGCATCCAGCACGCGTTGCGCGCCTTCACGCCCGAGGACGCCGATGCGCTGCGTGCGAGCGTGCGCACCTACCCCACGTCGGGCTACGACCTCGAACGCGTGCTGCAGGAGCTCGGCACCGGCGAGGCGGTCGTCACGGTGATGAGCGAGAAGGGCGCGCCGACGCCCGTCGCGTGGACGCGACTGCGCGCGCCGCAGGGCCTCATGTCTCCCACTCCCGCGGATGCGGTCGCCGCCGCGGTCGCCGCGTCGCCCCTCCTGGCGGCCTACGGTCAGGCGGTCGATCGCGAGTCGGCGCGCGAAGTGCTGACCGCCCGGATGAACGCCGCCGCCGAGGCCGCGGCGGCGGAGGAGGCGGAGAAGGAGCGCGCGAAGGCGCACGCCGAAGCCGAGAAGGAGGCGCAGCGGGAGTACGAGCGCCTGCAGCGCAGCACCGGCGGACGCACGCGCACGAGCACGACGAGCCGGCGGGTGCCGAAATCGCCCGTGGAGCAGATCCTCGACTCGCCCGCGACCCGGACGATCCTCAGCGGCGTGATCCGGGGCATCTTCGGCACCGGACGCCGCCGTCGCTGACACGGTCGCCGGCGGTGCGGCGTCAAGCCCCCGCGTCACGGCGTGAGCGCGCCTAGCGTGGCGGTATGACCGAGCTCAGTGCCCCCACCGGCCGCGAGGAGGCCCTGCGCGCCCAGCCGCGCCTCGACGGCTCCGCGCCCCGCGCGCTCGTCTTCGGCGCCACCGGCTACCTCGGCGGGCGTCTCGTGCCGCGCCTGGTGTCCGCCGGCTACCGCGTGCGCATCCTCGCCCGCAGCCCCGAACGCGCGCGCTCCTTCTCGTGGGGCGACGCCGTCGAGATCGTCGAGGGCGACGCGACCGACGTCGACGCCGTGCGGGCCGCCGTCGACGACGTCGACGTGCTGTACTACCTCGTCCACTCGATGGCCGCGGGCGCCGGGTTCGAGGACGCCGATCGCGCGGCCGCGAACACCGTGGCCGACGCGGCCGCCGCGGCCGGCGTGCGTCGCATCGTGTACCTCGGCGGACTGCATCCGGAAGGCGTGCCCCTCTCGCCCCACCTGCGCTCGCGCGTGGAGGTGGGGGAGATCCTGCTGGCCAGCGGCGTACCCACGCTCGTGCTGCAGGCGGGCGTCGTCATCGGGTCGGGCTCGGCGTCGTTCGAGATGGTGCGTCACCTCACCGAGGTGCTGCCGTACATGCCCGCCCCGCGGTGGGTGCGCAACCGCATCCAGCCGATCGCGGTGCGCGACGTGCTCCACTACCTGCTGGGGGCCGCGCGGGTGTCGTCCGACGTGAACCGCGCGGTCGACATCGGCGGCCCGGACGTGCTGCGGTACGGGCAGATGATGAACGGCTACGCCGTTGAGGCGGGCCTGCGCCAGCGCGCGATCGCGGCCCTCCCGGTGCTGACGCCCCGCCTCGCGTCGCACTGGGTGAACCTCGTCACCCCCATCCCCCGGGCGATCGCGCGCCCGCTCGTGGAGTCGCTGCAGAACGAGTGCGTCATGAAGGACCACGACGTCGACGCGCTCATCCCGCGCCCCGACGAGGGTCTCATCCCGTATCGCCGCGCCGTGCAGCTCGCGCTCGGGCGGGTGGAGAGCGACGCCGTGGAGACGAGCTGGCAGGACGCCGAGGTGAGCGGCGTGCCGAGCGACCCGCTGCCGAGCGATCCCGACTGGGCGGGGCGCACGGTCTTCGTCGACGCGCGCTCGAAGGAGACGACCGCCTCCCCCGAGCGGCTGTGGGCGGTCATCGCCGGCATCGGCGGCGAGAACGGGTGGTACTCGTCGCCGCTGCTGTGGGCCGTGCGCGGGTGGATGGACCGCGTCGTCGGCGGGGTCGGACTCGCGCGCGGCCGCCGCAGCCGCGCCGTGGTGACGGTCGGCGACGCGCTGGACTTCTGGCGCGTGGAGGCGGTGGAGCCCGGACGCCTGCTGCGGCTGCGCGCGGAGATGAAGGTGCCCGGGCTGGCGTGGCTCGAGATGCGCGTCGTCCCGGAGGGCACGGGCGCCCGCTACGAACAGCGGGCGGTGTTCTTCCCGAAGGGGCTCTTCGGGCGGCTGTACTGGCTGGGCGTGCTGCCCTTCCACGGCCTCATCTTCCCCGGCATGGCCGCGCGCATCACGGCCGCGGCGGAATCGGCCGACCCGCCCCCGCCGCCCACCGTCGCTCCCGCCGACGAGCTCGCGGCGGGCACGTCGGCCTAGGCTGGCGGTATGCAGCGCACCGCCCGGGTCATCACGGTGTCCGACCGGTCGGCCGCCGGCGAACGGGCGGATGCGGCGGGACCCGTCGCCGTCGCCGCCCTGCAGGCGGCCGGCTTCGCGTGCCCCGACGCGATGATCGTGCCCGACGGCGTCGACAGCGTCGAGCAGGCGCTGCGCGATGCGGTGGCCGGCGGTGTGTCGCTCGTCGTGACGACGGGCGGCACCGGTGTCGGTCCCCGCGATCTCACGCCCGAGGGGACGCGCCGCGTGCTCACGCGCGAGGTGCCCGGGATCGCCGAGGAGCTGCGGCGTCGGGGCGCGGCCGCGAAGCCCGCGGGCATGCTCTCCCGCGGTCTCGCGGGCGTCGTCGACGGGGCCGGCGCGCTCGTGGTGAACCTGCCCGGCTCCCCGCGCGCGGTCGAGGAGGGGATGCCGGTCGTCCTCTCCGTCGCGGCGCACGTGCTCGATCAGCTCGCGGGCGGAGACCACGCGTGAGCGCCGTCCGCATCGCCGCGATCTCCGCCGCGCCCCTCGACGTCGCCGCGCACCTCGCCGCCGTCGACGACCCCGCCCACGGCGCCGCCACGAGCTTCATCGGACGCGTGCGCGACAACGACCCCGACGCGGCGGGGGACGTCGTCGCGCTCGAGTACACCGCGCATCCGGACGCGGAGCGGATCCTCGCCGAGCTCGCCGAGCGCGCCGCCGCCGGCACCGACGCGATCGTCGCGGTGAGTCACCGCATCGGCCGCCTCGGGGTGGGCGATGCGGCCGTCGTGATCGCCGTCGCATCCGGTCACCGCGACGAGGCCTTCACCGTGTGCCGCACGGTCATCGAGGACATCAAGCGCGAACTGCCGGTGTGGAAGCGTCAGCACGAAGCCGACGGCGCCGCGGTGTGGAAAGGCCTCGGCGGCTGACGCCCGTGTACCGCCGTGCGATGGCCGGTCAGCCGCCGGCGAACGGCGGCAGCACGTCGACGACGGCGCCCGCCGGCAGCGGCCGGTCCGCGTCGGCGCGCTCGCCGTCGACGAGCACGGCGCAGCGCGGGAGGATCTCGCCGAGGGCCGGATGCGCCGCCACGAGCGCCGCACGCAGGCTCGCGAGCGTGTCTTCCGGGCGCTCCTCGGCGTCGGCGCCGGCGCGTTCCGCGGCGGCGGCGAAGTAGCGGACGCGGATCATCGGCCGTCCTCGCCGGGGCGCACCCAGTCGCCCGAGCGCCCGCCGGATTTCGCCACGATCCGCAGATCCTCGATGACCGTGCCGCGGTCCATGCCCTTGATCATGTCGACGATCGTGAGCGCCGCCACCGAGACGGCGGTCAGCGCCTCCATCTCGACGCCGGTGCGGTCGGCGGTGCCGACGGTCGCCTCGATCGCGACGCCCTCGGCCTGCACCTCGAGCTCGACCGCGGCGCGGTGCACGCCGATGATGTGGGCGAGCGGCAGGAGCGACGCCGCCTGCTTGGCGCCCTGGATCCCGGCGACGCGGGCGACGGCGAGCACGTCGCCTTTCGTTGCGGTGCCGTCCACGAGGGCGGCGATCACCTGGGGGGAGCAGCGGACGAACCCGCGGGCGGTCGCGGTGCGGACGGTCGGCTGCTTGGCGGTGACGTCCACCATGTGCGCGCGGCCGGCGGCGTCGAGGTGCGGGAAGCTCATGCCCCCAGCATGACATCCACGACATCGCCCGCGGCGACGGCCTCGACCTCGGCGGGGACGATGGCCCACGCGGTCGCGCGGGCCAGCGAGCCCGCGAGATGCGAGCCGGAGCCGCCCGCGGTGGCCGGGGCCACCGTCCCGGCGGCCAGGTCGACGACAGCGGGAAGGTACTGCCGACGCCCGGGGGGCGTGCGCCATCCGGTCGCCGCGCGCAGCGGCACGAGCGCCCGCTGCGGATCGCGGCCCTGCATCGCCGCCAGCGCCGGGCGCACGAACACCTCGAACGACACCGCGACGCTCACCGGGTTTCCCGGCAGGCCGAACACGAGCGCCCCCGAGGGGAGCGTGCCGAACGCCTGCGGCTTCCCCGGCTGCATCGCGACCTTGGCGAACTCGATGTCGCCGCCCCCCTCGAACGCGGCACGCACGGGCTCGTACGCGCCGGCGCTCACGCCGCCGCTGAAGACGAGCACGTCGGCGCGTGCGTCGAGGGCGCGAGCGACGACCGCCGCCACCGCGTCGGCGGTGTCGGCGACCCGCTCGACGAGCACGAGCTCGCCGCCGGCGTCCGTCACGAGCGCCGCGAGCAGCGTGCCGTTGCTGTCGGGGATCTGTCCGCGTCCGATCGGCTCTCCGGGAGCGACGAGCTCGCTGCCGGTCGAGACGACGGCCACCCGGGGTCGCCGTGCGACCACCACCGTGTGGTGGCCGGCGGCGGCGACCGCGGCCAGCTGGTACGCGCCGAGCACCGTTCCCGCGGGCACGACGATCTCGCCCGCGCGCACGTCGCTGCCCCGACGACGTATCGCGGCCCCGGGCGCGGGCGCGCGGAGGACATGCGCGGTCTCGAGCGAGTCCGCGAGGCCGCCCGCGGTGTCTTCGAAGGGCACGACCGCGTCCGCGTCGGAGGGCGTCGGAGCGCCGGTCATGATCCGCGCCGCCTCGCCCGGCGCGAGCGAGGGGTCGTCGGCGGTGCCGGCGGGGAGGTCGGCGACGACGCGCACGACGGCGGGGGAGGCGGCGGATGCGGCGGCCACGTCGGCCGCCCGCACCGCGAAGCCGTCCATCGCGGAGTTGTCGAAGGGCGGCAGGTCGGCGGCGGCGCGCACGGGTTCGGCGAGGACGCGGCCGGCGGCGCCCGCGAGCGGCACGCTCTCCGTCCCCACCGCCCGCACGGCGGCGCGTACGCGGGCCTGCTGCTCCTCGACGGAGCGCAGCGCGCTCACGCGACGGCCTCGCGCGGGCGCAGCGGCACGTCGTCCACGCGCGCGCGCAGGGCGTCGACGACCGCGATGCGCCCGAGAAGCGGGTCGCCCGCGCCGGTGACGAGCTTGACGACCTCGGTCGCCAGCATGCCGCCGACCTGGATGCACAGGGCCCCGAGCACTCCGACCATCGCGCACGTGGGCGGGTCGCCCTCCGTGCCGTCGGGGAACAGGTCGCCGAGCACGACCGCGTCCCGTGCCGACGGCGGCCGCGACCAGAACACGGTCACCTGCCCGTGCCATTCCTGCACCGCGCCCCACACGAGCGGCACGCCCGCGTGCTCGGTCGCGGCGGCCACGGCGCGGCGCGTCGCGAACGTGTCGCTGCCGTCCACGACGATGTCGACGCCCGACAGCAGCCGGTCGGCATTGCCCTCGTCGAGGTGCTCGGCGATCGTGCGCACGCGCGTATGCGGGGCGAGGTCGTGCACGGCGCGCGCGGCGGAGTCGGCCTTGGGCGTGCCGACGTCCTGCACGCGGTGCGCGATCTGGCGCTGCAGGTTGGTCAGCTCGACGACGTCGTCGTCGATGACCACGAGCTCGCCGACGCCGGCCGCGGCGAGGGCGAGGAGCGCGGGGGAACCGAGCCCACCCGCCCCCACGACGGCGACCCGCGCCGCGGCGAGGCGACGCTGCCCCTCCTCGCCGATCCCCGCGAGGACGGCGTGGCGCGCGGTGCGCACGAGCTCTTCGGGGGCGAGCGCCGCCACGGGCGCGACGAGAGGCTGCATCCCCTCAGCGTAGGCGTCGCTGTCGGATCCGCGGATGCGGAGAGGAAATCACGAAAGCCGCCGTGAATGCGGTATTTTCGCGCCATGACCTCATATCGCATCGCCCACGCCGCCCGTCTGCTCGGGGTCAGCGACGACACCGTGCGCCGCTGGATCGATGCGGGCCAGCTCCCGGCGGCGGGGTCGCCCGCCGAGATCCCGGGCGACGCCCTCGCCGCGCTCGCGGTGCGCCTCGCCGACGACGCTGCGGACGCTGATCCGACGGGGGTGCACTCGAGCGCCCGCAACCGCTTCGTCGGGATCGTCACGCGCGTGCAGGTCGACGGCGTCATGGCGCAGGTGGACCTGCAGAGCGGGCCCCACCGCGTCGTGTCGCTGCTGAGCGCCGAGGCCGTCCGGGAGCTCGGACTCGAGATCGGAGCGCTCGCGGTGGCATCCGTGAAGGCGACGCACGTCGTCGTCGAGACGGCGGGCGCCTGACATGCGGCGGGCCCGGATCCTGGGCGGCCTGCTCGCCGCCGCGCTGGCCCTGGCCGGCTGCACGTCGGCGGCACCGACGCCCGCTGCGTCGGACGGCATCTCCGGCACGCTGCGGGTGTACGCCGCGGCGTCGCTTCAGCGGGCGTTCGACTCGATCGCGGAGGAGTTCGAGGCTGCGCACCCGGGGGCCGAGGTCGTGCCGGTGTACGACGGCTCGGCAACCCTTGCGACGCAGATCGCCGCGGGCGCGCCGGCGGACGTCTTCGCGTCGGCGGACGAGGCGACGATGACCGAGGTCGCCGACGCCGTGGAGGATCCCGTCGTCTTCGCCACCAACACGCTCGTGATCGCCGTCCCCGCGGCAGACCCCGCCGGCATCCGGTCGCTCGCCGACCTGCCCGGCCGCCGCGTCGTGCTGTGCGCGCCGCAGGTGCCGTGCGGCGCGGCGTCCCAGCGCCTGCTGTCGGCCGCGGGCGTCAAGGTGACCCCGGTCAGCGAGGAGCAGAACGTCACCGCCGTGCTCGCGAAGGTGGCGGCCGGCGAGGCGGACGCGGGCCTGGTGTACGCGACCGACACGAAGGCGAACGCCGATGTCGAGGCGATCGTGCCGGCCGGTGCCGCCGACGTCGTCAACCGCTACCCGATCGCCGCCCTCCGGGAGGCGGCCAACCCCGCCGCAGCGGCGGCGTTCGTCGCGTTCGTCCGCTCCGACGTCGGGCGGACGGTGCTGGACGCCGCGGGTTTCGGCGCGCCGTGAGCGCGCACCGGCGGCGGGCGGGCTACGCGCCCCGATGGCTCGCGATCCCGGCCGTCCTCGCGGTGGCGTTCCTCGTCGTGCCGCTCGTCGCTCTCGTCGCGCGGGTGTCGTGGGCGACCTTCGTCGCCGATGTCACCTCGCCCGCGGCCCTCGGCGCGCTCGCGCTGTCGCTGCGGACGGGGATCGCGGCGACCGGCGTGTGCATCGTGCTGGGCGTGCCGCTCGCCCTCGTGATCGCCCGGTCGGGGCCGCGGACAGCCGCCTTCCTGCGGGCGGTCGTCACGGTGCCGCTCGTGCTGCCCCCGATGGTGGGCGGCGTCGCCCTGCTCTACCTGTTCGGACGCACCGGATGGCTGGGCGCCTCGGGGCTGCCGTTCACGACGGCGGCCGTGGTCGTCGCGCAGAGCTTCGTCGCGCTCCCCTTCCTCGTGCTCGCCGTCGAGGGAGCCGTCCGGGCGGCGGGCGTCGACCACGAGCGCTCGGCGGCCGCCCTCGGCGCCGGTCGCGGCACGATCCTGCGCCGCATCACGCTGCCGCTGGCCGCCCCCGGCATCGTCGCGGGCGTCGTGCTGTGCTTCGCGCGGGCGATCGGCGAGTTCGGGGCGACCGCGCTGTTCGCGGGGAATGCGCCGGGCACGACGCGCACGATGCCGCTGGCGATCTACACCGCGTTCAACGGCGCCGGCGTGACGCAGGGAACCGCCGTCGCACTGTCGCTGCTCCTCCTCGTCACCGCCGTGGCCGTGCTTCTCCTCGTGCGCGGATGGCGGCCGGGGGCGGCCGCGTGAGCGGCGTCCGCGCGCACGTCGCCGTCCAGCGCGCCCACTTCGCCGTCGACGTCGCGATCCATGCGGCGCCGGGGGAGACGGTCGCTGTCATGGGGCCCAGCGGTGCGGGGAAGTCGACGCTCGTCGGAGCGATCGCCGGCTTCGTCCCGATCGACCGCGGCGAGATCGCGATCGGCGACCGCGTGGTCGAGCGCGCCGGCGACGGCGTCCGCCGGCATGTGCCGGCCATGCGGCGGGGCGTCGTGCTGCTCGGTCAGGATGCACGGCTGTTCCCGCACCTGAGCGCGGGCGAGAACGTCGCGTTCGGCCCACGCGCATCGGGCGCGTCGCGCGCGCAGGCCCGTGCGCTGGCGGCCGAATGGCTCGAGCGCGTCGGCCTCCCGGGCACGTCCGCCCGCCGCCCGCGCGAGCTCTCCGGCGGCGAGCAGCAGCGCGTCGCCGTCGCCCGGGCGCTCGCCGCCGCGCCGCGCGCGGTGCTGCTCGACGAGCCGCTCGTCGCGCTCGATCCCGCCACGGCCGCGGGCATCCGCACGATGCTGCGCGAGCAGCTGGCCGGCACGACCACGATCGCAGTGACTCACGACGCCGTCGATGCCGCGGCGCTCGCCGACCGGCTGGTCGTCCTCGAAGCCGGCGCCATCACGCAGCAGGGCGCCGTGCGCGAGGTGTTCGCCGCACCCGCCACCGCGTTCGTGGCGGCGATCGCGGGCCTGAACCGCCTCCTCGGCCGAGCCGCCGGCGGACTCTTCCACGGCATCGGCGACGCTGCCGGGCTGACGCTCGCGAGCGCCGATCCGGCCTCGCGCGCGCTCGCCGTGCCCGAGGGCGCCGGGATCGCGGCGGTGTTCCGCCCCGCCGACGTGCGCGTCGGCGGAGCCGACGGCGCGTGGCGCACGACCGTCTCGCGCCTCGAGCCGACGCCCGCCGGCGTGCGTGTGTGGGCGGGCGGATGCGCCGTCGACCTCGAGGCCGCGTCGGCCGCGGGCCTGCACCCGGGGGACGGGGTGAGCCTGACGGTGCCGCCGGAGTGCGTGCGGTTCGTCGCTACGCTCGTGTCGTGATCGCCCTCCGCCCCTTCCGCCCCGGCGACGAGGACGGCGTCGCGGCGGTGTGCCTGCGCACCGCCGACGCCGGCGCGGATGCGACGGGCCTGCTCGAGGACGACGGGCTGTGGGCTCTCGTGTTCGCCCTCCCCTACGTCACGCGGCATCCCGATCTCGCCTTCGTCGTGGCGGGGGACGACGGCGGGGTCATCGGCTACGTCGTGGCGACCGACGACACCGACGCGTTCGAGGAGTGGTTCCGCGACGAGTGGTGGCCGACGGTCCGCGCCGAGCGGGCGCGGGTCACGGCCGGTCCGCGGCAGGGGCGCCTCCTCGCCTACGCCGACGCGCGCGGGCCCGGGCTCGAGCAGTACGCGCGTCAGTACCCCGCGCACCTGCACATCGACCTGCTCCCCGCGGCGCAGGGGCAGGGGTGGGGGCGCGCGCTCGTCGCCCGGCTGCTCGACACGCTGCGGGCACGCGGCGTGACGGGCCTGCACCTCGTGGCCTCGGCCGAGAACGCCGGTGCCGCGGCGTTCTACACGCGGCTCGGCTTCACGCCCCTGCCGGGCCCGCCCGACGTGCGGGCCTTCGCGATCGATCTCACTCGGCCGCCGGACTGACCTGTCGCCCCTCGCGCAGGCGCACGACGCGGTCGACGAGGCCGTCGGGCACCGCGACGTGCGAGATGAGCACGACGGTGCGCCCGGAGCCCGACGCGCTGAGCAGATCGCGCAGCAGTGCGTCGGATGCGGCGGGGTCGACGCCGGCCGTCGGCTCGTCGAGGACGAGCACGGGGAAGTCGCGCAGGAGCGCCCGCGCGAGCGAGAGACGCTGCGCCTGCCCCCCGGAGACGAGCGCGCCACGATCGCCGACGGGGGTGTCGAGCCCGCCGCGCTGCCGCACCCACGCCGCGAGGCCGACGCGCTCGAGCACGCGCCAGAGGTCGGCATCCGTGGCCGTGTCGCGCGCGAAGAGCAGGTTCTGGCGCACGGTCTCGTCGAACAGGTAGGGCTGCTGCTCGCACAGGCCGACAAGGAGGCGGATGTCGTCGCCGGCGAGGTCGCGGGCCTCGACGCCGCCGATCGTGTACGAGCCGGTGTAGTCGAGGAAGCGCACCAGCGCGTGGGCGAGCGTGGTCTTGCCGGCCCCGCTCGGGCCGGTCACGAGCACCCGTTCGCCCGGCGCGATCTCCAGGTCGAGGTCGCGGAGCGCGCCGGTGTCGGCAGCGCCGTCCTCGCCGCCCGGCCACCGCGCACCGAGGCCGCGGAGTGCGATGCCGGCGCGGAGCGCGGGCGTGATGCCGCGCGCCGTCGGCTCGTGCGCCGGCACGCCGGAGGGCGCCGTCGCGGGCACGGTCTCGGCGATGCGCTCGGCGGCGGCGCGCACCTGACGCCACGACGCGAGCGCGAGCGGCACGGGGCCGAACACCTCGAACACCGCGAGCGGCAGCAGCACGACCACGGCCAGGGCCGGACCTGACAGCGTGCCGTCGGCCACGGCCGGCGCGGCCGCCACGAGGGTGAGCAGCGATGCGGTGCCGGCGGCGAGGGTCACGACGGCCGATGTCGCGCCCTGCGCGACGCCGCGACGCACCACCGCGCGTCGCAGGTGCGCATCGGCCTCGCGCACGCGCTGCTGCGCCGCATCCGCCGCATCGAAGGCGGTGAGCACGTCGAGATTCGTCATGAGGTCCGAAACGGCGTCGGCCAGCCGCGCGCGCAGCGGCGCGATGCCGCGCTCGGCGCGCGCCCCGAGCGCCCAGCCAACCCCCACCGCGCACGCGAACGCCGCCACGAGGCACGCCGCCAGCACGGCGGCCGCGGCCGGCGACACGAGCGCCGCGAAGACGACGCTGCCGGCGGCGGCGAGCACGGCGACCGCGAGCGGCTGCACGACGCGCAGCGGCAGATGCTGCAGGTCGTCGACGTCGTCGACGAGCCGGGCCAGGAGGTCGCCCCGGCGCGCACCGCCGAGCCCGTCGGGCGCGAGCGGGACGAGCGTGCGCACGAGATCCGAGCGCACGTCGGCGAGCCGCGCGAGCGCCGCGCGGTGCCCCGCGAGGCGTTCGAGGTAGCGGAACACGCCGCGGCCGAGCGCGAAGGCGCGGACGGCGACGACCGCCGCGGACAGGTACAGCAGAGCCGGCTGCTCGGCGGCCCGCGCGATGAGCCACGCGCTCGCCGCGAGGAGCGCGATGGCGCTGCCGGCCGTGCCGACCCCGGCCAGGACCGCCGGCGCGAAGGTGCGCGCGCCCGGCTGGGCTGCACGAAGGACCGCCCGGGTGCGCGGGTTCACGCGGCACCCCCCACGGGCTGTGCCGCGAGGCTGACGACGTCGTCGGCGATCGCGGCGGCGCTCTCGCGGTGCGAGACGAGCAGCACGCCGGCGCCGTCGTCGGCGGCGCGCCGGATGCGGCGCCACAGCGTGTCCTCGGTACCGGGGTCCAGCGCGCTGGTCGGTTCGTCCAGCACGAGGAAGGGCAGCGCGCGCTCGCGCAGCCGGTAGAGCGCCCGGGCGACCGCGACGCGCTGCGCCTGACCGCCCGAGAGCCCCGTGCCGCGCGGCCCCAGCGCGAGCTCGGGGTCGAGCTCGTCGGCCGCCGCATCCGCGAGGCACCGCGCCACCAGAGCGGCGTCGGGCTCCGCCGCGCCCAGAGCGACGTTCTCGGCGACCGTGCCGGCGACGAGCCCCGGCGTCTGCCCCGCCCACGCGGCCGACGCCCGAATGTCGGGCACGGCGCGGCCGTCGACGCGGATCGCGCCGTCGGCGACGACGGCGAAGCCGAGGAGAGCGGCGACGACGCTCGACTTGCCCGCGCCGCTCGGGCCGCGCAGCCACGTCACCCGCCCCGGGCGCACGACGAGATCGACGGGCGGAAGTGTCTGCGCGCCCCGTCGCACGCGCAGAGCCGATGCGGTGAGCGTGGTGCCGCGCGGTGCCGCGACCGCCGCATCCGGCACGGCGAGCGCGTCGGCGCGGTCGGCGTCGAGTACCGCGAAGACGTCCTCCGTCGCCGCGACCCCTTCGGCGGCGGCGTGGAACTGCACACCCACCTGCCGCAGCGGCAGGAACGTGTCGGGTGCGAGCAGCAGGACGAACAGGCCCGGCAGCAGCTCCATCTCGCCCGCGAGGAGGCGGAAGCCGATCGTGACGGCGACGATCGCGACCGAGATCGCCGCGAGGAACTCCAGGGCGAAGCCCGAGAGGAACGACACGCGCAGCACCGCCATCGTCTCGCGCGCGTAGCGGCGCGTGACGGCGCCGATGCCGTCGGCGGCGCGGCGGTCGCGGCCGTAGGCCTTCAGGGTGCCGAGCCCCTCGACGGTGTCGGCGAAGCGCGCGGCCAGGCCCGTCAGCGTGTCGTACTGCCGCTTCTGCACGGCGCGCGTGGCCAGGCCGATGAGCACCATGAAGACGGGGATGAGGGGCAGTGTCAGGACGACGATGAGCGCCGACAGCGGATCGGCGAGGGCGATCGCGCCGAGGAGGATCGGGGTGAGCACGACCGTGGCGACCAACTGCGGCAGGTAGCGCGAGAAGTACCCCTCGAGGGCGTCGAGACCGTGCCCGGCCGTGACCGACAGGGCGGCCGCGTTCCGCGCGGACAGCCACGCCGGCCCGCGGCGGCGGACCGCGCCGACGAGGGCGTCGCGCAGCTCGCGCGCTGCGGCGGCGCCGCCCCGCGCGGCGGCGTATTCGGCGGCCACCGCGAGCACGGCGCGCACGAGCACGAGCGCCGCCGCCACGAGCAGCGGCCGGGCGAGCGACGCGACGGGTGCGCCGCCGATCGCCCCCACGAGGGCCGTCGTGAGCCCCCACGCGATGCCGACGACGACCCCGGCCTGCGCGAGCGCGATCGCCGTCGTCGCGGCGAGGAAGCCGCGCGACGCGCGCGCGTAGCGGAGCAGGCGGGGGTCGACGGGTCTCATCAGTGCGCGAGCGCCGCGGCCTTCTCGATGCGGGCGCGCGTGACGCGCTTGCGGAACACCCAGTAGGTCCAGCCCTGGTACGCCAGCACGAGCGGCAGGAAGACCACCGCTGCCCAGCTCATGATCGTGAGGGTGTAGTCGGTGCTCGACGCGTTCTCGATCGTGAGCGTGCCGGCCGGGTCGCCCGTCGAGGGCATCACGTTCGGGAAGAGCGCGAACCACAGCATGAGGACGGCGGCGAGGATCGTGAACGCTCCGAACCCGAACGCCCATCCCTCGCGGTCGCGCGCGTTCGCGGCGACCGACGCGATGAGGAGCACCGCCGCGGCCGCGCCGAGGGCGAGGACGGGCAGGGTGAAGTGCGCGAGCACCGTCCACGCGACGAACAGCGCGGCGACGGCGATCGTGACGACGCCCGCGCGTGTCGCGAGGCGACGGGCGGCCGTGTGCACCGGGCCGTCGGTCTTCAGCGCGACGAAGGTGACGCCGTGCACGAAGAACAGCAGGAGCGTCGTCGCGCCGCCCAGGAGCGCGTAGGGGTTGAGCAGGGTCAGGAGCGTGCCGGTGAACTCGTGCCCGGCGTCCAGCGGCACGCCCTGGACGACGTTGGCGAACGCGACGCCCCACAGGAAGGCCGGCACCGCGGAGCCGACGACGATCATGGCGTCGATGCGGCGCTTCCACTGCGCGGAGTCGCGCTGGTGCCGGTACTCGAAGGACACCCCTCGCGCGATGAGGGCGAGCAGAATCAGCAGCAGCGGCAGGTAGAAGCCGCTGAAGAGCGTCGCGTACCACTCCGGGAACGCGGCGAACAGGCACGCCCCCGCGACGATCACCCACGTCTCGTTGAGGTCCCACACGGGACCGATGGTGTTGATGATCTGCCGTCGCGAGATGTCGTCGCGGCCGAGGAAGGGCAGCGACATGCCGACGCCGAAGTCGAACCCGTCGAGCACGAAGTACCCGATGAACAGCGCTCCGACGATCCAGAACCAGAGATATGCGAGATCCATGATCGGCTCCTAGTAGACGGTCGTCGGGGTGTTCTCGACGGAGTCGGGCTCCGCCGCCGCATCCGGGTCGGGGAGGGGATCGGGACCCTTCTGCGCGTAGCGGATGAGCAGGCCCACCTCGACGATCGCGAGGGTCGCGTAGATCGCGGTGAAGGCGACGAGGGAGAGCAGCACGTTCCACGCCGGGACGCTCGGCGAGACGCCGTCCGCGGTGAGCATGAGGCCGAAGACCATCCACGGCTGGCGGCCCATCTCCGTGAAGACCCACCCCACGAGGCTGCCGAGGAGCGGCAGCGGCGCCGACCACACCAGCACGCGCCACATCCACGGACGCATCGCGATGCGCGAGTTCTTGCGTGTGATCCACAGACCCGCGACCGAGAGCGCCGCCGCGGCGCCGCCGAGCGCCATCATCCAGCGGAACGCCCAGTAGGTGACCCAGATGATCGGCGTGTAGTCGCCGGGGCCGAACTGCTGGGTGTACAGGGTCTGAAGATCGTTGATGCCCTCGACGCAGCCGTCGAAGCTGTGCGTGGAGAGGAACGACAGCAGGTACGGCACCCGCAGCGACCAGATCTCCTGCGAGCCGTCGGGTGTGCCGATGGAGAAGAGCGAGAACGACGCGTCCGCACCGCACGACGTGTTGTACATCGCCTCGGCCGCGGCCATCTTCATGGGCTGCGTCGCGACCATCTGCAGGCCGAGCTGATCGCCCGAGAGCGCGACGCCCACGAACGACACGATCATGAACCACATGCCGAAGCGCAGCGCCGGGCGCATCGTCTCGGTGTTGCGGCCGCGCGCCAGGTGCCACGCCGCGACGGCGATGACGACGGCCGCCGCGAACATCCACGCCGACGTGATCGTGTGCGGGAAGGCCGCGAGGGCCACCCGGTTGGTCAGCAGCGCCCAGAAGTCCACCAGCTCGGCGCGCGTGCCGTCGGCGGACATCTGGAAGCCGACGGGGTTCTGCATGAACGCGTTCGCGGCGAGGATGAAGTAGGCCGACAGGGTCGAGCCGATCACGACCATCCAGATCGTCGCGAGGTGGGCGAGGCGCGGCAGGCGATCCCACCCGAAGATCCACAGCCCGATGAAGGTGGCCTCGAGGAAGAACGCCAGGAGACCCTCGAACGCGAGCGGGGCGCCGAACACGTCGCCGACGAAGCGCGAGTACGCCGACCAGTTCATGCCGAACTGGAACTCCTGCACGATGCCGGTGACCACGCCCATCGCGAAGTTGATGAGGAAGATCTTCCCGAAGAAGCGCGTGAGGTGCAGCCACTTCACGTCCGCGGTGCGGTACCAGACGGTCTGGAAGATCGCCACGACGAGGGACATGCCGAGCGTCAGGGGCACGAAGAGGTAGTGGTAGAGGGTCGTGAGACCGAACTGCCACCGGGCCAGAAGGAGCGGGTCGAGGAACTCCATGTTCGCCTCCGATGCGGGGCCATCCGTGTGGTCTGACCACACGCTAACACCGCCGCCCGGAGGCCGCGAGGCCGGTCTCTCGGCATCGAAATACCGCCGTTCGGAGCCCCCGCCGGTCGCGAGGCCGTAGCCTCGGAGGATGGATGGGAAGGCCCGCGCATGACCGCCGTTCCGGTCGTGCTGCGCTCGGCGGCACCCGCTCGCGCGGCCGCGGCAATGCCCGTCGACGGACCGCTCGTGGACACGCACGGACGCGTGCACCGCGATCTGCGGATCTCGCTCACCGATCGCTGCTCGCTGCGGTGCACGTACTGCATGCCCGAGCAAGGCAACGAGTGGCTCGCCCGATCGAGCATCCTGTCGGTCGACGAGATCGTCGAGGTCGCCGAGGTCGCCGCATCGCTCGGCATCACGACCTTCCGCCTCACCGGCGGCGAGCCCCTCCTGCGCACCGACATCGCGGAGATCGTCGCGCGCCTCGCGGCGCTCCGCGGCCCCGACGGCCCCGTCGAGATCGCCATGACGACGAACGGCATCCGCCTCCCGGAGCTGCTGCCCGACCTCGTGGCCGCAGGACTCCGCCGCCTCAACATCAGCATCGACACCATCCGGCGCGACCGATTCGCCGCGCTCACCCGCCGCGACCGCCTCGACGACGTGCTCGCGGGCATCGCGGCGGCCGCCGCATCGGGCCTGCGACCCCTCAAGCTCAACGCCGTCGCCCTGCGGGACGTCAACGACGACGAGCTCGTCGACCTCGTCGCGTTCGCCGTCGAGGCCGGCGCCGAGATGCGCTTCATCGAGCAGATGCCGCTGGACGCCGGCCACACGTGGGATCGCGCGACCATGGTGCCCCGGGAGGAGATCCTGGCGGCCCTGTCGCGTCGGTGGGAGCTCACCCCCGTGCCCGGACGCGGCGGTGCGCCCGCCGAGACGTGGCTGCTGGACGGCGGCCCGCGCCGGGTCGGGGTCATCGCGTCGGTCACGGCGCCGTTCTGCGGTGCGTGCGACCGGCTGCGCCTGACGGCGGACGGGCAGCTGCGCAACTGCCTGTTCTCGATCGCCGAGTACGACCTCGTTCCGGCGCTCCGCTCCGGCACGGGCCCGCGGGCGACGGCGATCGAGGAGCGGCTGCGCGCGTGCGTGTGGGGAAAGCTCCCCGGGCACGCGATCAACGACCCTTCCTTCCTGCAGCCGCCGCGCGGCATGAACGCGATCGGCGGATGACCGCGCCCTATACTCGGTAGGGTATTTCCTGTCCGGAAGGGAGCGCCATGTCGGTGCGGCTCGGTCTGCTCGCGCTCCTGGATCAGGGCGAATGCTACGGATCGCAGCTGCGCTCCGAATACGCGCGCCGGACCGGGACGACCCTGAACGTGGGGCAGATCTACACGACCCTCGACCGCCTCGAGCGCGACGGCCTCGCCGAGAAGCGCGGCGTCGACGACCGCGGACACACGCGGTGGGCGCTGACGGCGGCCGGACGCGCGGAGGTGCGCACGTGGTTCACGGCCGCCGACCCGCTGCCCTCCCGCGACGAGCGCGCGGCCAAGGTCGCGCTCGCCGCCACCCTCCCCGGGGT
Source organism: Microbacterium sp. 10M-3C3 (assembly GCF_003931875.1). Lineage (NCBI taxonomy): Bacteria > Bacillati > Actinomycetota > Actinomycetes > Micrococcales > Microbacteriaceae > Microbacterium > Microbacterium sp. 10M-3C3. The sequence continues at coordinate 2,689,339 of NZ_CP034245.1, read as the reverse complement.
CGACGTCGCGCGCCTCGTGGACGCCGAGGTGCGCGGTGCGCGCGCGCGGCGCGACCGGCTCGCCGCGCACGCGCCGGACGATGCGGCGGCCCGCATCGTCCGCGCCGCCGAGCTCGCGCGCCTCGATGCGGAGCTCGCGTGGCTCGAGAGCGTGCCGGAGCTGGCCGCGGACGGCGCCTTCGCCCTCGCCGCGGAGCGGCCCAAGCGCGGCCGGCCGGCGCGCTCGGCGACGGGGTAGCCCCGCGCGCCCCATCCGTCAAGCCCCGCGCGGGCCACGACGGCGGGGCGTCACAGTGGGGTGACGAGTACCGAAGGAGTCGCCCATGGTGATGGAAGCCCGCCACGTGGTGTCGACCCCCCTCGCCGCACCGCAGCCGTGGACGCGCATCGACCTCGACCTGTACGAGATCGCGTGGGAGGGCACGGTCGCCGGCTATGTCGAGGTCGTCGGGCACGTCTTCGTCGCCCTCGCGGGCGACCGCTACGACCGCGCCGAAGAGGTCAGGCAGGCCCTGACCTTCCCCGACGCGGTCGAGGCGCTGCGTCAGGCGCGCGCGACGACCGCGTAGCCCGCCTCGGCGATCGCCTCGCGTAGGGCCGACTCGTCCACCGGGCGGTCGCCGCGCACCGTCACGTGCGAGACGCCGTCGGCCACGAGGTCGACGTCGACACCGGCCACGCCGTACAGTGCCGAGACCTCCTCGGTCACGGCGCGCACACAGTGGCCGCACGTCATGCCGGTCACATCCACGCGCGCCACGACGTCGACGGCCGCGGGGGCCTCGGTCGCCGCGGTGCCGCACGCACACGCGTCGCCGCTGCATCCGGAGGCGGGGGGCACGAGTCCCAGGTTCAGTCGCTGCTCGGTCATGATGTCTCCTCTCACGAGCGAACGAGGCGCGCTATCGCCTCGTTCGCCTCGCGGATCTTCTCCTCGGCAACCGGACCGCCCTGTGCCGTCGCCTCGGCGACGCAGTGGGTGAGGTGATCGCGCAGCAGCGACAGCGCGACGTTCTCGAGCGCCTTCGTCGCCGCCGACACCTGGGTCAGGATGTCGATGCAGTACGTGTCGTCTTCGACCATGCGCGCGATGCCGCGCACCTGGCCTTCGGCGCGGCGAAGGCGCTTGAGCAGGTCGTCCTTGTCCGCGTCGTCACCGTTCATGACCCGATCATACCCCCCGAGGGTATGCGACGGCCGCGCGCCGTCGCCGCGCCGCGTGCACGACCGGGTACGGTTCCCTCATGGCCCCGACAGAGCGCGACGACGAGGTCGACCTCCTCATCGACGCCTGGTCGAGTCGGCTTCCCGACGTCGACCTCACGCCGCTGGATGTCATGTCGCGGCTGCGGCGCGCGTCCCTGCGGCTCGCGAAGCTGCGCGCGGCCGCGTTCGCCGGCGCGGGCCTGGCGGCATGGGAGTTCGATGTGCTCGCGGCGCTGCGACGCGCCGAGGCGCCGCACGAGATGAACCCCGCGCAGCTCATCGAGGCGACGATGATCGGCTCCGCCGCCATGACCAACCGCCTCGAGAAGCTGCACGGGCGCGGCTTCATCGAGCGACGCCCGAACGAGTACGACCGCCGGAGCATCCTCGTCCGCCTGACCAGCGAAGGAGCAGACCGCGTCGACGCCGCCATGACCGAGCTCGTGCGGCGCGAGGCGGAGGAGCTGCGGCGCCTCAGCCCCGCCGACCAGGCCGCGCTCGCCCGGATCCTCCGCCGCCTCGTCGAGCCCGAGTGAGCGGACCCCTCGCGCCGGGAGCTGCTCGTCGCCTGTGCCTGAGCCGCCGGAACGGGGAGATCTGCACGCGCCCCGCCGGGCACGCCGGCCTGCATCACCGCGTGGGCACGGGCTTGATGTGGAGCGAGCGGGATGCGGACGACCCGCGCTGCCCGGGTGCCCGCACGCCGGCCGCCCCCGCTGCGACGCTCCCCGACGGCTTCCCCGACGGCCGCGCCCTGTGCCCGGTGTGCTGGGCCTTCGTGCCGCTCGAGGACGGCCGGCTCGCGCCGCACGACACGTGGCGCGGCGACGCCACGCGCGAGGACGCCGACCGGCGTCGAGACTGGTTCAACGCCCACGGGTGGTGAACGGCTTTAGGCTCGAAGCGACGGGGGAGGTCGCGATGGGGCACGACGCGGAGCTGCGGGAACTGCGCCGCCGCGCCTACGCGCCCGACGGCGACATCCACGACGACCCCGTCGCCCTCGCGCGCCTCGCCCAGCTCGAGGACGCCGCCCGTCGCGTCGTCGACGCCGCCGCACCGGCACCCGCGCCGTCCGTCGCCGAACCCGCACCCGCGCCGGCCGTCGCGGTGGCGGCGCCGCCCGCCGCATCCGCGTCGCCGGCGACCGACCCCGAGGCCCCGCCGGCGACGCGGCGGGCGCTCCGGCCCCGGCGGTCGCGTCGGCGCCTCGCGATCGTGTGGGCGGTGTCGCTCGTGATGGCGCTCGTCGTGGGCGCGGCCGTGTCGTGGGGATCCATGCGCGTCGCCTCGCGCGCGGCCGGAGCCGAGCAGGTGGCGGTGCTCGCCGTCGACCCCGCGGCGGACTGGCCGCCCTTCTTCGGAACGGCGCCGGAGGACTCAGCCGCCTTCGCCGACTTCTACGGCATGCGCCCCTTCACCGCCGGTGGCGACTGGTTCGGCCCCGGCCAGGGCCCATGCCTCGTCGTCGTGGAGTCGTCACAGGCCGCGTCGGGCGACAACGGATATCAGGGCGATGCCATCTTCACCGGATGCGGTGCCGGCACCTTCGCCGCCACCGTCCAGTTCGTCGTGAGCAGCCGTTCCCCGGCCGCGCTGCGCGAGCGCTTCAGCGACGGCACGGCGTTGCAGTTCCTCCTCGAGGGCGATCGCGTCGTCGTGTTCGCCGGGGTGTCTCCCACCGGCCAGGAGGCGGCCGGCGCCTGACGGGTGAGAGGGTGGAGTGTGCCCGCTTCGCTCCTGGACCTCGTGCCCGTGGGCGCGGACGACGACACCGTCTACACCGGGTTCGTCGCCTGGGCGGAGGACCGGGGGCTGCGGCTGTACCCCGCGCAGGACGAGGCGGTCATCGAGCTGGTGTCGGGCGCGAACGTGATCCTGTCGACGCCGACCGGCACGGGGAAGTCCCTCGTGGCCGTCGCCGCGCATGCGGCATCCCTCGCACGGGGCGGCCGCACGTATTACACCGCCCCGATCAAGGCGCTCGTGAGCGAGAAGTTCTTCGCCCTCGTGGAGATCTTCGGCGCGGAGCGCGTCGGTATGGTCACGGGCGACTCGTCGGTGAACCCGGATGCGCCGATCATCTGCTGCACAGCGGAGATCCTCGCGAACCTCGCGCTGCGGCAGGGCCCGGACGCCGCCGTCGACCAGGTGGTCATGGACGAGTTCCATTACTACGGCGACCCTGAGCGCGGGTGGGCGTGGCAGGTGCCGTTGCTGCAGCTCCCGCGTGCGCAGTTCCTCCTGATGTCGGCCACCCTGGGCGATGTCACCGCGATCGCCGAGGATCTGACGCGTCGCACCGGGCGCGGGACCGCGCGGGTGACGGGCGTCGAGCGCCCGGTGCCGCTGCACTACTCCTATGCGCGCACGCCCGCGCAGGACATCGTGCAGCGCCTCCTCGAAGAGCGTGAGACGCCGGTCTACATCGTGCATTTCTCGCAGGCGGCCGCGCTCGAGCGGGCGCAGGCCCTCTCGAGCGTCGCGCTGACGACGCGCGCGCAGCGGGACGAGATCGCCGCGGCGATCGGCGGCTTCCGGTTCACGACGGGATTCGGGAAGACCCTGTCGCGGCTCGTGCGCGCGGGCATCGGCGTCCACCACGCCGGCATGCTGCCGCGTTACCGGCGGCTCGTGGAGACGCTCGCCCAACGCGGGCTGCTGCGGGTGATCTGCGGCACCGACACGCTCGGCGTCGGCATCAACGTGCCGATCCGGACGGTGCTCGTGACGGCCCTGGCGAAGTTCGACGGGCAGCGGATGCGGCAGCTGAGCGCGCGCGAGTTCCACCAGATCGCGGGGCGGGCCGGCCGCGCCGGGTACGACACGTCGGGCACCGTCATCGTGATGGCGCCGGAGTGGGAGATCGAGAATGCCGTCGCGCTGGCGAAGGCCGGCGACGACGCCGCGAAGCGCAAGAAGATCGTGCGGAAGAAGGCGCCGCAGGGCGCCGTCAACTGGGGCGAGGGGTCGTTCGAGCGCCTGGTCGCCGCCGAGCCCGAGCCGCTCGTGCCGCACATGCAGCTGACGGCGGCCATGCTCATCAACGTCATCGCCCGCGGCGGCGACGTGCTCGGCGACGTACGCTCGCTCGTGTTCGACAACCACGAGCCGCGCGCGCGACGCTACGAGCTCGCCCGCCGTGCCCTCGCGATCTTCCGCACGCTCGTGCAGGCGGGGATCGTCACGACGGGGGAGGACGGCATCCGCCTGACCGTCGACCTGCAGCCCAACTTCGCGCTGAACCAGCCGCTGTCGCCGTTCGCGCTCGCCGCGATCGAGCTGCTGGACCCGTCGGATGCGGCGGGTGGTGCCGGCACCGGCCACTACGCGCTCGATGTCGTGAGCGTCATCGAGGCGACGCTGGACGACCCGCGGGCGATCCTCGCGCAGCAGCAGTTCCGGGCACGCGGCGAGGCGGTGGGGGCGATGAAGGCCGACGGCCTGGACTACGACGAGCGCATGGCGGCGCTGGAGGAGATCACGTGGCCGAAGCCGCTCGAGGAGCTGCTGACGCAGGCCTTCGAGGTGTTCGCCACGAGCCAGCCGTGGGTGCGCGACTTCGAGCTGTCGCCCAAGTCAGTCGTGCGCGACATGTTCGAGCGTGCGCTGTCGTTCGGCGAGTTCGTGTCGCTGTACCAGCTCGCCCGGAGCGAAGGGCTCGTGCTGCGCTACCTGAGCGACGCGTACCGGGCGGTCCGCCAGACGGTGCCGACGGAGGCGCAGACGCCGGATCTCGTCGATCTCATCGCGTGGCTGGGCGAGGTCGTGCGCCAGGTCGACTCGAGCCTCGTCGACGAGTGGGAGGCGCTGATCACCCCGACGGGGCCGGAGGACGAGCCGGTCGTGCCGCCCGCGCCGCCGTCGGTGCTCGCGAACCGCCGGGCGTTCACCGTGCTCGTGCGCAACGAGCTGTTCCGCCGCGTGCAGCTCGCCGCCCTGCAACGCGACGACGAGCTGGAGGAGCTCGACCCCGATGTGGACTGGCCCGCCGCGCTGGACGCGTACTACGCCGAGCACGACGAGGTCCTCACCGGCGGTCCCGCCCGCGCGGCGGCCCTCGTGTCGATCGACGACGACGCCGCGGCCGCCGGCGTCTGGCGGGTCGAGCAGACGATCGACGATCCGGCCGGCGACCACGACTGGCGCATCCGGGCCGTCGTCGACCTCGCTGCATCCGAGGAGGCGGGCACCGCGGTCGTCCGGGTCATCGAGGTCGTGCGGCTCTGAGCGATGGTGCGGCCGGCGGAATGAGCCGGCGCAGCACGAGACGCTGACCGAGTGTCCACGCCGAGGTCGTGAAGAGGTACAGACCGGCGGCCAGCGGCACGAACAGCGCCACGACCGCCGTGGCGAACTGCAGCGCGCCGAGCGCCGCCGCCGGCATGGCGGGCGCGCCTTCGGGCACGGGCGCGGGCCGGAACAGGCGTCGGGTCGCCTCGCCGAGCGCCGCGATCAGAACGACGAGCACGCCGATCACGCCTGCGGTCGCGGCATCGAGCGACCCGCTGATCACGCCCGACCACAACCCCGCTCCCAGCGGCACGCCGAGCAGCGTCTCGCCGAGCAGCGTGTTGGCGTGGCCGGCGATCATCGGATGCAGGAACACGGCGTACACCAGCCCCACGACCGGCGCCTGCGCCAGCAGCGGCAGACACCCGGCGAACGGTGAGGTCTTCTCGTCGCGGTACAGCTGCATCGTCTCGCGCTGCAGGCGCTCCCGGTCCCGCCCGTGGCGGCGCTGGAGCTCGCGCAGCTTCGGAGCGAGCCTCGCGCGGGTCTGCTCGGCGCGCGCCTGCGAGACGCCGACCGGGATGAGCAGGATGCGCACGAGCAGGGTCACGAGCACGACGGCGAGCGCAGCCGCCGCCGACCCGGCCAGAGGCGTGAGGGCGGCGCTCAGCGCCATGAGGCCCCGGAAGGCGAGGTCGAGGAGCGCGGCCAGGGGAGGGAGGTCGAAGACGTTCATGGGATCCGTTCTGCGGAAGCGATCGAGGGAGGGTCGACCGGCCGCGGACGGGACGCCGCTCAGCGCCCGGGAGGGGCGGGCGGGCGGCGGTGGTTACGCGGCCGGAGCCGCGGGCCCCGGAGCACGCGGGCGGGAGTGACCCGCCGCATCCGGATCGCTCTGCGCGAGCGGGGTGGAGGCGCCGATCGCGCGCCACGGATGCGCGCCCGACGCGACGGCGTCACCGGAGCCGGCCGCGTGCAGAAGAGCGGCGATCGCGAGCATCGCCGCCATCGTGACGAGCGCCCACGCCACGCCGCTGCCGTCGGCGGCGGTGAGCGCTCCGACCACGGCGAGGAGCAGATGCAGCACACCCACGATGCCGTCGATCATGGCGCGCTCCTCTCCCGGGGTCCTCACGGTACCAGCGCGCTTAGGCTCGGACGGTGCAGACCTTCCTGGCGATCCTGCTGATCAGCAACGCCGTCTTCAACATCGTCGTCTGGCCGCGCTTCTACGGCCGCATCGCCAAGGACGCGCGGGCGCGGGATGCCGCGGGCCGGCCGACGCGGTTCCTCATCGTGCACGCCGTGCTGATCGGCATCGCCCTGCTGCTGGGTGTGATCTCGCTGATCGCCGGCATCGCGGGGTTCCTCGTCTGATGGGCGGCCGCAACCCCCGCCGCCGCCCTCCGTCGCGGATCTAGACTCGCGGGGGAGCCCTCCGGCTCCGGACGAACCGCAGAAGGAGCACGCATGCAGCTGGCGATGGTGGGTCTCGGACGGATGGGCGCGAACATCGTGCGTCGTCTCATGCGCGACGGGCACGAGACGTTCGTGTACGACGTCAACCCGCAGGCGGTCGCGACGCTCGAAGGCGAGGGCGCCGTCGGCGCCACCGACTTCTCGGATCTGGTCGCCAAGATGTCCGCTCCGCGCGCGGTGTGGCTGATGATCCCCGCCGGCCTCACCGGGCAGGTCGTCGAGCAGGTGGCTGCGGTGCTCGAGCCGGGCGACATCATCATCGACGGCGGCAACTCGAACTACCGCGACGACGTGCGCCGCGCGGCTGCGCTGAAGGATCGCGGCATCCACTACGTCGACGTGGGCACGAGCGGCGGCGTGTTCGGGCTCGAGCGCGGCTACTGCCTCATGGTGGGCGGTCCGCGCGAGGCGTTCGAGACGATCGAGCCCGTCCTGAAGACGATCGCGCCGGGCCCGGGCGATGTGCCCCGCACGCCGGGGCGCGACGGCGACTACGCGCCCGAGGAGCGTGGCTATCTGCACTGCGGTCCGTCGGGTGCCGGCCACTTCGTGAAGATGGTGCACAACGGCATCGAGTACGGCATCATGGCCGCGCTCGCCGAGGGTCTCAACATCCTCCACAATGCCGACGCGGGTCTGCGCGACGCGTCGCACTCTGCCGAGGTCGCCCCGCTCGAGGAGCCCGAGTTCTATCAGTTCGACATCGACACGCCCAAGGTCGCGGAGCTGTGGCGCCGCGGCTCGGTGATCTCGTCGTGGCTGCTCGATCTCACGGCCGCCGCGCTCGAGGCCAACCCGACGCTCGAGGGGCTCGCGGGTCGCGTGTCGGATTCGGGCGAGGGTCGCTGGACGGTCAAGGCGGCGGTGGATGTGGGCGTGCCCGTGCCCGTGCTCGCCGCTTCCCTGTTCGAGCGTTTCGCCTCGCGCGGCGAGGACCACTTCGCCAACCAGGTGCTTTCCGCCATGCGGCTGCAGTTCGGCGGCCACCAGGAGCTTCCGGCCGGCGACGTCCTGGAGGCGGGCGGCGCGAAGGCCGACAGCTCCGGGCAGAAGCACGGCTGAGAGATCTCCGTCCGCCTGTCGACCCCCGTGTCGCCGGACGTGTCGCGGTCGTAGGCTGTGCCGCATCCGCTCGGGGAGGAAGTCGCCATGGTCCAGGTGCGTGTCGCGGGCGTCGCGCTCGACGCCGCTCAGCAGCATGTCATCCTGCTGCGGCCCGTCGGTCCGAGCGTCTTCGCCCACACCGTTCTGCCGGTGTGGATCGGCGCGCAGGAGGCCACGTCGATCCTCGTCGCCGTCGAGGGGGTGACGCCGCCGCGGCCGCTCGCACACGACCTGATGGTGCGGCTGGTCGAGGCGCTGGACGGCGCGGTCGAGCGGGTCGAGGTGACGAAGGTCGAGGACGGGACGTTCTTCGCCGAGGTGACGCTGTTCACGCCACACGGCTTGCGGGTCATCGATGCGCGCCCCTCCGATGCGATCGCGCTGGCCTCTCGCTTGGACGCCCCGATCTGGGTGGCCGAGGCGGTGCTCGCCGAGGCCGGCGTGCCCGACGACATGGTCGCCGAGGAGGACGACTCCGACGCCGACTCCAACGACGACGAGCGCATGTCGGAGTTCCGGCGGTTCCTCGACGACGTCGAACCGGAGGACTTCGAGAAGTGAATGCGCTGGTGCTCGGCGCCAACGGGCGCCTGGGCAACGCCATCGCCGCGGCGCTCGGGCAGGCAGGTGCTCACGTCGTCGTTGCCGCGCGCGACGGCGCTGCGCTCGACACGCTCGTGATGGATCTGCGCGCGCAGGACATCACCGCGGACGCCGTCGTCACGGATGTGACGGACGACGAGTCGGTCGGCCGGGCGGTGGCGGTCGCCGCATCCGGGGGCTTGGATGTCGCCGTCAACAACGTCGGCATCTCCCACCGCCCAGTTCCGCTGGGCGAGATGGATCTCGCCGAGGCGGGTCGGGTGCTGCACGTGACTCTCGGCGGTGTGCTCGCGGCGATGCGCTTCGAGCTCGCGGCGATGAACGCGGGGGGCGCGATCGTCAACGTCGCGTCGACGGCAGGCGTGCGAGGCGTGCGCGGCATGGCGGCGTACGCCGCGGCGAAGCACGGCGTGGTCGGCCTTACGAGGTCGGCCGCGATGGACTACGCGGAGCGTGGCATCCGTGTGAACGCCGTTGCGCCGGGGCCGATCGATTCCGGCGGATTGGCCCAGCAATCGGATGAGACGAAGCGGCAGGTCGGCCGAGCCGTGCCTCTGGGACGACTGGGCACGGCGGGGGAGATCGCGGCCGCAGTCGCGTGGCTGGCCTCGCCGGCGGCGTCATTCATCACCGGCACAGTCGTGGAGGCCGACGGCGGCCGGGGCGCGAGCTGAACCGCCCGGTCAGAACGGTGGGTCGCCGGGTGGTGGGTCGGGTTCGTCGCGGAAGATGACGTATCGCTCGGGTGGGTCGGTGCTGCTGCGTCCGAGGGGGCTGGTCCAGTGGATGCTGCCGTCCCTCTGTTGAACGGGTTTCCAGGGTTTCTCGGTTTTCAGCGTGTGGTGGCGTTTGCAGAGGCAGGCGAGGTTGCAGGCGTCGGTGGTGCCGCCGAGGGCCCAGTCGAAGTTGTGGTCGCGGTCGCACACTCTCGCGGGCCTGCGGCAGCCGGGGAACCGGCAGTGCACGTCTCTCGCGGCGAGGTAGCGGTCGAGGTTCGCGGGTCGCCGGTAGGTGTCGGTGGCGAGGACGTGTCCGTGGATGGGGTGGGTGAAGATGCGCTCCCACGACGGCGCCTGCGCGAGCAGGCATCGGGCGGTGTCGGCGTCGATCGGGATGGCGCCGTCGAGGGTCGCGCCGCGGTCGGCGAGCCCGGCGGCGGTCAGCGCGGGGATGACGATCGACGCGCGGGCCTGGATGGCGGCGAGCCCGCCCTTCGCGCCGGTGATGGTGCCGGTGGTGGGGTCGATGGTGGGTCCGCCGGTCAGGAGCAGGTCGATGGCGATGTCCGCGCGGAGCTGGTCGAGGGTGCGTTCGTCGTAGATCGCGTCCGGGTCGGCATCGGCATCATCCTCGGGTGCGGTGACCTGGGTCTTCTTCGACGCGTTGGCCTGCTGGGTGAGCCGGTCCCAGGCTCCGTCCACCAGCACGTCGGAGCCGATGATGCCCAGTTCGGACATCCCGTTGCCCAGGCGCTGCCGCCACACCTTCCGCGTCTTCACCGCGTCCCGGTGGCGTTCCGTGATCGAGCAGGAATGCAGCTCTTCCACGACCTGCTCGGCGAACGCCCTCGTCCGCGGCGCGGTATCGCGCAGCGCCCGCTCCAGCACCGTCAGCTCGTACAGCGCACGGGTATCGGGGTCGCCGAGGGCCCGACCCTCCTCGACGATGACCGTCGCGTGGCGCACGCTGATGCGCCCCTCGGCGAGCGCCTGGTGGGTGGCGGGGTAGTCCTGCACGAGCTCGAGCGCGGCGTGCATCCGGTTCTGCACCGCCCGGTCGTTCACCCGGGTCGCCAGGCCGATCTCCGCGGCGATCGAGCGTTCCTCGAGCTCCCGCATCTGGGAGGGGAGGGGCTGAGATGCGGTGCGCTGGTTCGCGATCTGCTGGGTGGCCGCCATGCGCGTTGGCGAGCTCGGCTTCGAGCGATGCGATCGCCGCATGGATGTCGACGATCTCGTCGATCAGGCACGCGAGAGCCGCATCATCGTCGTCACGATGACCGAGACTCGCGGAGCTTTCCATGCGCTTACTCTCGCACCAACCTCCGACATCGCCCGACCCGTGAGCTGGCCCTTCGACAGGCTCAGGGACCACCCTTCGACAGGCTCAGGGACCACCCTTCGACGGGCTCAGGGACCACCCTTCGACAGGCTCAGGGAGCACCCTTCGACAGGCTCAGGGACCACCCTTCGACAGGCTCAGGGACCACCCTTCGACAGGCTCAGGGACCACCCTTCGACAAGCTCAAGGATCGGACGTCCGTGCGCGTCAGACCCGCGCGCGCTCAGGCTGCCGGGGTGAGCGTGCTCTGCCACCCGAGCGCGGGGGCGACGTAGTCGGCGAAGGACTTCATGATGCGGAGGTTGAACTCGGCACCGAGCTGGCTCGGGATCGTGATCATGAGGGTGTCTGCACTGCGCACGGCCTCATCGGCGAGGAGCTGCTCGACGAGCACGTCGGGCGTCGCGGCGTAGGTCTTGCCGAAGGTCGAGCGGATGCCGTCGATGACACCGATCTGGTCGCCGTCCTGCCGGCCGCCGAAGTAGAGGTCCTCCTCGGCGGTCGTGATCGGGATGATGCTGCGGCTCACCGAGACCCGCGGCTCGCCGGGGTGGCCGGCCTCGCGCCAGGCCGTGCGGAACGCCTCGATCTGCTCGGCCTGGAGCACATCGAAGGGGCGACCGTCGGCGGAGGTGAGCAGGGTCGAGGACATGAGGTTGACCCCCACTCGACCGGCCCATTCGGCACTGTCGCGGTTGCCCGCGCCCCACCACACCCGCGAGCGCAGGCCCGGCGAGTGCGGCTCGATCCGCTGCAGACCGTGTCCGCCGCCGAACGGGCTGTGCGGATCGCGCTCCGCGAGACCCTCACCGTCGATGGCCCGGAGGAACAGGTCGAAGTGCTCTCGAGCGATGTCGGCGCCGCGCGGATCCGTCGACCCGGTGTAGCCGAACGCTTCGTACCCCCGCACGACGGTCTCGGGTGACCCGCGGCTCACGCCGAGCGCGAGGCGCCCGTTGCTCAGCAGATCGACTGCGGCGGCCTCCTCCGCGAGGTAGAGCGGGTTCTCGTACCGCATGTTGATGACACCCGTGCCGATCTCGATCCGGCGGGTGCGTGCCGCGATCGCGGCCATGAGCGGAAGCGGCGCGGACTGCTGACGCGCGAAATGATGCACGCGGAAGGCGACGCCGTTCACGCCGATCTCGTCGAGCCCCTCGGCGAGCTCGGTCGCCTGCTTCATCGAGTCGGCGGCGGTGAGTTCGCGGCCCGCGCCGAGCGGACCGTAGTGTCCGAACGAGAGTGTCCCGAAACGCTGCATATCGGGCACAACCCCGCGGTCGCCAGCTGTATTCCGCTGAATGCAGCGAGATGTGCCGGATAGGGCCTACCGCGCGGCGTCGAGGTCGTCGTGGTCCGTGTCGTCGGAGCCCTCTTCCTCGGCGAGGTGCTCCTGCACGACGTCGTCATCCACCTGCGTGGGTGGCAGGTCGGCGAGGTCGGCGCGGTCGCGGTTGGGGTCGCCGGCGTCGCGCCGCAGATCGGCGGACGACTCAGAAGCATCAGAAGACATGCCGCCGGGTTACCAAACACCTGCACCGAATGGCAACCCCCTTGATCCGCCTCCCGCCTCCCGTTCGACTCGACGGATTGAACGTGTCGGTGGGCGGCGCGACGCGCTGAGGGAGAGCCATCCGTGGTCGAGATGTTCCGGGTTCGATCGCGCGGCGCCGCCGACGTGGCCGAGACATGGAGCCGGTTCGTGCCGTCGGCGCGGCTGGAGCCGGGGCGCGCTTCGGTGGCGTTCGACTGGACCTCCCTGCAGGTCGCCGGCATGAGCGTGCTGCACTACGACCTGGCCGCGTCGGTCAAGGCGGGAAATCGTCCGGAAGGTCAGCTCATCGCGTGCCGCATGGTGTCGGACAACGCGTGGGTGGGTGCTGAGGAGGGCGATCTGGACGCGGGGCTGCCGTGGCTCGCCTCGGAGACGGGCGTCCAGTCGCGGTGGGAAGGGCGCGCCCGCGTCCGGGCCCTCGTCTTCGACACGGCAGCGGCCGAGCGCGCGGCCCGGCAGATCTCCGGTGACGACCGCCTCGGTCTGCGCGTCCTCGAGGCATCGCCGCTCTCGGCGTCGGCCGGACGCCAGTGGGAGCGCGCGTACCGCTACGTGCTGGACTCCCTCGTCAGCATCGCCGACTCGGATGTGGAACTGCCGCTGCTCGAGGCCGAGCTCGAGCGCCACGCGCTGATGGCCACGCTCACCGCGTTTCCCACCTCGTTCCAGGAGGCGGCCGAGCGCTCGGCGCAGCGGCGTGCCGCGCCGGCCACCGTACGGCGTGCCGTCGCCTACATGCAGGATCATGCGGCCGAGCCGATCACGGTGGACGACGTCGCCCAGGCCGCGCGGATCTCCACGCGCGGCCTGCAGTACGCGTTCCGGCGGGCTCTGGGCGTGTCGCCCACCGAGTATCTCCGCGACCTGCGTCTGGTCGGTGCGCATGAGGAGCTGCGGCGGGTGGATGCCGCGGTCGTCCGCGATGTCGCACGCCGGTGGGGCTTCGGAAGCCCCTCGCGCTTCGCGGCGCACTACCGGGTGCGGTACGGCCGCACGCCGGTGCAGACGGCGCGCGAGATCTAGCGATGTCGCCGGCCGCCGGAATGCTGGCCGCATGACCGTCGTGACCTTTCGGCCGTGGCGCGAAGACGACATGCCGCTCCTCGTGCAGGCGAACACGCGAATCCGCGAGCAGGCGCCGCGGCGCAGGCGCGTCTACGCGCACCATCGCCTGAGTTGCGCCCGGGGGCGCACGGTTGCGTGCACCGATCCGTATGGATGCGGCGGCGGCGACGCGGGCGCAGGCTGGAGGGGAACTCCCCCCGAGCTTTCCGGAGGTGTCATGGGAAAGTTCTTGTACGAAGACCACGTCCGCGTCGACTTCGATGACCGGATCCTGGCGCACATCCAGGTCGTCATCGGAAACAAGCTCAAGCGCGGCGAGCCCTTCTACTTCACCTGGAAAGACGACCTCAGCCTCGGCGGCGGTCGCACGTCCGTCTGGATCCATCCGGGGGCCTCGTTCGTCTGCAAGTTCCACGGCGGCCGGTCGCCCTCGCTCAATCGCGAGTGGCTCGACGCGCTCATGTTCACGGCGAACTCGCCGACCGGGCTCTACCTCGTCCCCGAGCCGCAGTCCTCGGCCGCGGTCCCTGAGTACGGCTGAGCAGGCCCGCTCGAGGCGGGTGTCGAGCCCGTCGCCGCGCGCGCTCCGTGCGTGCAATCTCCCCGTGCGGCCCGACCCGGGCAGCTCCGGCGGCACGGCACGGGATCGAGGCGTGCTCCCGAATCCGTGACCGCGGGCTCAGCCTGCTGTTCGGCGCGCTCTTCTCCTCGCGCTCGCCGGGCAGGCCGTCGCCGGGTACGCCGACGACCAGCGGCAGAGCGCGCACGGCGCGACGGTGCCGGGATCCGGCGAGTTCCTGCTGTCGTCGGACTTCCTCGTCGTGTCGCCGAGAACCGGCAGAGCCAGCCACGACTTCTGGAACCGGACGCTGCGGAACTGGCAGTCGGAATTCCTCGCGGTCGGCACGATGATCGCGTTCTCGATCTTCCTGCGTCAACGCGGGTCGAGCGAGTCCAAGCCCCTGGGCGCCCCCGACGCTGAGAGCGCCGTCGAGTCCGACTGACGGCCGTGCCGTCGCTGCAGCACTCGTGGGGGAGTCGCCGCGCGGCGCAGACGCGAGCCGGCATAGCGAACCCCGCCGGCCGGCCGCAGCAGCAGCGCCGCCCAGGACGTGACGGCACGCTCGAACAGCCACAGCGGCGCCCACAGCGCACTCGACGGCGGCCACACCGCCGCGCCCCCCGCGCGTCGCCGGCCGTATTCGGCCGCCGCGACGGCGAGCGCCGCTCCGGCGGCGAGGACGAGCGGATGCCGGCGCCCCGCCAGGAGCGCAGGCAGCAGCGCCAATTCGGCGACGAAGCGCACCGGCTGCGCCCAGCTGTCGTAGGCCTGGCGGACGCGCTGGGAGAGGAAGTGGCGCGCGCGGGGCGGGCGACGCGCGACGAGGAGGTCGAGCCGGGTCGCGACGCGACCGCCGGCGGCGCGGACGGTCCGCTCGAGCTCGAGATTCTCGAAGAGGATGTCGCCGCGGTATCCGCCGGTCGCATCGAGCACGTCGGCGCGCACGCCGTACGTACCCGGGAAGTCGGCGCCGCCGGCGCGATTGAGCAGCGTCCGGGCGGTGTCCCACCGCGCGTGCCACGGAAGCGGGACGAAGTGGTTCTGCGGCTTGACGAGGTCGGCGTGCGCGAGCGCGGCGACCACCTGCCGCAGCTGGTCGTCGCGGTAGCGGACGTCGTCGTCGGCGATCACGACCCGCACGTGACGAGCCGCACGCACGCCGGTCAGCACCCCCTGCACCTTGCCGTTGAGCGTCGGTGGCCCCGCGGGCCGCACGTGCCGCACCCGGGGCGGGAGCGCGGCGTCGACCGCCGCGAACACCCCGTCCTCCGATCCGTCGACGACCGTGACCTCGGCCGCCTCAGCGATGCCCGCGAGGTAGTCACCGAGTTCGCCCGCCCCCGCGGCATCCGGCCATCGCAGCGGGACGACGTACTCGGCGTCCATCCTCATCGGTCGTCGGTGCGGAAGCCCGCCGCCTTGTGCGTGCCGTCGCAGTACGGCTTGATCGAGGACAGCCCGCACCGGCACAGGGCCACCGTGCGTCGTCGCCGCGGCAGCGGCTTCCCGTCGGCGTCGACGAGTTCGACCTCGCCGCGCACGACGAGCGGGCCGTCGGGGTACGCGGTGATCCGCGCCGGTGCACCGCTCACGCCGCCGTCCTCTCCCGCAGCGACGACCGACCGTCCGCCCATGCGTCGAGGATGTGGGCGCCGACACGGCCGTCGACCTCCAGGCACACCGCTGCGCCGAACACGATGTCGGCGACGAGCTCGGGCCGGTCCTCGGCGAGGGCTCCCGCGAGGTCGCGTCCCGCGATCTGCTCGTGCACCGCGTCGGCTTCGACGTGCTCGTCGAAGTACTCGGTGACATCCGGTCCGTAGCCCGCCCGGCGGAGACCCTCGGCGTAGAAGCGATTGGGGATCGAGGAGGTCATCTCGAACGCCGCGAGGTGCCCGACGATCGCACCCACCAGCCGTCGGTTCAGTCCGAACATCGACATCGCATTGAGCGACGCCAGCGTGACGGCGGGCACGTCGTCGACGTACGCGCCGTACGAGTCGTCGAGCCCGGCACCGCGCATCGCCCGGGCGAACAGGGCCGCGTGCACGCGGTCGGGCCGTCCGCCGCCGTACTCGTCCGACTGGATCTCCACGAGCGCCGCCTTCGGGCGTCCCGCCAGCCGCGGTATCGCCCACGAATGGGGGTCGGCTTCGCGCAGGGTGTAGACCGACCGCTGGATCAGGAACTCCCGCAGCTGCGCCGGCGTAGCCCGCTTCGCGACGTGGCGCGACAGGCTGGGGCCGGTGTCGGCCGCGGTCAGCGCGAACAGGCGCCGGGCGACCGCGTCCGCCGACGGGGGCGGGACATCGGCCACCGTGACGGCCTCGCGCAGCGCCGCCTCGAACGCGGTCTCCAGGATGCGGCGGGTGCGCACCAGCTCGGGATCCCACTCGAGGTCGGGGTCGAAGGCGTCGATGGAGCCGTAGGCCGACGCGTAGAGGGCGAACAGGGCGAGCTGCACGTCGTCGTCGCGCGACGGGTCCGTCGTCCGGGCGAGCGCCGCGAGTGCCGCATCCGGCAGTCCCGCGCCGTCGGCTCCGCCGGTCAGCCGGGCGAGCACCGCCGCACCCAGGTCGCCGCGCGGCGCGAACGGCGCACGCGTTCCGGACGGATGGACGTCGAGCACGGTCACGCGGTCTCCGATCGACTCCGGGCAGGGCGCCCCACTGTCGCGCGCCCGCGGGCAGAACGCCGAGGGCGTTGACACCGGCGTGCGGACCGGCTCGCCCGTCGGCAGAGGTCGAGCGCGCGATTGTGCCGCGCGTCCGGCGTGCCCGCAACCCCCGTGCCGCGCACGCGGGTGCTGCCCTTGTCTGGGCCCGCGCCCCCCGGCCGACCGGCCATTCCCCCGACGGCGCAGAGGAGTGTCATGTTCTTCCACCGGCAGGAGCTGCAGCACGCGGCGACGCCCGACAAGCCCGACGCGGTCTACGCCCGCAAGCTGCAGGAGGTGCTCGGCGGTCAGTACGGCGAGATCACCGTCGCGCTCCAGTACCAGTTCCAGGCGTGGAACATGCACATCCCCGGCAAATACCGCGATCTCGTGTTCGGCATCGGCGCCGAGGAGATGGGGCACGTCGAGATGCTCGCGGTCATGATCGCACAGCTGCTCGAGAAGGCGCCGCTGGGCATCACCGAGGAAGCCGTCCAGAACGACCCCACCGTGGCCGCGGTCGTCGGCGGCACCGACATCCAGCACGGAATCGTGGCCGGGGCGGGCGCGCGCCCGGTCGACAGCATGGGCAACCCCTGGATGGGGAGCTTCGTCACCGCGAGCGGCAACCTCCTTGCCGACTTCCAGGCCAACGCCAACGCGGAGATGCAGGGGCGCGTGCAGGTGGCTCGCCTCTACCACATGACCGACGACCACGGCGTTCGCGATCTGCTCGCCTTCCTCCTCGCGCGCGACACGATGCACCAGAACCAGTGGCTCGCCGCCGCGGCCGAGCTGCGGGAGGAGGGCATCGAGGACCTGCCCGTGCCGAGCAACTTCCCGCTGGGCAAGGAGGACCGTGACGTGGCGTACCAGTACATCAACTTCTCCGACGGCCAGGCTGCCGCCGAAGGCTCGTGGGCGTCCGGCCCCACCCCCGATGGCAAGGGCGAGTTCACGTACGTCCCCGAGCCGCAGGCGGGCGTCCCGATGCCGCCGCCCACGCACCCGGACGCGCGGTTCTACGGGACGACCGAGCTGCCCAACACCGTGGAGAAGCTCGCCGGGCGCGCCCAGGACGCGCTGCACAAGGAATGAGTGCGACCGACGGTACGACCGGCCCGGCGATGCGCAGCGCGAAGCTCCCGCGCACTGCGCTCGCCGGGCCCTACGGCCACCCGTTCCATCCGATCGCCGTGACGATCCCGATCGGGGCGTGGACGGCGAGCCTCGTGTTCGACGTCATCGCCCTGATCGCCGACGACAGCGAGCCGTGGGTCGTGGGAGCCCGCGCCCTGATCCTCGTCGGCCTCGTCGGCGCGATCGTGGCGGCGGTCCTGGGGCTCTTGGATCTCAGCCGCATCCCCGCGCGGACGCCGGCGCGTCGCACAGCGGTCACGCACGGCGTCCTCAACGGTGGGGCCATCGCGCTGTTCGCGGTGAACGCGATCGTGCGATTCGCCGCCGGCGACGACTTCTCGGCGTTCGGCTTCGTCCTGTCGATCGTGACGCTCGCCGTGCTCGGGGTCTCGGGATGGCTCGGCGGCAAGCTCTCGTACCGCTGGGGTGTGCGGGTCGCCGACGAGTCGGTGCAGCGCGAGGGGTTCGCGGGGGGCTGAGCGTCAGCGCCATCCCCCGGCCGCGGCGTCGGGGCCGACCTCGGCGTCATCGAGTGCGCCGAGGGACGGCACGACGCCCCGTCCGCGCAGGCCGAGTGTGCGCATGAGCGCTGTGATGACCGCGTCGTAGACGGCCGGTGCCGCCGCCGCGAGCGGGATGGTCGCCGACTGCAGGCGACCGACCGTCTGCTCCCGTCGGCCCTTCCCCGCCGCCGCGCGCGCGATCGTCCGGGCGACACGCCTCGGGGAGGCGACCGGCGGGAGCGGATGCACCGCGCGGCCGGTGAAGTTCACCGCGCGCTGGTAGATGGGCGTGTCGATCGTCGCCGGCAGGACCACGCGCACGTCGACGCCGGTGCCGCGCAGCTCCTGCCGCAGGGAGCGCGAGAACCCGAGCAGCGCGAACTTGCTCGTGACGTACGCCGACATCCACGGCGACGTCACCTTCGAGTACAGCGAGCCGATGAGGACGATCCGCCCGTGCTGCTGCGCGCGCAGGGTCGGGAGCACCGCGCGGACACCGTCGATGTGGCCGAGGAGGTTCGTCTCAAGCACGCGGCGGTAGACGTCGGTGGGCACCTCCGAGACCGCGCCGTACGCGGCGACGCCGGCCACCCCCACCCACGTGTCGATGCGGCCGTGGCGCGCGAGCGCCGCCAAGACGATGCGGGCGTTGTCGTCGTCGCGCCGGACGTCGGCGACGACCGTGTCGACGTCGGCGCCTCGTGCCCGGCACGCTGCCGCCGTCCTCTCCAGCGCCGCCGCGTCGCGCGCGCTCAGCACGAGGCGAGCGCCGCGGCGCGCGAAGCGGAGGGCCGCGGCGCGGCCGATGCCGCGGGACGCTCCGACGATGACGACGACGGGATGACGGCTCATGGGCGCCGACGGTAGGGCGCGGTGGGGACGCTCTCCGACGGGGTTGACACGTGTCAACCCCGTCGAGGATACGGGCGCCAGACCCGCACGGTGGCCCGATGACCACGAATGACGACGGCGTGCACCCGGTCGGGCCCGCCGTCCTGCGCATCACCAGAGCAGCGACCAACTGCTACCTGCTCGACACCGCGGACGGCCCGGTGCTCATCGACGCCGGCCTGCCGCGGGCCTGGCCCCTGCTCGTCCGCGCGCTCGAGACCGTAGGACTGAGTCCGGACGACCTCGTGTCGGTGTACCTCACGCACGGGCACTTCGACCACGTGGGCATGTGCGATCGGCTCGTGCGCGAGCATCACGTGCCGCTGCACGTGCACGACGACGACGTCGCCCTCGTCCGGCATCCCTACCGCTATGCGCACGAGCGGCCGCGCTGGCGCTACCCGATCCGCTTCCCGGCGGCGATCCCGGCCCTCGCCCGCATGACGGCCGCGGGCGCGTTGAGCGTCCACGGGGTCGACGCGCACGGCGACGTCCGCCCGGGCGCGCGGCTCCTCGGCGGTCTCGTGCCGATCGCGACACCCGGGCACACCCGCGGGCACTGCGCCTTCTTCTGGCCCGAGCAGGGCGTGCTCTTCTCTGGCGATGCGCTCGTCACCTTCGACCCCTACACGGCGGCCGCGGGCCCGCGCGTCGTCGCGCGCGCCGCCACCGCGGATGCATCGACCGCGCTGCGCGCGCTCGATGCCCTCGCGGCCACCCGCGCCCGCCTCGTGCTCCCCGGCCATGGCCGCCCCTTCGAGGAGGGCGCGGAGGCCGCCGCGGCGGCGGCACGACGCACGCCCGTCGCGTAGAGGACCGGTCAGAACGCCTCGCCCGGCACTTCCCACTCGTCGTCGTCGAGCGGCTGCGCGACGGGAGAGCGCAGGCCCGCCGCCCGTTCCCGGATCTCTCGGACGCCGTCCGTGTCGGCGGGAACGTCGAAGTGCGATTCCGTCGTCTCGCTGACGATCGAGCTCGCCGGCGTCAGGAGCATCGTCACCCGCATGGGATGTCCGGTCGGCGTCAGCGCGTGGATCGACACCGTGCCCCCGTGGCCCGCGTCGCACGCGGCCTGCGCGAACTGCATGACCGCCTCGGACACGGCATCGGAGACGTACATCGTCGTCGCGCCGTACGTGAGCTGTCGCATGCCGGGAGCATCTTGCCAGATCGCACGCCCGCCTAATGGGTTGACACGACCTCGCGGCGCACTCGCCTCACGCGAGGAGGGCGAGCACGGCGCCTCCCGCGGCGCCCACGAGCACGACGAGCCACGGCGGCCGTCGCCACGCCGTGAGCAGCACGAAGCAGACCAGGCCCAGGGCGAAGGTGCGCACGTCGACGATCGCGGTCACGAACACCGGCGAGTAGAGCGCGGCGGCGAGGATGCCGACCACCGCCGCGTTGGCGCCGCGCAGCGCTGCCGTCGCCCACGGCAGCCGCCGCATCCGGTTCCAGAACGGCATGACGCCGACGAGCACGAGGAAGCCTGGGAGGAAGATCGCGGCCGTCGCCAGCAGCGCGCCGCCGATGCCGCCGGGGCCGATGTCGGATACCGCGCCGAGGTAGGCCGCGAAGGTGAAGAGCGGGCCGGGGACGGCCTGCGCGGCGCCGTAGCCGGTGAGGAACTGGTCGGCGCTCACCCACCCCGGCGGAACGGTGGCCGCCTGCAGGAGGGGCAGCACCACGTGCCCGCCGCCGAACACGAGCGCGCCCGCGCGCGAGAACGCGTCGATCAGGGACGCCGCGCCGCCCCATGCCGCCGCGGCGACCGGGGAGAGCGCGAGGAGGGCCGCGAGCGCCACGAGGCACGCGATGCCGGCCGCGCGCGACACGGGAAAGCGGAGGGGGATGGCGCGCTCGTCGTCGGCGACGCCGCGACACCACAGCAGCCCCGCCACGACGCCGACCGCGATCGCCGCGATCTGGCCGAGCGTGCCGCCGGCGAACAGCACCAGGATCGCGGCCGCGACGGCGATGCCCGCCCGGCGCGCGTCGGGTGCGAGTGTGCGCGCCATCGTCCAGACTGCCTGCGCGACGACAGCCACGGCGACCACCTGCAGCCCGGCGATGACGCCCTGCGCGAGGGGACCGCCCGCCAGGTCGGCGCCCGCGGCGACGGCGATCATGACGACGACCGAGGGCGCGGTGAAGGCCACGAACGCCGCGAGGGCTCCGGGCAGACCTGCCCGCAGCATCCCGATCGCGAACCCGACCTGGCTGGACGCTGGGCCGGGGAGGAACTGACCGAGCGCGACGAGGTCGCCGTACTGCGCGTCGGTCAGCCACCGACGGCGTTCGACGAACTCGGCGCGGAAGTACCCGAGATGTGCGATCGGCCCGCCGAACGACGTCACCCCGAGCTTCGCGAACGCGCCCAGCACCTCGCCCACAGAGCCCCGGGCGATCGTGGGCGACGGCGGCGAGTGCGGCGGGCTGTCGGGCATGGCACGAGTGTCCCACCGCCGGGCGACCCGCAGGTGAACGGACAGGATCGGCGCTTGCAGAACCGGACGCCCGCGTCAAGCGTGAAGAATCGCCCGCGGCCCGGCGATACGTTTCCCTCGACCCGAACACTCCGCACGAGCGGAAAGAAGAGGAAGCCGTGTCCGAGCCCCCCGAGCCGGAGCCTACCGAGGCCCTCCTGGCAGGACGTTACCGCCTCGGTGAAGTGATCGGCCGCGGCGGCATGTCGACGGTGTACCGGGCGCACGACACGCTGCTCGAGCGCACCGTCGCGGTGAAGATCCTCCGCGACGGTTCGGATGCGGCGACCCCCGAGCGCGCCCGCACCGAGATGACGGTGCTGGCCGGGCTGAACCATCCGTCGCTCGTGACGCTGTACGACGCCGACATCGGGCCGGGGCGCGCGAACTACCTCGTCATGGAGTGCGTCGAGGGGCCGAGCCTCGCGGATCGTCTCCAGCGGGGCCCGGTTCCGGCGGGCGATCTCGCCCTCATCCTCGCCGAGCTCGCCGATGCGCTCCAGCTCGTGCACGCGTCGGGCGTCGTGCACCGCGACATCAAGCCCTCCAACGTCCTTCTCGCCCCCTTCGGCGCCCCACCGCAGCGGGTCCGGGCGAAGCTCGCCGACTTCGGCGTCGCGTATCTCGTCGACGGTGCGCGGCACACGACGCCGGGCATCGTGATCGGCACGGGTGCGTATCTCGCGCCCGAGCAGGTGCGCGGCGAGCAGCTCACGCCGGCCGCCGACATCTACGCGCTCGGTCTCATGGCCATCGAGGCACTGACAGGCACGCGCGCGTATCCGCACGCGACGGGCATCGGAGCGGTGCTCGCCCGACTCGCGAGCCCGCCATCGATCCCCGACGGCCTCGGCCGCCGGTGGACGACGCTGCTGTCGCGCATGACCTCCGACGACCCCGACGCGCGCCCGGATGCCGCGGACGTCGCCCGCATCGCCGAGACGCTGCCGGCCGACGTGCGGCCGATCGTGCGGCCGGCGCCGATCGCTGCGGCGGCCGACGCGACCCAGCCGTTCCCGGCGGCCGCGACGCTGCCCGTCCGCGACGTGGCCGCCCGCGACGTCCCCGCCGCGACACCGGCCGCCGCACACGTCGCCCACCGGCGGGCGCCGCAACGGCGCCTGCGTCGCCGGCTGCTCGTGGGCGGCGCCGTCGTGTGTCTCGTGCTGCTCGTGTCGCTCGGGGCATGGGCGCTCACCGCGGCGGGCGGCGTCGGCGTGCCCCGTGCGCCGGTCGCCGACGAGCCGAGCGTCGCCCCCTCTTCCACGCCGGCGGCCGTCACCGAGCCCGACGCCATCATCCCGGGCGGGACCGACACCGTCGACGCTCCCACGCAGGAGGAAGAGCCTTCGACGCAGGTCGTCGACGCTCCCACGCAGGGCGGCTCGTCCGGACAGGCGCCCGCGACGCAGACCGTCGATGCGCCCGCACCGGGCTCGGCGGTCGTCGACACCCCCGCCGCGCCCGCCGGTCCCGCTGCGACCGACGGCGTCGACAAGCGCGCCGAGCAGGAGGCGGCGAAGGCGGCGCGCGACGCGGAGCGCGCGGCCGAGGGCAAGGGAACCGGCCCCGGGTCGGGGAACAAGCCGACGCCGGGGCCGTAGGGTTAGCGCCATGCCCTATCGCACGCAAGAAGTCCTCGAGGAGTGGCTGCGGGACTTCCCGGGCTATGGCGACGAGCTGCGCGGTCACGTCGCGCTGCAGGACGGCAGTGACGGCAGCGATACGGGCCTCGTCATCCTGCGCCTCCGCTACGCGACGACGGGGGTCTTCCTGCAGCCCGTCGGACGCGGCGACCCGCGCTGGGAGGTCGTGTTCGAGGCGCGGCACGACGACCTGGTCTCCGACGCCGACGGCGTCGACGCCCTCGGCCGGGAGCTGCGGCTGGCCGCGGCGCTCTGCCGGCACTTCGAGCAGAAGTCGCGCGCGTACGACGGCGCGCTCACGCACGACGACTGAGGTCAGACGACCCCGGTCGTATCCAGCAGTGCGCCGATCGCGAAGGTCGCCGCGAGGGCGATCGCGCCGCCGACGACCACCCGGGCGGTGCCGCGTGCGACGGGGCTGCCGCCGATGCGGGCGCCGATCGCTCCCGTCGCGGCGAGGGCGGCGAGCACGACCGCGAACGTGATCGGCACGCGGACGGCCGCCGGAAGGAGGATCGTCAGCATCGGCAGGATGCCGCCGGCCAGGAACGCCGCCGCCGACGCGGCGGCGGCGCGCCACGGACTCACGATGTCGTCAGGGTCGATGTTCAGCTCGGCGGACAGGTGGGCGCGCAGCGCGTCGCGCTCGGTGAGCTCGACGGCGACCTGCCGCGCCGTCGCATCGCTGAGCCCCCGCGCCCGGTACAGCGCGGTGAGCTCGTCGAGCTCCTCCGCCGGCATGCGCCGCAGCTCGTCCTCCTCCTTCCGGATGAGGGCGCGCTCACTGTCGCTCTGGCTGCTGACAGAGACGTACTCGCCGAGCGCCATCGAGATCGCACCGCCGACGAGCGCGGCGAGGGTCGCCGGGACGATCGCGGCGGTGTCGGTCGTCGCGGCGGCGACGCCGACCGCGATCGCGGCGACCGACACGATGCCGTCGTTCGCCCCGAGCACCCCGGCCCGCAGCCAGTTGAGGCGGCCGGCGATGCCCGCATTGTGCGGTTCGGACTCGTGGAGGGTCATGCCCTCACGGTAGATCCTCGTCCGCTCACATGCGCGCGTAGCGGGCCCGCGTGAAGCAGAAGAGGCCGTAGACCACCAGGCCCGCGCCCACCAGCCACAGGAGGAGCGCACCCGCCGGCAGCGCCGCGAGCGCGTGGAGACCGGCATCCAGGCCGCCGGCCTGCGACGCGTCGTGCGTGACGGATG
Organism: Microbacterium sp. 10M-3C3; assembly: GCF_003931875.1. Taxonomy (NCBI): domain Bacteria; kingdom Bacillati; phylum Actinomycetota; class Actinomycetes; order Micrococcales; family Microbacteriaceae; genus Microbacterium; species Microbacterium sp. 10M-3C3. The sequence continues at coordinate 2,664,940 of NZ_CP034245.1, read as the reverse complement.
CGACGACGAACAGCACGCCCGTGACGGCGACGGCGATGCCCTTCGCAAGGTAGCCGACCACGCCGAAGGCCACGACGGCGCCTCGGACGGGACCGGACGGCAGCGCGAGCTTGCGCGCGAAGGCGCGCGTGACGCCGCGGTACACGAAGGCCACGCCCACGGCCGCGATGACGAGGCCGATGGCCACGAGCAGGACCACTCCTCCGGGGCTGGCGAGCAGCTCGGCGCTGAACGAGCGCGTGGATCCCTCGGAGTCCGACCGCCCGCCGAGCGCCGCCGTGAGGGCGGTCGCGCCGATCGCGGCGTAGGCGGCGGCCGTGCCGAGGTCTTTCGCGCGATGTCCCCAGCGCCTCTTGGCGTCGCCCTGCCCAGCGAGGAGCGCCTCGGCGACCTGCCACACGGTCAGCGCCGCCAGGCCGATCACCGTCGCCCACAGCAGGGCCGGACCCCACGGCGTCTGGCGGATCTGCTCCACCGCGCCGCCCTGATCGGCCTGCCCGCCTCCGCCGGTCGCGATGGCGATCGCGATGCCTCCCAGGACGATGTGGAGCACCCCGAGGACGACGTAGCCCGCGCGGGCGGCGATCTCGAACGGAGCGGAATCCTGCGCCCGCCGCGCGGCGGCTTTCGTGGTCGACACGTGCCGAACGCTACCGGTCGCGATCGGCAGCGGACAGGGGTTGCGCGAGGGCGGCTGCACCCGCGCCGGCCCGCTGCAGCGCGCGGCGCTCGCGCGCCGTCTCGACGAGGCACCACACCAGCGTCGCCACGGCGATGCCTTCGAGCACGCCGGCGACGACATCCGTGAGCCAGTGCGCGTGGAGGTAGGTGCGGCTGACGCCCATGACGACGACCCAGAGCGCACCCAGCGCCCAGATCCACGCGCGCCGGAAGATGAGGGCGAGGGCGACGGCCGTGGCCGTCGCCACGGCCGTGTGCCCCGAGGGGAACGAGGTCGGCACGCTCTCGGCGAGCGACTCGGACGGGCGCAGGCGCGCGATGACGGCGGCCATGGGGGCGCCGACGGCCACGACCACGGCGATGGCGAGACCCAGTGCGGCGGCGTCCCACCGCCGCCGTGCGAAGAGGAGGCTCGTGACCCCGATGACGCTCAGGACGATCATTCCGATCGTCCCGCCCACGATGGCGGGCACCCACGCGGCGACCACGCCGACGGGGGTCAGGACCGACATCATGAGCGCGTCCCACCAGCGGTCCACCGGCAGCGGCGCGCGACCGGACCCCACGACGACGAAGCGCAGTGTCACGAACGCCAGCGCCGCGGCGAGCGCGACGACGACGGCCGCGCGCCGGCGCGCGTCGGGCTCTTCGAGAGGCGCCGGCTCCCTCTCCGCTGCATCCGTCACGGCGCGAGTGTAGCCCCGACTCCGCGCATGCCCCCCGCCGCCGGGGAGGCCGGAGGCCGCGTGATAAAGTCGTCCGTTGGAAGCGTGTCCGAGCGGCCTAAGGAGCATGGCTGGAATCCATGTAGGCGGGGTAACTCGCCTCGCAGGTTCAAATCCTGTCGCTTCCGCTCACCGGAGCCCCGCACCTCGTGTGCGGGGCTCCGTCCGTTCTTGGCTCAGCGTGCGGCGGCCGGCTCCGGCGGATGCGCGTACGCCGACCCCGGGCGCACCACGAGCGAGCGCGGGACGAGCTGACCGAGAAGGCGCCGGGCGCGCGGCGCATAGGCGCGGAGACTGTCCCGCGCCGATCGGACGGCGCCGGACAGGTCGGCGCCCCCGGCACCCCGCCCGTCGTCGGCATAGCTCGCGCGCTCGATCGCGGCGACGAGCGCGTCGACATCGGACGGCGAGGCGCCGTGGGCAGCGACCAGGCGGCGGCCGAACATGCGCGGCGTCTCCGTGGCGGGAACCGGGATGCCCAGGTCGATCGCGACCTCCTGGAGATCGGTCCATGCCGCGAGGGCGTCGCCTTCCGTGGCGGCCGCGAGTCGGCGGCGGTGCCGCAGCGCTCCCAGGAGCCCCGGGGCGACGAGCGCCGCGAGCACGAGCGCGCTGATGCCGATGCCCGGCCACGGATCGGTCGTGGTCGCGCCGCCGCCCGCCCCGCCCGTCGCGGCCTCGTCGGGCAGCCGCGGCCCCGTGGTCGGAGTCGCACTCGGCGCGGCCGAGGGCGCCGCCGGATTCTCCGGCGCGCGGTCGGCGGGCGTCCCCGTCCCGGGTGTGAGCGCCGACGTGAAGCTCGTGGGCACCCCGAGGCTGTTCGTCGGCTCGAAGGGCACCCAGCCGATGCCGGCGAAGTGCACCTCGGGCCAGGCGTGCAGCTGGCTGCTCGACACGGCGTACACCGTCTGGCCGTCCTCGGCGGTGTTCGTGGTGGTGCCCGGCAGGTACCCGACGACGATGCGCGTGGGCATCCCGAGCGTGCGGGCCATGAGCGCGAACGCCGACGCGTAGTGCACGCAGTAGCCCTCGCGCTGCTCGAGGAACCGCGCGACCGCGTCGGCGCCGCTCCCGTCGAACCCTTCCTCCACGGGCGCCTCGAGCGAGTACGAGAACTCCGAGCTGCGGAACCACGCCTGCATGTCCGTCAGTGCGTCGTAGTCGTTGCCCGCGCCCGCGGTCACCTCGCGCGCGGTGTCGGCGATGATCGGCGGCAGCCCGTCCGGGAGCGCGTACGCCTCCGCGTCGACCTCGCCGCCGGCCTCGCGCGCGCGGATCTGCTCCAGCGTGGGGCGGGCGACGGACGAGACGACGTCGTACGACAGGCCCTGCGTCGAGTCGCCGCGGCTGACGATCGTGCGGTTGTCGGGGAGCGTCCGCCAGCCGTCGCCGAGACCCGCGACGAGCGTCGCGGGATACGGGAGCGGGAGCCACGGCGAATCGAGGTCGGTGATCTCGATGCTCGTCCGATACTCGGATGCGGCGATGTCGGCGTCGCGCGGCGGGAGGCCGGGGAGCTCCCCGCCGTCGCCCAGCGGCACGGTACGCCCCTCGTCGGGCTCCCACACCGCCCCGTCGAACCGCGAGAGGGTGACCGCGCGCAGATACGGCGGGGTCGGCGCATCCGAGCGCACCGAGAGCACCTCGGTCTCTCGCGGCTGGCGCAGGTCGTCGCCGAGCTGCAGCGTCGGGTCGATCGTCGTGCCGGTGCCCACGCCGCCCGAGCCCGCCCGGGCGACGGGCGCCGGCAGGAGCGGCGCGGCGATGACGGCGACGAGCACGGCGACCGTGCCGATGCCGATGGCCGTGGCGGTCGCGCCGCTCGTGCGCATCGGGGCGTCGGCCGCCGCCTGCGCGGCGACGACCCCGGGCCGCTGGCGCGCCCGCGTGTCCACGCGCAGGAGGAAGAGGATCGCGATCGCGAGCAGCACGAAGGCGAGCACGTCGACGTCGCCCGGCACGGCGATCGACGGGATGAGCGAGACCGCGACCAGGCCGATCGCGCCGAGGAGTGGCATGCGTGCCGTCAGGACGACGTGGTCGATCGCGACCGCGAGGAGTCCGACCGCCGCGACGAGCACGAACGTCAGCGGCGGCCCCGCGGTGAGCGGCGCCGCGCCGAGCATGATCTCGTCGGCGCCGCCGGAGACGAGCACCGGCACGAGCGCGAACGTGTCGGGCGTCGGCACCACCCACAGCAGCGCCGTCGTGCGACCGAACACCGCCGTGAGGGCGAGCACCCACACCGCGAGCTCGACCAGGGCGACCGCGACGCCCGGCAGCCGCAGCCAGCGAGCGCCGTAGCCCGCGCCGAGCACCGCGGCCGCCATCGCGACGGCGCCGGCGAACCACGGCCCGTTGTCGATGACGCGGAGGATCGGCATCGTCGCGGCGATCACCGCGACGAACGAGCCGGCCGCCAGGAGCGCGTCGGTGCGTCGCCGGCCCGGCTCCGCGGTCGCGCGCCGGGCGATCCACGGATCAGCGGACATGGGTCACCCCGCGGTCGATCGCGACGCCCCACGCGCGGGCGGGGTCGCTCTCCGGCGGGACGGTCGCCGCGTGCCATCCGAAGCCGCGGGCGTGCTCCACCGCGGCGGCCGCGCTCCCGACCCCGAGGAGGATCGGCAGGGACGAATGATGTGCGGCCGGGGCGAGGGCGACGGCGTCCTCGGCGGCGAGGCGCCCGGTGACGACGACCACGGGGCCGGTCAGGACGCCGGCGAACATCACGGCGACGCGTCCGAGATCGTCGCCCTTGCGGGTGGTCAGGGTCGCCAGGTGCGCCGCGAGCGCCTCGACGTCGGAGGTCTCGCCGCCGGTCACCGGATCCCACAGCGCGGTGCCGTCGGAGTCGACGAGTTCGACCGTGTACCCCTCGCGCACGAGTCGCATCGTCGCCGACACCGCGGTCGACACGGCGGTCTCGAAGGCCGGATCGACACCGGGGGTCAGCAGCGCCTCCGATCCCCATCGAAGCGCTCCACGGTCCAGCACGACCGTCGCGCGCGGGCTCGCCTCCTGCTCCTCCTGCCGCACCATGAGGGTGTCGCGGTGGGCGGTCGCACGCCAGTGGATGCGGCGCATGGAGTCGCCGGGCGTGTAGGGGCGGGCGACGAGGTTGTCGGTTCCCTGTCCGAGCTGGGCGGTGGCAGTCTGCAGCATCCCGCCCGCCTCGCCCGCCGCCCGCGGCAGGGCCGACAGGTCGACGATGGCGGGGGCGACCGTCACGCGGGTGCGCGTGCCGAGGCGGAAGCGGCGGCGCACCAGCCCGAACGGGTCGGTCGCGGTGACCGTGAGCGGCCCGAGGGAGTGGATGCCGCGGCGGCGGCCCGTCACCGTGTACGACACCTCGACGGTGCTCTCGCTGCGCAGGCCCGAGCCGATGGCCGGGAAGAGGCCGCCGGCGCGGCCGGCGAGCCCGTCCGAGAGCGTGTCGTCCCAGCGTCCGGGGGCCGTCGGCAGCGCCGATCGCAGCCCCACGCGCACGCGCACGAGGCTGTCGCGCCCGACCGCGACCACGTCGGGGGAGAGCGACCGGGTGACCGCCTCGGTGTGGCGCGCGACGAACAGCGACACGACGCTCACCGCGAGGAGCGCGAGCAGGAGCACGCCGAAGTAGACGAGCTCGACGATCCCCGCCTGATGGGCGACGACGAACGAGGCGATCGCGGCGACGAGCGCGCCCGCTCCCCGCGCCGTGAGCGGTCGTGCGCGTCTCATGGTGCGCTCACGCACGCGCCGCGAGCGGCACGCGCACCGAGCCGGCGATGCGCTCGAGCGCCGCGTCGACGACGTCGGCGGCCGTGCGGCCGCCGGCGGCGGCGCGGCTCGGGATGAGGCGGTGGGCGAACACCGGTCCGAGCAGCGCAGTGACGTCGTCGGGGATGACGAAGCCGCGACCGTCGAGCGCGGCCCACACCTTCGCGGCGCGGACGAGTTGGAGCGTCGCGCGCGGGCTCGCGCCCAGGCGCAGGTCGGCGTGCTCGCGCGTGGCGTGCGCGAGGGCGACGGCGTAGTCCTCGATGGCCGGTGCGACGTGCACGCGGCGCGCCCAGCCGATGAGGGCGGTCACCTGCGCGGCCGTCACGACCGGGCGCAGGGCCTCGAGCGGGTTGACCGTTTCGCGCTGGCGCAGCATGAGCGCTTCGCTGCGCGCATCGGGGTATCCCATCGAGACGCGCATCATGAAGCGGTCCCGCTGAGCCTCGGGGAGGGCGTACGTGCCCTCCATCTCGAGCGGGTTCTGCGTCGCGACGACGAGGAACGGGTCGGGGAGGCTGTGCGTGCGGCCGTCGACCGTGACCTGGTGCTCCTCCATCGCCTCCAGGAGCGCCGACTGCGTCTTGGGGGAGGAGCGGTTGATCTCGTCGGCGATCACGACGTTCGCGAACACCGCGCCCGCGGTGAACTCGAACTCCCGTGACACCGGGTTGAACACCGACACGCCGGTGACGTCTCCGGGCAGCAGGTCGGGCGTGAACTGGATGCGGCGCACGCTCGCGTCGATGCTCGCGGCCAGCGCCCGCGCGAGCATCGTCTTGCCCACACCGGGGACGTCTTCGATCAGCAGATGCCCCTCGGCCAGCAGCACGACGAGCGCGGCCCGCACGGCCTCCGGCTTGCCGTCGATGACGCGGGACATCGACGCGAGGATCCGACCCGCGACCTGCTCGAAGACGTCCGCGTCCATCTCGTTCGGGCCGGGCGGAAGCGGCGGAGCGGACGTCTCGGTCTCGTGCATGAGATCCCTCGGGTCGGGGGCATTCCGGCATCGGCGCCCGGCGTTACCCGATCGTAACCCGCGGGATGAGGGCCGGGGCCGTGAGATCCCTGCGGATCGCACCGCCGTGCCGGACCCGATAAGATGGAGGTCGGCTCTCCGCGTGGCGGCATCCAGGCCAACTCCCCCAGGACGGAAACGTAGCAAGGGTAACCAGGCTCTGCTGGGTGCGCGGAGAGTCCTTTTTTGCCCGGAAGGCTGCGGGAGCCCGCGTCGCCGAGCGCCTCAGCGTCGCGCGAACGGGCCGTCCAGCACCGCCCACTGCAGCAGCATGATGGTCTTCGCGTCCTGGATGCGCCCGTCGCGGATCATCTCCATTGCCTCGTCGATGCCGACCTCGACGATCTCGATCTCCTCGCCCTCCTCTTCGAGGCCGCCGCGATCGCCCGAGCGCGTGGCGGAGTCGTAGGGCGCCGCGTAGAAGTGCAGCCGCTCGGTGACCGACCCGGGACTCATGTACACGTCGAAGACGTGCTCGATCTCGCCGACCGACACCCCGGTCTCCTCCTCCGCTTCCCGGCGCACCGCCGACTCGGGGTCGTCGTCGTCCAGGAGTCCGGCTGCGGTCTCCACGAGCATGCCGTCGGGGTGGTCGTTCACGTAGACCGGCCAGCGGAACTGCCGCGTCAGCAGGACGGTGCGGGCGGCGGCGTCGTAGAGGAGGATCGTCGCACCGTTGCCGCGGTCGTACGTCTCGCGCCGCTGCGTGCTCCACGTCCCGTCGTCACCGAGGTAGTCGAAAATCGTCGCGCGCAGCACGTGCCAGGCGGACGCGATGAGCTCGACGTCGCGCACCCGGACACGCGGGTTGCGGGTGAGATCCGCGCCGGTGCGGTCCAGTCCCGTGCGGCCGCGGGCGTCGGGGACATCGGCTCCCGGGGTTCCGGCGGGGGTGGGGGTCATGCGCGCGCCTCCGAGACGGTCGAGGGGAACGGGACGGATGCCGAGGGCCAGCCGCGCTCGCGCAGGCCGAAGAGGTTCGCCCGCTGCTTCTCGACGGCCTCGAGAGAATCGGTGCGGAACGCGGTCGCGATCGCCACACGCGCCCAGTACTCCTCGTACGACCGGTAGTGCGCGAACGCGAGCGCGGCGAGCGTGTCCAGCAGCTCCCATGCGCGCTCGGCGTCGACGTGCCCGGCCATGTAGGCGTAGCGGACACCGCCGATGGCGCGCTCCACGTCGCCGGCCAGCAGCAGCTCGGCCGGGCGCCCGTCGCGTGCCTCGCCGAGCTCGAGCACGTCGAAGACCGTCGTGCTCGCGACGGCGGCCACTCGCGACGTCATCGTCTCCGCCTCGGGGGAGGCGAGCACCTCCCGGAACCGCTGCGAGAGGGGACCCTCTGCGACGACGTCGGCGACGAGCACCTCCACGTCGGTCGCCGAGGCGATGCGGTACTGCCGGTCGAGCTCGGAGCGCAGCTGCGACAGCGGCGTGATCGCGAGCCACGGCCAGGGCGACGTGCCGCGCGCGCCGTCGGCATAGCGCCGACGCACGTCCGCCGGCATCTCGACCCACGTCCACGCGAAGGCGAGCGAGGAGTTCCAGCCGCCGAAGGAGAAGTCGCTCGCCGCGTCGAGCGCGAGGACCTGCTGCTGGCGCTCGGTCAGCTCGGGCAGTCCCGACCCCGACCGGTAGGCGAGCTGCGCGCGACGCGGGGCTCCGGCATCCCACCGGGCCAAGCCGATCGACCCCGACAGCACGGCCACGATGAAGCCGGCGAACCCGCCGAAAAACGGATTCTCGAGCTCGGTGCCCGTCGGCGAGAGCGAGAACGCGACGCCGAACCCGATCGCGACTCCGACGGCGACGATGCCCGCCAGCGCGAGCGCCCGCCGCGCGTTCTCGCGCGGTCGGGTGCGCCGCCACTGCTCGATCGCGCGGGCGTACCGCATGCGCGATCGAGCAGTGTACTCGGGATCCCCGACGTGGTTCTGCAAGCTCATGCGCGCCCCTCCGCTGTCGCGCCCTCCACGCTAGTGGGCGATGTCTCGACGGTGAGGCAAGCCCGTGTGGGCGCCGCAGCATCCGCCTACCCTGGAGGCGTGGCGAAGAGCATCTACATCTCGTCGGCCGAGGGGCACTCGGGCAAGTCCACGATCGCGCTCGGCGCCCTCGAGGCGCTCAGTCACGCGACGCCGCGTGTGGGGGTGTTCCGCCCGATCGCGCGCTCCACCGTCGAGCGCGACTACGTGCTGGAGATGCTGCTCGACCACGACAGCGTCGACCTCGACTACGACGACTGCCTGGGCGTCACGTACGACGACGTGCGCGCCGACCCCGACGCCGCGCTCGGCCGCATCGTCGAGCGCTACAAGGCCGTCGAGGCGCGCTGCGACGCCGTCGTCGTGATCGGCAGCGACTACACGGACGTCTCGAGCCCCGCCGAGCTCGCGTACAACGCGCGCATCGCCGCGAACCTCGGCGCCCCCGTGCTGCTGGTCGTCGGCGGGCGCGCCCAGCAGGGACAGAGCGAGCAGCTCGGCATCAGCACCGCCCGTACGCCCGACGAGGTCGGCCAGGCGGTGGCCGTGGCGCTGCAGGAGCTCGCGCACGAGCGCGCCGAGCTCCTCGCCATCGTCGTCAACCGCGCCGACCCGGAGCGCCTCGACGACGTCGTCGCCGCGGCGCGCGGCGCGGCGGAGGCCGACCGGACGCGCGCGGGCGGACCCGCCGCATCCGTCCCGGTGTGGGCGCTGCCGGAAGACCGCTTCCTCATCGCGCCGTCGGTGCGCGGCGTGATGCGCTCGGTGGGCGGCGAGCTCGTCGAGGGCGACCCGGCGCTGCTCACCCGCGAGGTGCTCGGCGTCGTCGTGGCGGGCATGTCGATGGTCAATGTGCTGCCGCGGCTCCAGGAGTCGGCGATCGTCGTGATCCCCGCCGACCGCACCGAGGTGCTGCTCGCCGCTCTCCTCGCGCACGCATCGGGCACCTTCCCCTCCCTCGCGGGCATCGTGCTCAACGGCGGCTTCGAGCTTCCGGAGTCGATCCTGCGCCTCATGGAGGGGCTCGGCTCGACCCTCCCGATCATCACGAGCGACCTCGGCACGTACGAGACGGCCGTGCGGATCATGAACACGCGCGGCCGGCTGGCCGCGGACTCCCAGCGCCGCTACGACACCGCGCTGGCGATGTTCGAGCGCCACGTCGACACCGCCGAGCTCACGCGGCTGCTCGGCGTCGCCAAGCCGACCGTCGTGACGCCGCTCATGTTCGAGTACGGGCTCGTCGAGCGGGCGCGTTCGGGTCGGCGTCACATCGTGCTGCCGGAGGGCGATGACGACCGCGTGCTGCGTGCCGCGGCGACCGTGCTCTCCCGGGGCATCGCCGACCTCACGATCCTCGGCGAGGAGATCGAGGTGCGCAACCGCGCGATCGAGCTCGGCATCGACCTGCGCGCGGCGCAGGTCGTCAGTCCGTTCGACGCCGTGCTCGTGCACAAGTTCGCCGATGAGTACGCGCGGCTGCGCGCGCACAAGGGCATCACGTACGCCCGCGCCGCCGACACCGTGACCGACATCTCGTACTTCGGCACGATGATGGTGCACATGGGGCTGGCCGACGGCATGGTATCCGGCGCCGCGCATACGACCGCGCACACCATCCGGCCCGCGTTCGAGATCATCAAGACCCGGACGGGCGTCTCGGTCGTCTCGAGCGTGTTCCTCATGGCGCTCGCCGACCGCGTGCTCGTCTACGGCGACTGCGCGGTCGTCCCCGATCCCACCGTCGAGCAGCTCGCCGACATCGCGGTGTCGTCGGCGGCGACCGCCGCGCAGTTCGGCATCGACCCGCGCGTGGCGATGCTGTCGTACTCGACCGGCGAGTCCGGCTCGGGTGCCGACGTCGAGAAGGTGCGCGCGGCGACGGCCCTCGTGCGCGAGCGCGCGCCGCAGCTGCTGGTCGAGGGGCCTATCCAGTACGACGCCGCCGCCGACGCCGCCGTGGCGGCCGCGAAGATGCCCGGGTCGGATGTCGCGGGCCGGGCGACGGTCTTCGTCTTCCCCGACCTCAACACCGGCAACAACACGTACAAGGCGGTACAGCGCTCGGCCGGCGCTGTCGCGATCGGCCCGATCCTGCAGGGGCTGAACAAACCCATCAACGACCTCTCGCGCGGGGCGCTCGTCGACGACATCGTCAACACCATCGCGATCACCGCGATCCAGGCTCAGGGCGAGAGCGCCGCAACGGATGCGGAGGACGCCGCATGAGCCGTATCCTCGTCGTCAACTCGGGCTCGTCGTCGTTCAAATACCAGCTGCTCGACGCCGAGAGCGAGCGCGTCCTCGCGTCGGGGCTCGTGGAGCGGATCGGGGAGACCTCCGCCGACCCGGAGGCGACGGGCGTCGCGACGCACACCGTCACCGCCGCGGGCCTCGGGGTCGCGGCCGACGGCGCCGCCCACACCGTCGCCGACGTCACGAGCGAGATCCGGCGCGTCATCCCCGACCACACCGCCGGGTTCCAGGTCATGCTCGATGCGTTCGCGGCGCACGGTCCGTCGCTCGAGGACGATCCGCCGGTCGCGGTGGGGCATCGCGTCGTGCACGGCGGCGCCCGCTTCTTCGCCCCGACGCTCATCACGTCGCTCGTCGAGATCAACATCGACGAGCTGTCGGTGCTCGCTCCGCTGCACAACCCGGCCAACCTCGCGGGCATCCGCGCGGCGAAGACGGCGTTCCCCGACGTGCCGCACGTCGCCGTGTTCGATACGGCGTTCCACCAGACGCTCGCGCCCGCCGCGTACACGTATGCCATCGACGCCGAGCTCGCCGAAGCGCACCGCATCCGCCGCTACGGGTTCCACGGGACGAGTCACAAGTTCGTGTCGGAGGCCGCCGCGGCCTTCCTCGGCCGTCCGCTCGCGGAGCTGCGGCAGATCGTCTTCCACCTCGGCAACGGCGCGTCCGTGACGGCCGTGGCGGGCGGTCGCTCGGTCGAGACGTCGATGGGGCTGACGCCGCTCGAGGGTCTCGTGATGGGGACGCGCTCGGGCGACCTCGACCCTGCGGTGCTCCTGCACCTCGCGCGCCGTGCCGATCTGTCGATCGCCGAGCTCGACGATCTCCTCAACAAGCGCTCCGGCCTCAAGGGCCTCGCGGGGGTGGGCGACATGCGCGACATCCGTGCCGGCGTCGCTGCGGGCGATGCCGCCGCGACGCTCGCGTGGGACGTCTACATCCATCGCCTCCGCGCCTACGCCGGCGCGTACCTGGCGCAGCTGGGCGGGGCGGATGTCGTCGTGTTCACCGCGGGGGTCGGCGAGAACGTGCCCGAGGTGCGGGCGGAGGCGCTCGCGACACTCGGCTTCGCGGGGGTCGAGATCGATCCGGAGCGCAACGCGGCGCGCCGGCGCGGCATCCGCGTCATCTCGACGGACGCGTCGCCGGTGACGGTGCTCGTGGTCCCGACCAACGAGGAGCTCGAGATCGCGCGGCAGGCGCTTCAGGTCGCGCGCGGCTGAGGCTCGTCCGCCCAGCCCGTCACCTCGTGCAGGACGGCGGTCTTCGGGTAGGTGCCGCCGGGAGGCGCGACCTCGAACAGGTCGACGAGCAGGAGGAGCGGGTAGTCGGGTGACTGCCGGATGCGGCGGACGACGCGCCCGTCGCATCCGATCACCGTCTCCCCATCGCCCCAGACGACGCTCCACGTGTGCGGACGGCTCGCATCCAGCGGCGCGACGACTTCGCGCATGTCGTCGACGAGCCGGGCGTCGCCGTGCGCCTTGATGCCGCTGCGGGCGGTCGTGGTCGCGCCGATCGCGTCCGCGTCGATCTCGAACACGCAGATCTCCCCGGCGTCGTCGGGTGACAGATGCTCGGTGCCGACGAGCCACGCGGCCGTCATGCATCCGGGATCGCGGCTCGCGGACACCGTGAGGTCGACCCGCCCCGCGGACGGCGCGAACAGCAGCCGCTGGCCGGTCTCGCTGCGCACGGTCACGTCGTCGCGGTGGCGGTGCGTGCCGCGCGCCGAGCCGCGCGGGCCGGAGAAGACGCCCGTCTGGAGGTTGGAGACGCGCAGCGGCGCGTCTTCGGGCCGCCAGTCGGGCTGGTCGGCCTCGATCCGCAGTTCGAGTCCGCCGGGCACCGCGCGCACACGCGCGGCGGAGCGGTCGGGCGTCGTCCAGTGCGGGAGGTAGTGCGCGACCCAGCGGGAGCGGTCGAGTCCGCGCGCGAAGTCATCGTGCAGGTCGGGCGAGCGCAGCGGGGCTGCCGGGAAGAGTGCGGTGTCGTTCATCGCGTGTCGGTCAGAAGGGTGGGTCGCCGGGTGGGGGGTCGGGTTCGTCGCGGAAGATGACGTATCGCTCGGGTGGGTCGGTGGAGACCCTGCCGAGGGGGCTGGTCCAGCGGATGCTGCCGTCCCGGAGCTGCACCGGTTTCCAGGGTTTCTCGGTCTTGAGGGTGTGGTGCCTCTTGCACAAGCACGCGAGGTTGCACGCTTCGGTGGTGCCGCCGAGCGCCCAGTCCTGGTTGTGGTCGCGGTCGCACTGGCGCGCGGGTCTGCGGCAGCCGGGGAACCGGCAGTGGATGTCGCGGGCGGCGAGGTAGCGGTCGAGGTTCGCGGGTCGCCGGTAGGTGTCGGTCGCGAGCACGTGCCCGTGGATGGGATGGGTGAGGATCCGCTCCCACGACGGCGCCCCCGCGAGCAGGCATCGGGCGGTGTCGGCATCGACCGGGATGGCGCCGTCGACGCTCGCGCCGCGGTCGGCGAGCCCGGCGGCGGTGAGCGCGGGGATGACGATCGACGCGCGGGCGTGGATGGCGGCGAGCCCGCCGAGTGCGCCGGTGATGGCGCCGGTGGTCGGGTCGACGCTTGGGCCGCCGGTGAGGAGGATGTCGGTGGCGAGATCGGCGCGGATCTGGTCGATGTTGCGCTGGTCGTAGACCGCGTCGTCCTCGTCCACCTCGACGTCGGCGGGTTCCTCCACCGCGACGGCTTTGATCTGGTTGGCGCACTGGGTGAGCCGGTCCATCGTCCCGTGCACCAGCACAGCGGAGGCGATGATGCCGAGCTCGGCCATGCCGTCGCCGAGGTCCTGCACCCACACTCTCCGCTTCTGCACCGCGGTCGCGTGCCGTTCCGTGATCGACCGCGGGTGCAGCTCCTGCGCCACCTGCATCGCGAAGGTGCGGGTCGCCGGCGCCGTGACCAGGTACGCCCGCTCCAGCACGGTGCGCTCGTACAGCGCTCGGGTGTCCGGGGCGGTGAGGTCGCGGCCTTCTTCGACGATGACCATCGCGTGACGCGCCGAGATGCGGCTCTCCGCCAGGGCGTCGAGCGTCGCCGGGTAGCCCTCGACCAGTTCGAGGGCGGCATGCATCCGGTTCTGGATCGCTCTGTCATGCACCCGGAGCGCCGTGCCGATCTCCGACGCGATCGAACGTTCCTCGAGCTCCCGCATCCGGGTCTCGACAGACTGCGTGGCGGCGCGCTTCTTCGCGATGCGGAGAGCCGCGGCCAGCTGGACGATCTTGTCGGCTTCGATCTCCGCGATCGCCTCGTCGGCCGCGACGAGCCGGTCGACGATGTCCGCGAGCGCGACGTCATCCTGGTCGGGATGAGCGATGCTCGCGGAGGTGTTCATGTCCTGACTCTGCCACCAACCTCCGACATCGCTCGGGCGCTGTTCCCGCCCTTCGTCCCGGCCGCTGCGCTCCCTCGCTCAGGGTCCGGCAGCCGCTACCGGACGCTGAGCGAGCGCAGCGACACGAACCGCACAACGCGCCCGCAGGCAGACCCTTCGACGGGCTCAGGGACCGCCCTTCGACAGGCTCAGGGACCGGCCTTCGACAGGCCCAGGGACCGGCCACCGTTGTCCGCGCGGTGCCCTTCGTCTCGGTCGCTGCTCTCCCTCGCTCAGGGTCCGGGAGCCGATCCCGGACCCAGGGCGAGCCGAGCGAGACGAAGCGCCCCACCTGCCGCGGACGGCCCGGGGCAGCCGCTACGGACGCTGAGCGAGCGCAGCGCACCACGAGCCGGACCGGGCGTCGGGCGGTGTCCGTCGCGGCGGCTAGGGTGGTCCGGTGCCTGAGCCCGTGATCGCCGCCCGAGACCTCGTCAAGCGTTACAGCGCGAAGGGCAAGCCCGACTTCGTCGCCGTCGACGGGCTGTCGTTCGAGGTGGCGCCGGGCGAGTCGTTCGGCCTCCTCGGGCCCAACGGCGCCGGCAAGTCCACGACGATGAAGATGATCGGCGCGGTGTCGACCCGCACCGGCGGCGACCTCAGCATCCTGGGCCTCGACCCTGACCGGTACGGCCCCGAGATCCGCTCGCGCCTGGGCGTCGTGCCGCAGCAGGACAACCTCGACGCCGAGCTCAACGCGCGCGAGAACCTCTACATCTACGGGCGGTACTTCGGTCTGCCCGGCAAGGTGTGCGCGCAGAAGGCCGACGAGCTGCTCGCCTTCGCGCAGCTGGAGGACAAGGCGACGAACAAGGTCGAGCAGCTCTCGGGCGGCATGAAGCGACGCCTCACGATCGCGCGCGGCCTCATCAACAACCCCCGCATCCTGCTGCTGGACGAGCCGACGACGGGCCTCGACCCGCAGGCGCGACACGTGCTGTGGGACCGCCTGTTCCGCCTCAAGGAGCGGGGCACGACGCTCGTGCTCACGACGCACTACATGGACGAGGCCGAGCAGCTGTGCGACCGGCTCATCGTCGTGGACAAGGGACGCATCATGGCCGAGGGGACGCCCGCCTCGCTCATCCGCGACCACTCCAGCCGCGAGGTGCTCGAGGTGCGCTTCGGCTCCGACCGCAACGAGCAGGCCGCGGTGCACCTGCAGGGCATCGGCGATCGACTCGAGGTGCTGCCCGACCGCATACTCATCTACGCCCACGACGGCGAGGCCGCCCTCGAACGGGTCACCGCTGCCGGGCACACGCCGCTCACCTCGCTCGTGCGCCGCTCGAGCCTCGAGGACGTCTTCCTGCGTCTCACGGGAAGGTCGCTGATCGAATGACCGCGCCGTCGAATCCGGATGCCGCGCCCGCGGCCGTTGTGCACCCCTCGCTCGACGAGCTGCGCGCCGAGGCATTGAAGTGGGCGCGCAAGCCGCGGCGGCGCGGCTCGTGGTACGTCACGGAGCACATGGTGCGCACGATGCGCGCGTACGGCTGGACGATCGTCATCGGCGCGCTCGGCCAGCCGATCCTGTACCTCCTCGGCCTCGGGCTGGGCCTCGCCGCCCTCATCCAGGGTGACATCGACGACGGCGGTCGCGCCGTGTCGTACCTCGTGTTCATCGCGCCCGCCCTTCTCGCCACGGCCGCGATCGGCGTCGCGTCGGAGGAGTTCACCTACCCCGTGATGTCGGGCTTCAAGTGGCGGCGCTACTTCTACGGCTTCAACGCGTCGCCGCTGTCGTCGCCGCAGATCGCGAACGGCGTGGTGCTCGGCGCGTGCGCGCGCATGTTCGTCGGCGTCGCCGCCTACTACCTGTTCATCTGGGTCTTCGGCGCCGTGCCGAACCCCGCGACCGGATGGCTCTCCATCTTCGTCGGGCTTCTCGCGGGCGTCAGCTTCGGTGCACCGCTCATGGCGTACGCCGCGTCGATCGAAGACGACAAGGGTCAGTTCGCGCTCGTGCAGCGATTCATCTTCGTGCCGATGTTCCTCTTCTCCGGCACGTTCTACCCGCTGTCGACGCTGCCGTGGTTCCTTCAGCCCATCGGGTGGGTCTCGCCCCTGTGGCATGCCACCGAGCTCGGGCGGATGCTGACGTACGGCCCGATCGACGCACTCCCCGCGCTCGGTCATCTCGCGTACCTGCTCGTGCTCGCCGCCGGCGGTTACCTCGCCGCGCGCCGCATCTTCGAACGGAGGCTCGCGAGATGACCGCCACGGGAATCGCGACCCGGCCGGCTGCGCGCCGGCGCGGCGGCGTGCGGGCGCTGTGGGCGGGCAACCCGCAGGCCGTGCTCCAGCGCGGGTTCCTCGCCGCCCGGTCGTCGAACTGGATCGTCGTGGTCTCGGGCTTCTTCGAGCCGGTGCTGTACCTCGCGTCGATGGGCATCGGGCTCGGGGCGCTCGTCGGCGACGTGGCGACGTCCACCGGGCTCGTCGTGCCCTACGCCGCCTACATCGCGCCCGCGCTCCTGGCCGTCTCGGCCATGAACGGCGCCGTGTACGACTCGACGTGGAACGTCTTCTTCAAGCTCAACTACGGCAAGCAGTACGAGGGGATGCTCTCGACCTCGCTCGGTCCGCTCGATGTCGCACTCGGCGAGATCCTCTACGCCCTGCTGCGGGGCCTGCTGTACGCGTGCGGCTTCATGGTGATCATGCAGCTCTTCGGGCTGAACCTCGCACCCACGGCGATCCTCGCGCTGCCCTCGGTGCTGCTCATCGCGTTCGGCTTCGCGAGCCTGGGCATGGCGATCACGAGCTACATGAAGACGTTCCAGCAGATGGACTGGATCAACCTCATCATGCTGCCGATGTTCCTGTTCTCGGCGACGTTCTTCCCGATCACGCAGTACCCCGCGGCCATCCAGCTCGTCGTGCAGGCGTTCCCGCTGTGGCACGGCGTCGAGCTCATCCGCGGACTCACGACGGGCTCGCTCTCACCCGTGCTGCTGTGGCACGTGCTCTACTTCGTCGTGATGATCGCCGTGGGCCTCGTCTTCACGACGAAGCGCCTGCGCGCGCTGTTCCTCGACTGAGGCGCGGCGCCGGCCGATCCGTCAGCCGCGCGACTCCATGACCTCACGGGCCTTGACGATGCGCCGGGTCGTCACCGGATGCGTCGCGAGCACGACCTTGCCGCGCGAGTGCAGCTTCTGCAGGTCGTCGTACGCCTCCGCGACGTCCTCGAGCGGGTAGAAGCCCGACACGAGCACCGTGAATGCGCGGCGCTCGGCGAGGTCGACGACCTTCTTCAACTGCTCGGTGCCGTGCGCGACAGCGTCGGGCTCATCCGACAGCAGCGCGAGTTCGCGCTCGCGCCGGTCGGCGCTCGAGCGGAACCGTGCGTCGGCGACGCCGAGCTCGTGGGCGAGCTCGCGTCCGTCCTGACCGAAATTGTCGATGAAGGCGGTGACGCCGTCCGGCGCCTTCTCGCGGATGCGGTCGGCGATGCCTTCGCCGTAGCGCACCGGGATGATGCCGAGCTGTCGCAGGTAGTCGAAGTTGCGGTCGCCGCACGTGCCGATGACGCGCGCGCCACGGTGCTTGGCGATCTGCGCCTCGATGCTGCCGACGCCGCCGGCTGCAGCGGAGATCACGACCGTGTCATCGGGCCCGATCTTCAGCTCGTCCAGCGTGTCCAGCGCGGTCGTGCCGGCGAGGTACAGCCCGCCGGCCGTCTCGAAGGTGACAGTGCGGGGCTTCGGCACGAGGTGATCGACGCCGACGGTGAGGTACGTCGCCTGGGCGCCCGAGCGGACGTGACCGACGACGTCCGAGCCGATCTTGTACGCGGTGACCCCCGGTCCGACGGCGACCACGGTGCCCGCGAAGCAGCTGCCCGACCGGCGCGGGTAGTCCTCATGCCACTCGGTCTCGGTGCCGGCGCGCACGAACGTCTCGATGTGGTTCAGGCCCGTGGTGACGACCTCGACCGTCACCTCGCCCTCGCCGGGAGCGGGAAGCGGACGCGTCACGAGGTGCAGGACGTCAGGGCCCCCGGGTTCGTCGTACTCGACGACCGAGGTCTCGGTGATCTTCTTCATGGCGTGCTCCTCCTTCGCGCTGATCCGACGGTAGATCGGATGTCGTGCGCGGGGGAGGGCTTGACGACGCCGACGCGCCGTGGTGCGCGCGGCGGTGGCGGAGACGCGGATGTCGCGGACCCGAGAGGATCCGCGGCATCCGCGAAGGGCTTCGTTCAGAGGGAGCCGGTGGCTCCCGCGCCGATGTTCTCGTCGTAGTCGACGTCCTTCGTCTCGGGCGCGAGCACGAGCGCGATGAGGGTGAGCACGCCCATCGCCGACAGGTACAGGCCGACCAGCCACGGGCTGCCGTCGGCCGCAGCCCACAGGGCGACGGCCACGAGCGGCGCGAGCGCGGCGCCCAGGATCGACGACACGTTGTACGACACGGCTGAGCCGGTGTAGCGCACGTTCGTCGGGAACAGCTCCGGGAGCACCGCGCCCATCGGCCCGAACGTCGTTCCCATGAGGACGAATCCGAAGATGAGGAACGCCTGCACGAGGGCGCCGGTGAACTTCGGGTCGGCCATCGGGGAGAGGAAGACCACGAACGTGAGGCCGAAGACGATGATCGCCGCCGTCACCCAGATGAGCAGCTTCTTCCGGCCCACCGCGTCGGCGACCGGGCCCGACAGGAGCGTGAAGACGCCGAAGAACACCACGCCGATGATCTGCATGATGACGAAGTCGGTGTAGCCGAAGCCGAGGCCCGGCACGTACGCCGCCGCGTCGAACGGCTGGCCGGCCGCCTCGGCCGCGGCCTGCGCGGCCTCGGTCGTCGGCTTCGTGCCGAACGACAGCGTGAAGCTCGTCATGAGGTAGAAGAGCACGTAGGTGGCGAGCATGATGAACGTGCCGAGGATCAGCTGACGCCAGTTGCTGCGGATCGCGGCGCCCAGCGGGAAGCGGCGGATCGCCCCCTGCTTCTCGGCGCGCGTGAACGAATCGGACTCGACAAGGCGCAGACGCACCCACAGGCCGACGATCACCATGACCGCGGAGAACAGGAACGGCACGCGCCACCCCCACGCCAGGAACTCCGCGGAGCGCTGCGCCGTGCCATCCGGGTGGGGCAGCGCGAAGTTGATCACGAGGAACACCGTGTTGGCGATGATGAAACCGATCGGGGCGCCCAGCTGCGGGAACGTGCCGTACCACGCGCGCTTGCCCTGCGGCGCGTTCTCGGTGGCCACGAGCGCGGCGCCCGACCACTCGCCGCCGAGCGCGAAGCCCTGCGCGAGACGCAGCACGAGGAGGAGCACAGCGGCCCACACGCCGATCTCGTTGACGGTGGGCAGGCAGCCGATGAGGAAGGTGGCGACACCCATCGTGAGCAGCGACGCGACGAGCGTGGCCTTGCGGCCGAAGCGGTCGCCGAAGTGCCCGAAGACGATCGCGCCGAGGGGGCGCGCGACCATGGCGGCGCCGAAGACGCTGAAGGACAGCAGCAGCGACGTGGTCTCGTTGCCGGTCGGGAAGAACAGCAGCGGGAAGACCAGCACGGCCGCCGTCGCGTACGCGTAGAAGTCGTAGAACTCGATCGTGGTGCCCACGAGGCTCGCGGTGATGACGCGCGAGCGCGGGTTCGCAGGAGCTGCGGCGGGGGAGGCGGTGGCGGGGGAAGCGGAGGACATGACGGCTTTCGGAGAACGCGAGGTGCCGGTCGTTCTGCGACGCGGATGCGGTGGGCCGGCCGTGCGGGCGCGGGGTGGTGCGCCCGGGGCTCGACGCTGATCACCGAGGTGCGCGCGGATCGCGCGCACGACCTGCCGAGTCTACCGGGCCCGGCTCACCACAGGACGGCGATCGCGGCGTTGCCGAGCGCCAGGACGCCCACGAGCCAGAACAGCACCGGCGGCAGCGTCTCGCCGCGGCGCTGGCGCGCGCCGCCGATTCCCAGAAGCGCGCCGATCACGAGCAGGACGACGAGCTTGACGGCGAGCTTGGTGTAGTTCAGCGGCCCGTCGGTCCCGAACGGGGCGGCGAGGACCAGCCCCGCGACGCCGGCGACGAGAAGCCCCCAGCTCATGAGCCGCGTGAATCGGACGCGTCGGGCGACGGCTTCGACCGCCCAGGATCCGAAGAGGAGAGCGAACCCGACGAGGTGGACGAGGACGACGACGTGACGCAGGATTTCCATGCCCTCACGGTATGGCGTGGGAACGCTCCCGCGCGACGCGCCGCTCCGTGCGCGTGGAGACTCGTGCGGCGGGTCGCGCCGGGCTAGGGTCGGTTCGTCCATCGTCGACGAGGAGATCCGTGGCCCGCTCCCGGGGTAGCGGTCGCACCGCTCTGCGCGTGGCGAGCGCGCTGCTCGTCGCCGTGGTCGTAGCGCTCGTCGTCATCGTGCCTGCGCGGCTGGACGCCGCCACCACCGCGGTCGCGGCCGGGACGCTCGCCGACGCGCGCGGCGAGAACGCCGTCCTCCGGGTGAGCGTGCGCGTGCGCGATGTCACCGACAGCACGGATGCGACGGTGCGCGGCGTGCTGACCGACACCGTGGGCGAGCGCGGCGCGGGCGTGGCCGCCGACGTCCGCCGCTCGCTGACGACCGCGCCGATCGTCCTCGCCGACGGCATCCGGACCGTGCTCGTCGGCGCCGACGCACTCGACCCGGGCTCCGCACTCGCCGAGGGCGCGTGGCCGGCGCGCGCCGGCGAGGCGGTCGTCGCGGCGGAACTGGCCGCCGCATCCGGCATCCGGGTCGGCGACCGCATCCAGGCGCGCGGCGGCGGCTTCGTGATCGTGGGCACGACGGTGGCCGGGGCCACCGCGCCGCCGTGGCTGCGCGTCCCGCCCCCTGACGGCGGCGAGGATCCCGTCGGCGCCGTCGTGGTCGCCGATGCCGAGCTCGCGCGACTGGCACCCGACGCGTGGTCGCGGTGGAGCGTGGTGCCCGATGCGGCGCAGGCGGCCCCGAGGGCGCTCGCAGCGCTCCCGTCCGCATGGCGGCGCACCGGCCCGGCGCTCGTGGCGGCCGGAGTCGGCGACGCCGAGCTGTCGGGCGCCCTCGTCCCGACGGCGCGCTCGGCCGTCGCGCGCGCTGACGCGCTCGCCGCCACCGCGCCGGTGTCGCTGGGTGTCGCGGGCGCCGTCGGCATCGTCGCCGCTCTCGTCTTCGCGCAGCTGCTGGTCGCCGCCCGGGAGGAGCGCCGCGCACTCCTGTGGGCTCGCGGAGCCGGCGCGCGTCGGCTCACGGCAGACGCGGCGGGCGAGCTCGTCTTCCCCGCGGTCGCCGGAACGGCCGGAGGAGCCGCCGTGGCGGCGGGGGTGCTCGTGCTCACGCGTACGCCGCCCAGCGCGTCCCTGGCGGCGGCGGCCCTCGCGCCGCTCATCCTGATCGCGGTCACCGCGCTCGTCGCGCTGCTCGATGCGCGACGGCGCGAGCACCGCGCGGACCGACCTGGGTGGCGACGCGTCGTCGTGGTGGCGGTGCTCGCGGTCGTGATCGTCCTCGCCGGCATCTCGAGCGCGCAGCTGCTGCAGTACGGATCCCTGGGCGCCGACGGCGGGCGCGCGGGGGTCGACGCCGTCGTCGCCGCGGCGCCTGCGCTCGCCCTCGTCGCGACCGCAGCGACCGCCGCCGCACTGCTCGCGGCGGCAGGCCGCCCGCTCGACCGGGCGGCGGCCGCCGCTGACCGACCCTCGCCCCTTCTCGTCGCGCGGGGGATTTTCGGACGGGGTGCGCTGTCGCTCGTGCCGCTGCTCCTGGCCGCGGTCGCCGTCGCGCACGGCGTGTTCGCCGCCGGGTACGCGGCGACGTGGGATCGCGTCGCCGCTGCGGACGCCGCCGCGCACGGCGGCGCGGAACTGCGCGTGAGCGACGGCACCGGGATCCCCGACGCGACGCTCCCCGAGATCCTCGCCCTTCCCGGCGTCACGGCGACCGCTCCCGCGCGTACCCGCAGCGTCTCGGTGGCATCGGGCTCGGCGACGGTGCTGCAGATCGCCGCGCCGGCGGTCGAGCGGCTCGCCGCCGTCGACGCGGCCGCACGCACTCGGCTGGCGGCGGCCATGGCGCCCGCCGAGCCGCCCGGCACCCCCGCCGACGGCCGCGTCCGCGTCACGGCGACGGGCGAGGGCGCGGCCCGACTCGTGACAGCACGCGTGTGGTTCCTCGATGACTACGGCTGCCTCGCGTCCGTCGACGCGGCCATGGTCGACGGCGCCGCGGCCGCGACGGCGCCGGCCGGCTGCGGGCCCGGTGCCGCGCCCCGCGTCGTCGCCGTCGACCTCGACGCGGGCGCTCCGCTGACCGACGATGCGGCGGTGTTCACCGCGCGTGTCGCCGTCGGGGCGAACGACGTGCCGCTCGCGACGTGGTCGGTCGTCGACCCCGACGCGTTCGGTACCACGGCCGGCACGTCCGACACCATGGCGATCGTCGTCGGCACGCAGCGCGTCCGCATCGTGGCGCCGGTCGCCTCGCCGCTGCCGGCCGTCGCGTCCGGCGGCTTCGCGGCCGCATCCGGCACCCGTCCGGGCGACCTCGTGAGTGTCGCGCTGGGCGACGGTCGCGATACGCCGCTCGTGATCAGCGCGATCGTCGACTCGGTCCCGGGGGCCGACGCGGACGCCGCTGCCCTCGTCGACGGTCGCGCGCTGACGGTGATGTCCCTGGCGTCGGGTCAGGGGCCGCCGCGTCCGTCGTCGCTGTGGGTGGGTGCGGACGACGCGGCGGGCGTGGCGGCGACGCTGCCCGCGCTGCTGCCCACGACCGCGGTCGTCGACGGCGCCGGCGTCGGCTCCGCACGCGCGCTCCTCGCCGGCGCCCCCGCGATCGTCGCGCAGGGGGCGGTCGCCTCGGCCGTGCTCGCGATCATCGGCGTCGCCGGCGTCGTCGTGGCGCGCCGACGTCGTCTCACCGACGAGCGCGCGGCGCTGCGGGTGGCGGGAGCGCCCGCGCGCACCGTCCGTGCCGCGGCCGCCGCCGAGGTCTTCGTCCTCCTCGCGGCCGGGGCCGCCGTGGGGGTGGCCGCCGGTGTGGTCGTCGTGCTGGTCCTCGCGTCCGCCCTCGCCGCGGGCGCGGCGACGAGTGTCCTGTCCGTCCCGGCCGCCGTCGATCCGGCCACGACCGTGCTCATCGCGCTCGCCGCCGCGGTGCTCGCCGCGGCCGCGGCGCTGGCCGCCGCCCGTGGCGCACGCGAGCGGAGGGCGACGTGAGCCTGCTGTCGCCGTGGCGGGCGCGTGCGGCGCAGTCGCGGCGCCACCTCGGCGTGCTGACGCTCTACGCGCTCCTGATCGCGGCGCTGACGGCCGCGGCCGTCGTGCTCCCGCGAGCCGTCGGAGCGGCCGACGAGGCGCGCTTCGCGGGAGTCCTCTCCGACGACCACGCCGCGGCCGCCGAGCTCGCGCTGGGTGTGCAATACCTCGGCGAGCCCGCCGACCTCGCCGCCCAGATGTCCGCCGCGGTCGACGACACCGCGGCCCGCGCCCGCGACCCCTTCCGCGCGGCGATCCGCGAGCGGGGGTGGATCGCCCAGCTCGAGCCGCTCGGGGTCTCCGGGCTGACACCGCCGGGCGACGCCGACGGCATCTCGCTCATCCTGGGCGCGGCCACGCGCATCCCCGTCTCCGGCCCGGTCGACGGCGCACTTCCGGACACGTGGGACGGCGCCGGGACGCTCCCGATCGCCGTGTCGCGGACCGTGGCCGACCGGCTCGCGCTCGGCGTCGGGCAGGTGTTCGAGGCGGGCCCGGTGCCGGTGCGGGTGGCCGCCGTGTTCGACGTGGACGCCGACGCGCCGGGCGTCGACCATCGAGCCACCCTGGACCGCGTGACCTCCGAGAGTCTGCGCGACGGCACGACGCTCCTGACGGTCGGCGCCTGGATTCCGCCCGCTGCGCTCGCCGCCCTCGGCCCGCAGCTGACCGGCGTGCAGGTCACCGGATGGCTCGCGATCGACCCCGCACGCGTGTCGGTGGCGGATCGCGATGCGCTCGCGTCCGCGTTGCGGGCGTCGTCGTCGGCGGGCGCGTACCTGCGCGACGGCCAACCGCTGCAGCTGAGCTCCCGGCTTCCCACGCTCCTGGAGCGTGCCGGGCGCGCCGAGGCGACCGCGCACGCCCTCGTCTGGCTCCTGTCCGCGGGCGCGATCGCCGCGCTGGTGGCCGCCGTCGTCGCCACGGCCTTCGGCGCCGCACGCGCCCGGGAGGGCGATCGTGCGCTGCTGCGGGCGCGCGGGGCGACCACGGGACGGATGCTGCGCGACGGCGCTGTGGATCTCGCGCTGGTCGCCGTGGTCGGCGCCGCGTGCGGTGCCGGGGCGGCCGTCATCGCCGCGCCGGACGGGGAAGCGGCTCCCGTCGCCGCCGCGATCGCGCTGGCTGTGGCCGGCAGCGCGCTGCTGGGCGCCGCCGCGGTGGTCCCCGCCCCGACACGGGCGCGCCCGCTGGCGATCGCCGCGGGTGTCCTCGTCGTCGTGGTGGGCGTCGCGGGTGTGCTGACGCTGGCCGCGCGCGGCTACACCGAGGACGACCTCGACCTCTTCCTCGCCGCCGTCCCCGCGACCGCGACGGGCGCCGCCGCCGTTATGGTCGCCGCAGTCCTGCCGGCGGTCCTGGCGGTGCTCGCGCGGGTCGTCTCGCGCGGCGCGCACACGCGCGCGTGGCTGGGCGCGCGCTGGGCGGCGCGGCGCGGCGCCGGTGTCGCGCCCGTGCTCGCCGTCCTCCTGGCGGTGACGTCGGCGACGAGCGCGCTCCTGATCGGCCAGACGCTCGACGCGGGTCTGGAGTCGGCGGCGCGCAGCGCGGTCGGCGCCGACATCCGCCTCGACGCGGGCGGCGACGTCCCGCCGCCGGGCGTCTTGGCGGGCCTGGACGGCGTGGCCGCCGCCGTGCAGGTCGACACGCTCGTTCCCGCCACCGTCACCGACGGCGGGCGTCTGCGCGCGGTGACGGTGCTGGTGGCCGACACGACCGCGCTGCACGCGGTGCGGCCCGACCTGCCCGTCCTCGAGCGCGGCGCGGCGCTGGCCCCGCCCGATCTCGCGGACGCGCTCGGCGAGACCGGAAGCGCGCGCGGTGTCGAGATCGGCGGGGTGGGCAAAGTGGATATCGTGCGCTCCTCGGCCGACCTCCCGGTCCGGGACGGGCGATGGCTGCTCCTGGATCGCGACACGATCACGTCCGACGCGCTGTCGCTCGCAGCCCGCTGGACGCTCGTGCGGGCGGGCGACACGGCCGTTGCGGCGAGGACGATCGCCCAGCGCATCGGCGCGTCTCCGACGGCGGGCTCGGCGTCCCTGCACACGGTGGCGGCCGCGCGCGCCGAGCGCGACGGAGATCCGACGGTCGCCGTCGTCCGCGCGGTGCTCGTCGCCGGCGTCATCCTTCCCAGCCTGCTGGCCCTGGTCTCGGTCATGGCGGCGGTGGTGTCGTCGAGCCGCGAGCGGCATTCGCTGTGGGGCGTGGCGCGGCTCACCGGTGCCCGCGCGTGGGGGCGCGGGCTCCTGGCGGTCTGGCAGGTCGGTCCGGTCGCGGTCGTCGCCGCATCCGTCGGCGTCGGCCTCGGCGTGGGGCTCGCCGCGGTCATCCACGGTGCCACGGATATCGCCGCGGCGACCGGGGGGCTCCCCGTGGACACCCGTGTGCCCGCGGCGGCGTGGCTCGCGGTGCCGGCGATCGCGATCGTCCTGTCGGCCACCGCACTCGTCGCGGACGCGGTTTCGCGTCCGCCCCGCCTCGCCCTCCTCGTCCGGAACGGAGCACCATGACCACGCCACCGATGATCGACTGCGTCGACCTCGTCCGCATCTACCGCACCGGCGACATCGAGGTCCAGGCGCTGCAGGGCCTCAACCTGACCGTCGCCGCCGGCGAGCTCACCGCGATCGTCGGCGCATCCGGGTCGGGCAAGTCGACCCTGCTCGCTATCCTGTCCGCGCTCGACGTGGCCAGCGCCGGCCGCGCCGTCGTCGCAGGCCACGACCTGCTCGCGATGTCGGCCCGGGAACGGGCCCGCTATCGTCGCGAGACCGCCGGATTCGTGTGGCAGCAGACCGGGCGCAACTTCCTCGCCGACCTCACGATCGGCGACAACATCGATCTCGCCGCGTCGCTCCTCCCCGGGTCGCGCCGGGCCCGGACGCAGCGCGTGCGCGACGTCGTCGGACTGCTGTCGATCACCGAGCTGACCGACCGCCGACCGGGCGACGTCACGGGGTCGGAGCGTCAGCGCGCCGCCATCGCCCTCGCCCTCGTGAACGACCCCCGCGTGCTCTTCGCCGACGAGCCCACGGGCGACCTCGACGAGCGCAGCTCGACGGAGGTGCTCGAGGCCATGGCTCTGGTCAACAGCGAGCGCGGCGTCACCGTGCTGCTGGTCACCCACGACCCCGACGTGCAGCAGTTCGTGCGTCGCACGGTGCAGATCCGGGACGGTCGCACATCCACCGAGGTGTTCCGCACGACCGAGGTCGACGCCGACGGCACGCACCGCCGGATCGCGCAGGAGTACGCGGTGCTCGATCGGGTGGGACGGCTGCAGCTGCCGCGTGCCGAGATCGAGCGCCTCGGCATGCGCGACCGCGTGCGACTGGGGATCGAGGAGCGCCATCTGGAGATCCGCCCCGACGACGAGGGGCTGGAGCGATGAGTGCCGTTCGGCTCCGCGGCGAGCACCTCACGCGCGCCTTCGGCGCGGGCACGGCACGTCGCACCGCGCTCGACGACGTCTCGATCGAGGTCGCGGCGGGCGAGCTCCTCGTGGTCCGCGGGCCGTCGGGGTCGGGCAAGACGACTCTGCTCACGCTGCTCGCCGGCCTCGACCGACCCGACGCGGGCCGCGTGCGGATCGGCGAGCTCGACCTCGCCGCCGCATCCGACGCGGAGGCTGCTCAGCTGCGCACGGGCGTGCTCGGATTCGTGCCGCAGGAGTTCGCCCTGGCGCCGCTGCTGAGCGCGCGCGAGAACGTGGAGCTGCCGCTGCGCTGGGCCGGCGTGCCCGCCCGAGAGCGCGACGCGCGCGTGACGGATGCGCTGGCCGCCGTCGATCTCTCGCCTCACGCCGGACAGCGTCCCGACCGGCTCTCCGGCGGCCAGCAGCAGCGGGTCGCCCTCGCCCGCGCCCTCGTGCACGAGCCGGAGCTCGTGCTCGCGGACGAGCCGACCGCGCAGCTGGACAGTGCGACCGCGACGAGGGTCATGGATCTGCTCGCCGCCCGTGCGGTCGCGGGCGCCGCGGTCGTCGTGGCCACGCACGACCCCGACGTGATCGCACGCGCGACGCGCGTCGTGACCCTCGCGGACGGTCGGGCGAGCTGAACGGCGGAGTTCAGCCGCGGAGGCTCCGCAGCACGAGCGCGGTGCGGATCGCCGCATCCGCCGCCTCGGCGCCCTTGTCCTCCTTGGAGTCGGGCAGGCCGGCGCGATCGAGGCCCTGCTGCTCGTCGTCGAGGGTGAGGACGCCGAAGCCGACGGGCTTGCCGGTGTCGAGCGCCACGCGCGTCAGCCCGTCGGTCGCGGCTGACGAGACGTACTCGAAGTGCGGCGTGCCGCCTCGGATGATCACCCCGAGCGCGACCGCGGCGTCGGCCCCCGCCTCCAGGGCCGCCTTCGCGACCACGGGCAGCTCGAACGAGCCCGGCACGCGCACGAGACGCCAGTCGGCGCCCGCCGACTCGAGCACGCGCTCCGCGCCCGCGATGAGCCCGTCGGTGATCTCGTCGTGCCACGTGCCGGCCACGACGACCACGCGCAGTCCTTCGGCCGACGGGGTCCCCTGGACCTGCGGTGCTCCCTTGACGCTCATCCGTGCGTTCCTTCCTTCATCTGCTGCAGGGCGTCCGCGAGATCCTGCTCGGCGATGAGGTGCCCCATCCGATCGCGCTTGGTCTCGAGGTACTGATGGTTGTTCGGGCCGACGCCCACGAGCAGCGGAACCTGCTCGACCACGTCGAGCCCGAGCGCGCGCAGCTGCGCGACCTTGTCGGCGTTGTTGGTGAGCAGGCGCACGCGCCCGATGCCGAGATCGGCGAGGATGCCCGCAGCCGCCGCGTAGTCGCGCGCGTCGGCGGGCAGGCCCAGCGCCAGGTTCGCATCGACGGTGTCCAGACCCTGTTCCTGCAGGCTGTACGCGCGGAGCTTGTTGATGAGGCCGATGCCGCGCCCCTCGTGCCCGCGCATGTAGATGACGACGCCGCCCTCCTGCTCGATCGCATCGAGCGCCGCGTCCAGCTGCGGGCCGCACTCGCACTTGAGCGAGCCGAACGCCTCGCCGGTGAGGCACTCCGAATGGACGCGGACGAGCGCGGTGTCACCCGTCAGCTCGCCCGACACGACCGCGAGATGGTCGGTGCCGGTGACGCGGTCCTTGTACGCGCGGAAGCGGAAGACCCCGTGCGAGGTGGGCACGGTGGCCTCGGCGCGCAGGCTCACGCGGCGGGTCGGCCGCTCGGCGCGCGGCGCCGCCGCGCGCGGGTCGACCTCGTCGAGGTAGGCGATGAGCTGCTCGATCGTGATGACCGGGATGTCGTTGCGCTCGCCGAGCTCCATGAGTCCCGGCATCCGCATCATGCTCCCGTCCTCCGCGACGACCTCGGCGATCGCCCCGACCGGCGCGAGGCCGGCGAGCTTCATGAGCTCCACGGCGGCCTCGGTGTGGCCGCTGCGCTCTCGTACGCCGCCGTCGACGGCGCGCAGCGGCAGCACGTGGCCCGGGCGGATGAGGCTCGACGGCGTCGCCTCGGGATCGGCGAGCACGGTCAGGGTGTGCGCGCGGTCGGCCGCACTGATCCCGGTCGTGACTCCCTCGGCAGCATCGACGCTCACGGTGTAGGCGGTGCCGCGCGCGTCCTCGTTGACCGCCACCATCGGCGGCAGGTCGAGACGGTCGGCCCATTCGGCGGGCATCGGGGCGCACAGGAACCCGCTCGACCAGCGCACGGTCCACGCGAGCCACTCCGGCGTCGCCAGCTGCGCTGACAGGATGACGTCGCCCTCGTTCTCGCGGTCCTCGTCGTCGGCGACGAGCACGGGGCGGCCGCGGCGCAGCGACTCCAGCGCCTGGGGGATGGTGGAAAGGCTCATCGCGAGCCTCCTTCGTCATCGGATGCGGGGGAGGAGCCGCCGAACGCGAGCAGACGCTGCACGTGGCGGGCGAGGATGTCGGTCTCGAGGTTCACCGGTTCGCCGGGCGAGAGCGAGCCGAGGGTCGTCGCAGCGAGCGTCTCGGGGATGAGCGAGACCTCGAACCACGGCGCCGGCTCGGCGGCGGGGCTGACCGCGCTGACGGTGAGGGAGACGCCGTCGACGGCGATCGATCCCTTGTCGACGACGAGCGGCGCGAGCGCCGGGGGCAGTGCCACGCGCACCACCTGCCAGCGGTCGCCGGGGCGCACCTCGACGACCGTGCCGGTGCCGTCGATGTGACCCTGCACGATGTGGCCGCCCAGGCGCCCGTGCGCGGCGGTCGCACGCTCGAGGTTGACCGGCCGGCCCGCCGCCGCCTCCGCGAGGGTCGACATGTCGAGCGTCTGCTTCATGACATCGGCGGTGAACCAGTCCGGCCCCTGGTCGACGACCGTGAGGCACACACCGCTCACCGCGATGGAGTCGCCGTGCCCGGCGTCGGTGACGACGAGCGGCGCGTGCACCGTCAGTCGCACGCCGTCGCCCGAGTCGGCGACCTCCGTGAGCGTGCCGATCTCCTCGACGATTCCGGTGAACATCAGGGGGTTCCTTCCGCGGGACGGGCGACGATCAGCAGGTCGTCGCCGAGCGTGTCGAGCGCGGCGATCCGCAGCCGTCGCGCGTGATCGATGGAGGCGACGCCGATGTCGCCGAGGGCGAGGCGCGGGCCGCCGAGCAGGGCGGGGGCGATGTAGACCAGGAGCTCGTCGGCGAGCCCCGCCGCGACGAACGCGCTCGCAAGCGTCGGACCGCCCTCGACGAACACCCGCTGCACGCCCCGGCGGCGGAGGTCGTCGAGCACGGCGGTGAGCTCGTGCGTGTCGTACGTGAGGAGCTCGCGCGGGTGGCGGCGGACCGCCGCATCCGCCGGCACCGCGGTCGCGCCGATCACGACGGGGATCGGCTGCGCGTCGAAGAGCGCGCCGTCGTCGCGGCGCGCGGTCAGCGCGGGGTCGTCGGCGAGCACCGTGCCGGTGCCCGCGATGATCGCGTCGGCGCCCGCGCGGCGGCGGTGCACGTCGGCGCGGGCGGCGGGCCCGGTGATCCACTGACTGGTGCCGTCGGCGGCGGCCGCGCGCCCGTCGAGGGTCTGCGCCCACTTGACGGTGACGTGGGGGCGACCCAGGCGCTGCACCGTCAGCCAGTCGGCGAGGAGGTCGCGCGCCTCGTCGGCGAGCACGCCGCCCTCGACCGACACGCCGCCGTCGCGCAGACGCTCGGCGCCGCCGCCCGCGAGCGGCGTGGGGTCGTCCAGGGCGAAGACGACGCGCCCGACGCCGGCCTCCAGGAGCGCCACGGCGCACGGCCCTGTGCGCCCGGTGTGATTGCAGGGCTCGAGCGTCACGACCGCGGTCGCGCCGCGGGCGGCGCCCGGGGCGAGCTTCGACAGCGCATCCACCTCGGCGTGCGGTGTGCCGGCACCGCGGTGCCAGCCCTCGGCGAGCACCGTGCCGTCGGGGGCGAGGATGAGCGCGCCGACCTGCGGGTTCACTCCGCGCGGGCCCCGGCGCGCGAGCTGCAGGGCGTCGCGCATCGCGTCGCGTTCCGCGTCCTGGGCCATGCGTTCCTCCGGTCAGATCCGGGGTCGCGGCCACGCAGGACGGCACAGCGGTCGTCCGTGCTGCCTCCCATCCGGACTCGCGACGGCGGACCGTCGCATCACCGTCGGTCCCGGAGTTCCACCGGGTCGACCCGTCTCCACCGAAGCGGAGGGGGCTCGCGGACTGTCACCGCCGGTTCGGATTCTCACCGACCCCGGAGCACGTTGATGTTCTCGATACTAACGAACGCTCCCGACGCCGATTCATTCCCGGCGTCGCACGCCGTCACTTGAGCAGGCGGGACAGACGACGGTCGGCGAGGATCTTGCCGCCCGTCTGGCACGTCGGGCAGTATTCGAGCGAGTTGTCGGCGAAGAAGACGCTGCGCACCTCCTCGCCGCACACCGGGCAGGCCTCGCCGCGGCGGCCGTGCACCCTCATCCCGCGCCGCTTCGCGTCCTTGAGGTCGGCGGGGGGCTTGCCGGATGCGGCGGCCAGCGCTTCGGCGAGCGTCGCGGTCATCGCGTCGTACAGCCGGTCGATCTCGGCGTCGTCGAGGCTCGAGGCGAGCGCGTACGGCGACATCTTCGCGGCGTGGAGGATCTCGTCGGAGTACGCGTTGCCGACGCCCGCGAGGATCGACTGGTCGCGCAGGACGCCTTTGATCTGGGTGCGGCGGCCGCTCAGCAGTCCCGCGAGCGTGTCGCGGGAGAAGTCCGGGTCGAGCGGATCGGGTCCGAGCCGCGCGATCCCCGGCACTTCGTCGGGTGCACGCACGACGTACACCGCGAGCGACTTCTTCGTGCCCGCCTCGGTGAGGTCGAAGCCCGAGCCGTCGGAGAAGCCCACGCGCAGTGCGATCGGCGTCTTCCCCGGACGCAGGACCGTGGACGGCAGCGCGTCGTACCACCGCAGCCAGCCCGCCTTGGCGAGATGGAACACCAGGTGGGTGCCCGCATCCGTCGACACGTCGAGGAACTTGCCGTGGCGGTCGACCGCCGTGACGGTCGTGCCCTGCAGCGCCGTGACCGGCGGGTCGTACGTCTTCAGCGCGGCGATCGCGGCGACCGTCGCGCGCGTGATCTGCAGCCCGACGACGCGGCCGCGGAGGAAGTCGACGAGCCCCTGCACCTCGGGCATCTCGGGCATGCCGTCATCCTGCCACGGATCCCGGACTCAGGCTCCGGGCACCGGCCAGTGCTGCGGCGTGCGCTCGTCGGTGGCCAGGAGGCCCGCGATCCAGCCGTCGTCGCGACCGAGGGAGTTCGCCAGGGCCTGGCGCAGCATCCCCTCGTACCGGAAGCCGAGCGCCTGCGCGACGCGCGCCGAAGCGCGGTTGCCGACGACCGCGCGCCACTCGATGCGTGCGGCGTGCACGCCGTCCGGCGCGAAACCCCAGTCGATGACGGCGCGGGCGGCCTCCGTGAGCAGCCCCCGCCGGCGCGACCCGCGGGCCATCCAGTAGCCGAGCTCCGGCGAGCCGCCGATGAGGCGGTGCAGGCCGATCATGCCCGCGAGCGTGTCGCCGTCGCGGATCGCCCACGTCGCCTCGACGTCGTCGGCCCACCGCTGCCGCGCCTGCGCGACGAACCCCTCGGCGTGCTCGCGGAGATACGGTGACGGCACGGTCGTGAAGCGCTGGATGTCGGCGTCCTGGCACGCGACGAAGATCGCCGGCACGTCGGCCGCGGTCGGAACGGACAGCACGGTCCGGGCCGTGCGCAGCTCGATCGGCTCCATCCGCCCACCCTAGAGCGCCCGCCGTCCCCGTTCAGGCGGCACGTGCCGCCGCCACCTCGACACGAACTCAGGCTGGCGGCGGTCGAGGAGCGACCGGCCCCGCCGAATGTCGGGCGTGGGCGCCGTCGGTGCGGATCGCGTGCCTGAATACGTGCAGGGAAGCTGCTCCTCCCCAGGGTCGGGGATACAACCAGTTGCCCCCACCCGCGCGCCTGCCGCGCTTCGATGTGAGCCCGCGAGCGGATCGTCTTCGCATGACGTCCTTCGAGTTCCGCCACCGTTCACAGTTGCGCGGTCAGGGGATGAGCAACACCGCTATCGCGTCGGCCGTCGCAACCGGCGCAATCATTCGCGCAAGACGCGATCACTACGTGGTCGGCGGTGCACCCGAGTCCATCGTCCGTGCGGTACGCGTAGGCGGCAGGCTGGCGTGCACGTCGCTCCTCGCGTTGCTCGGGGTGTTCGTGCTGCACCGCCAACCCCTTCATGTGCACCTTCCCCATAACGCGAGCCGGATGCGCGCGCCGCACGACCGTTTTCGACGACTCGGCCCGCGGGCGAGCAGGGATGTTCGCCTCCATTGGCATCCTCTGACGGACGCCCCGGGCCAGAGCGCAACCGTGTCCGTCCTCGACGCGCTCGCACAGTCGGTGCTGTGCCAGCCGCCCCGCGCCGCCATCGCGACTCTTGACAGCGCAATGCACCTCGGAGTCATCGTCGAGGCGGATCTTGCGGAGATCTTCCGACGTCTACCGCCGCGTTTCGCGACCTTGCGCCGACTGGTCGATGGACGCGCGGAAGCCGGTTCCGAGACGATCGTGCGGCTCCTGCTGCGGGCGGTCTCGGACGACGTGCGCATCCAAGTGCAGATCGTCGGGGTCGGACGCGTCGACCTGCTGATCGACGGCTGGCTCGTTGTCGAGTGCGACAGCCGGGAGTTCCATGGCGGCTGGGAGGAGCAGGAGCGGGACCGCCGCCGCGACCTGCTGCTCGCGGCGGCCGGGTATACGACGATCCGACCGACGGCGCGGATGGTCTTCGATGAACCACACCTCGTTCTCGAGGCTGTCCGAGGGCTTCTCGCGGCCCGCGCTGCCGGCTGACTTCGATGCCTCGGGGCACACGAACTCAGGCTCCGCCTCCCCCTGAGCCGGCGACGGAGCTGTCGTTGCGCCGCAGCTGCAGCTCGCGGGCCCGTGCCTGCCTGAGTTGGCGCGGCGCCCCGCCTCTCCCCGAACCCGCATCTTCCTGACCGCCCGTCCGCGACCCGCGCCCACGACGGCTTGCACGTATTCAGGCTGAGCGAGGGCGCCGGAGTGTCCAATCCCCGCAATCTCGGGCGCGCGGTCGGCGACGGCGCCCGCGCAGCCTGAGTTCGTGCGCCTGCCGGCGAGCGTGAGTCCGGCGGGGGTCAGCTGCGGCGGAGGAGGCCGACGCGGTCGTACACGTCGGAGAGAGTGCGCTCGGCGACGGATGCGGCGCGGTCGGCGTTGACGCCCAGCACGCGGTCGAGCTCGGCGGGGTCGTCGAGCATCGCGAGGGCGCGCTCGCGCACGGGCCCGAACTCGTTCACGACGACCTCGGCGAGCCCCTTCTTGAAGTCCCCGTAGCCGCGGCCGGCGTACTCGTCCTCGATCGCGGGGATCTGCTTCCCGGTCAGCGCGGCGTAGATCACGAGCAGGTTCGACACGCCCGGCTTCGCCTCGCGGTCGAAGCGCACGCTGCCCTCGCTGTCGGTGACGGCGCGCATGATCTTCTTCGCGGTCACGCTCGGCTCGTCCAGCAGCCACAGGGTGCCCGCATCCGACTCGGCCGACTTCGACATCTTCGCCGTCGGGTTCTGCAGGTCGTAGATGCGGGCCGTGTCGCGCTGGATGACCGGCGTCGGCACGACGAACGTCTCGCCGTAGCGGGCGTTGAAGCGCTCGGCGAGGTCACGCGTGAGCTCGATGTGCTGCTTCTGGTCGTCGCCGACGGGCACGACGTCGGTCTGGTAGAGCAGGATGTCGGCGGCCATGAGCACGGGGTACGTGAACAGACCCACGTTCGTCGCGTCGGTGCCGTACCGGGCGGACTTGTCCTTGAACTGGGTCATGCGCCCGGCCTCGCCGAAGCCCGTGAGCGTCGACAGCACCCACGCGAGCTCGGCGTGCGCCGGCACGTGCGACTGGACATAGAGAGTGGAGCGCGACGGCTCGATGCCCGCCGCGATGTACTGCGCGGCCGTCCGCCGCGTCTTCTCCCGCAGCTCCGACGGGTCGTTCGGCTGGGTCAGCGCGTGCAGGTCGACGACGGAGAAGAACGCGTCGTACGACTCCTGCAGGTCCCGCCACTGCATGAGCGCCCCGATGTAGTTGCCGATCTGGAGGGAGTCGGCCGAGGGCTGCATGCCGGAGTAGAGGCGGGGCTTGGTCACCGTCCGATTCTACGGGCGCCGGATGCGGCCGCCGCCGCCGCCCGCCCCGCAGGCGCGACCGCCCCGGCCCCCGTCACCGCCCGAGCGCGTAGTCGACGATGACGGGTGCGTGGTCGCTCCAGCGTGTGTCCCACGAGGGGGCGCGGTCGACGCGGTAGCCCGACGCGCGCGCGGCCAGCGCGGGCGTGGCGAGGTGGTAGTCGATGCGCCACCCGCTGTCATTGTCGAACGCGCGGCCCATCATCGACCACCACGTGTACGGACCGTCGACCTCGCCGGCGGCCCGGCGGCCGATGTCCACCCAGCCCAGGCCCGGCCCGACCGAGCCGTCCACGCCGGTCACCTCGGCGCCCGCGTCGCCGAGGAAGCGGTCGAAGTACGCGCGCTCGCGCGGCAGGAAGCCGGCCTTCTTGCGATTGCCCTTCCAGTTGCGGATGTCCAGCTCGCGGTGCCCGACGTTGAGGTCGCCCATGACGAGGGCGAGCGGGTGCTCCGCCGCGAGCTCGGGGAGGCGCCGCTCCATCGCGTCGAGGAAGGCCCACTTGGCGTCCTGCCTTGGCGTCTCGGCCTCGCCCGTGGGCACGTAGGCGCTGACGACCGCGACGCTCTCGCCGTCGATGTCGAAGTCGGCCTCGATCCACCGGCCCGCGGAGTCCAGCGGCTCGGGCCCCAGCACCGTGCGCAGGCCGACGCTCGGGAGGCGGCTCGCCACGGCGACGCCGGCGCGGCCCTTCGCGAGCGCCTCGTCGTGCACGATCTCCCACCCCGGGAGAGCGGCACGCAGCTCGTCGCCGGTCGCGCGCACCTCCTGGATGGCGACGATGTCGGCGTCGGCCTGGTCGAGCCACGCGCTCATGCCCTTGCGGACGGCGGCGCGGATGCCGTTGACGTTGATGGAGACGATGCGGACGCGGCGAGGCACCCCGAGAGCCTAACCGCCGCCGCCGACACCGAGCGCGCGCGGCGGGGCAGCGCCCGCAGGCGCCCGCTCAGTCGAAGCGGTGCGCGTGCCGTGCTGCGGATGCGGCGGCCTCCCGCGCGGCGGTCTGCGCCGTGCGCGCGGCCTCCTCCGCGGCGCGCACGCGCCGGCGGGCAGACCATCGGCGCCACCACGGCGCGTGCGCGGCGGCCGCGCGCGCCTCGCGCAGTTCGACGCGGGCGGCGAGGGCCACGGCAGACAGCTCCGTCGCCCGCTGCTCGGCCGCCGAGACGAGCTCCACGTCGCGATCGCCCGCGGCGACCGCGATCCACGCGGCCGACACGAGGATGACGATGCCGTTCAGGCGGAACCACAGCAGGAAACCGATGAAGATCGCGAAGGTCGCCAGCAGCGGGTTCGTCGGGGTGTAGACGAAGAGGAAGCCCGCCGCCACCTGCAGCACGACCATCGCGGCGGCACCGAGCAGCGCGCCCGGCCAGATGCGCCGCCACCGCAGCGATGTGCCGGTGAGGAAGCGCACCAGACCCGCGAGCGCGAGGGTGTTGATGCCGAACGCCACGACCGGCGAGCTCAGCCGCGCGACGAGGTCGGTCCACACCGAGTGGCGCTCGATCCCGACGGCGGTCAGGACGAGGTCGACCGCGCCGGTCGTGATGGTGCCGAGGGTCGCGCCCACGAGCAGCGCGACGCCGAACAGCACGGCGGCCAGCAGGTCGCGCGCCTTGAGCATGAGGTAGTTCCGGCGGTCGAAGGGCAGCCCGAAGGTGTCCCGCACGGCGCGGCGCGTGTAGGTGACGAATCCCGTCGCCGTCCACACGACGACCGCGGCCGCGACGAGGCCCGTCACGGTGAGGAGGCGCCCGGCATCCGACGCGACCGCCTCGACCTGCTCGGGCTTGACGAGCCCGGTGTCGCTGATGAGCTCGGGGATGTACCGGTTGACGGTGGCGATGAGCGCCCGGATGGCCGCGGGGCTGCCGCCGAGCCAGACTCCGACGGCCGCGAAGGCGAGGTAGAGGGCGCCGAGGATCGCGAACAGCGCCTGATACGAGATGCCCGCGGCCAGGAGGAAGCCGTTGTGCTGCAGGAAGTGCCGCCACACCCGGATCGGGAAGGACGCGAGGGTGCGGCGGGTGAGGAGCGTGGCCCGCTCGAGCGGCTCGTCGAAGCGCCGGCGCAGCGCGCTCTCACGGCCGGGCAGCGGCGCGGGGTCGTGCGCGCTGTCGGGGTCGGTCACCGCTCCAGACTAGCCAGCGGGATTCTCGACCCGATCGCCGGGCGCGAGCCGCACGGCGCGGGCCGGGAACGCCCGGACCAGCAGCAGCACGGCGGCGACCGCGACGGCGGGGATGAGGAAGGCGG
Organism: Microbacterium sp. 10M-3C3; assembly: GCF_003931875.1. Lineage (NCBI taxonomy): Bacteria > Bacillati > Actinomycetota > Actinomycetes > Micrococcales > Microbacteriaceae > Microbacterium > Microbacterium sp. 10M-3C3. The sequence goes on along the minus strand of NZ_CP034245.1, from coordinate 2,627,964 downwards.
GCGCCAGTCCGGGCCCGTCCGCGAGCAGCCCGACCGCGACGGCCCCGACGACGGCGCCGACGTAGTTGAAGACGTTCACGCGCGCGATGATCTCGTCGCTGCGCGCCGTGTCGAGCTCTCCGGCGCTGCCGAACGCGGCGGGCACGAGCGCGCCGGTGGCCGCGCCCGCCAGCGCGAAGCCCGCGATCGCAGCGGCGGCGACGGGCAGTGCCGCGACCGCGGCGCAGCCGACCGCCGCGATGACCACGGCGCCGGCGACCAGGCGGCGCGCGCCCACCCGCCGCAGGAGGCGGTCGGTCGCGAGACGTGTGGCGAGGACTGCCACCTGATAGGCGCCGTACCCGAGGGGGGCGACCCACGCGACCACGCCGAGGTCGTCCTGCAGGTACACCGTGCTCCACGTGCTGACGGCGGAGTCGAGCACGAAGACGGCGAGGATCACGGCGCCGAAGATCCAGATGCCGCGACGGGGGAGCGGCCCGCGAGAAGCGTGCGACTGGCCGGCCGCCGGAGCATCCTCCGGTGCGAACCGGCGCGTGCCCGACACGGCCACGGCGGCGGCCCACAGGCCGGCCGCGAGCAGCGCGATCGCCGCGCCGAGCGCCGGCACTCGCGCCGCGAGGGCGGATGCGGCGGCCACGAGCAGCGCGCCGAGGATCGCCGCACCGGTGTAGCCGGCGAAGAACCCGCCCAGCAGCGGCGAGCCGTGCGCGCGCTGGAGCAGCACGCCCTGCATCGCGGAGGAGGCGTCGACGGCCCCGAGCCCGAGGCCGTACAGGGCGAACGCGCCGAGGAACACCGGCGCGGGGGAGGGCAGCGCGATGAGGGGCAGGGCGAGCGCCTGCAGGGCGAGGCCCGAGACGAGCGCGCCGCGGCTGCCGGCGCGACGGGCGATCGCGTCGGCGAGGAACGACCCGCCCGCGGCGAACACGCACACGCCCAGCACGATGAGCGACACGGTCGTGTCATCGACACCCTGCCGCTCCTTGAGCGCGGGCAGCGACGTCACGACGACGGCGTACCCGAGCCCCTGCGCCGTGTACGCCCCCAGAACAGCCGCGCGCCCCCGGCGCAGCATCCGCCCCTCCACGGGACGAGGCTAGCGCCGGGGGCGCGTCGAGCGGGAGAGGCCGATATCGACCGGCCGGGAGTCAGCGGCCCCGCAGCACCGCCTGCTTGACCTCGGCGATGGCCTTGGTGACCTCGATGCCGCGCGGGCACGCTTCGGTGCAGTTGAAGGTCGTGCGGCAGCGCCACACGCCCTCCTTGTCGTTGAGGATGTCGAGGCGCACGTCGGCGTTGTCGTCGCGCGAGTCGAAGATGAACCGGTGCGCGTTGACGATCGCGGCGGGACCGAAGTACTGGCCGTCCGTCCAGAACACCGGGCACGACGACGTGCACGCCGCGCACAGGATGCACTTGGTGGTGTCGTCGAAGATCTCGCGGTCGACGATCGACTGGATGCGCTCCTTGCCCGGCTCGGGCGCGGAGTTGGCGACCAGGAACGGCTGCACTTCGCGGTAGGACGCGAAGAAGGGCTCCATGTCGACGATGAGGTCCTTCTCCAGCGGCAGGCCCTTGATGGCCTCGACGTAGATCGGCTGCGAGATGTCGAGGTCCTTGATGAGCGTCTTGCACGCGAGGCGGTTGCGCCCGTTGATGCGCATGGCGTCGGAGCCGCAGATGCCGTGCGCGCACGAGCGGCGGAACGACAGCGAGCCGTCGACCTCCCACTTGATCTTGTGCAGCGCGTCGAGCACGCGGTCGGTCGAGTACATCTCGACGTCGTAGTCGACCCAGCGCGGCTCGTCATCGACCTCGGGGTCGAAGCGGCGGATGTTGAAGGTCACCAGGTACGACTGGATGCCGGTGTCCGCGGGCGACTGCTCGACGTCCTGCGGGGCCTCGGTGGTCGTCTCGAGCGCGGTGGCCATCAGTACTTCCTCTCCAGCGGCGGGTAGCGCAATTCGCCTTCTTCGTTCGTGGTGAACACCACGGGCTTCCAGCCGAGCTCGATGTGGTCGGCCGGATGCGACGAGTGGGGGTCGCCCGTGAGGTAGGCCATGGTGTGCTTCATGTAGTTCTCGTCGTCGCGCGTGGGGAAGTCGTCGCGCATGTGACCGCCGCGGCTCTCCTCCCGGTTCTGCGCGGAGTAGACGACGACCTCGGCGAGGTCGAGCAGGAAGCCCAGCTCGACGGCCTCCAGGAGGTCGGTGTTGAAGCGCTTGCCCTTGTCGTCGACGTGCACGTTCTTGTAGCGCTCGCGCAGGTCGGCGATCACGTCCATGACGTGGGCGAGGGAGTCGTGCGTGCGGAACACCTGCGCGCCCTTGTCCATCTCGTCCTGCAGCGTCTTGCGAAGCACCGCGATGCGCTCGGTGCCGCTGTTGGCGCGCAGGCCCTCGATCATCTCGCGGACCTCCTTGGCGGGGTCCTCGGGCAGCGGCACGAAGTCGGCGGTCTTGACGTACTCGACCGCGTTGCGGCCGGCGCGCTTGCCGAAGACGTTGATGTCCAGGAGCGAGTTGGTGCCCAGGCGGTTGGAGCCGTGCACCGACACGCACGCGCACTCGCCGGCGGCGTACAGGCCGGGCACGACGGTGTCGTTGTCGGAGAGCACCTCGGCCTTGATGTTGGTCGGGATGCCGCCCATCGCGTAGTGCGCGGTCGGCATGACCGGCACCGGCTCGACGACCGGGTCGACGCCCAGGTACGTGCGGGCGAACTCGGTGATGTCGGGGAGCTTGGTCTCGAGCACCTCGGCGCCCAGGTGCGTGCAGTCCAGCAGCACGTAGTCGCGGTGGGGGCCGGCGCCGCGTCCCTCCGCGACCTCCTGCACCATGCAGCGCGCGACGATGTCGCGCGGCGCGAGGTCTTTGATCGTGGGGGCGTAGCGCTCCATGAAGCGCTCGCCGCTGGCGTTGCGCAGGATCGCGCCCTCACCGCGCGCGCCCTCGGTCAGGAGGATGCCGAGCCCGGCGAGGCCGGTCGGGTGGAACTGGAAGAACTCCATGTCCTCGAGCGGCAGGCCCTTGCGCCACACGATTCCCACGCCGTCGCCGGTGAGCGTGTGCGCGTTGGAGGTGGTCTTGAAGATCTTCCCGAAGCCGCCCGTGGCGAAGATGACCGCCTTGGACTGGAAGACGTGCAGGTCGCCCGTGGCCAGCTCGTACGCGACGACGCCCGCGACCTGGGTCTTGCCCGCCGCATCCTTCACCGTGATGAGGTCGAGCACGTAGAACTCGTTGAAGAAGTTGATGCCGAGCTTGACGCAGTTCTGGAACAGCGTCTGCAGGATCATGTGGCCGGTGCGGTCGGCGGCGTAGCACGCGCGGCGCACGGGGGTCTTGCCGTGGTCGGCGGTGTGACCGCCGAAGCGGCGCTGGTCGATCTTGCCCTCGGGCGTGCGGTTGAAGGGCAGGCCCATGTTCTCGAGGTCGATGACCGCGTCGATGGCCTCCTTCGCGAGGATCTCCGCCGCGTCCTGGTCGACGAGGTAGTCGCCGCCCTTGATCGTGTCGAAGGTGTGCCACTCCCACGAGTCCTCTTCGACGTTCGCGAGCGCTGCCGCCATGCCGCCCTGCGCCGCCCCCGTGTGCGAGCGCGTCGGGTAGAGCTTCGAGATGACCGCGGTCTTGGCGCCGGGCCCCGCCTCGATCGCGGCCCGCATGCCGGCGCCGCCGGCGCCCACGATCACGACGTCGAACTGGTGGTAGTGCACGCCGTCCTTGACGACGTGGTCCGCAGTGGTCTGAGTGCGCACAGGTGGGATCTTTCGTTCAGGGGCTCGGAGGCTGCGGCTTACTGGCAGATGGACTGCAGGAAGTCCGAGCTGGTCTCGGCGGAGAAGCCGAGGCACGGGTCGAAGGTGAAGACCACGAGCGTGCCGAGCAGGATGAGGAAGGCGGCCGACAGGCCGAGCGTCCACACCAGCACGCGGCGGGCGGTGGCGTTGCCGACGTAGTCGTTCACGATCGTGCGCATGCCGTTGGCGCCGTGGATGAGCGCGAGCCACAGCATCAGGACGTCCCACCACTGCCAGAACGGCGACGCGTACTTGCCGGCGACGAACGCGAAGTCGATCTGTTGGATGCCCTCGCCGACCATGAGGTTCACGAACAGGTGGCCGAAGATCAGGACGATCAGGAGCACGCCGGAGGCGCGCATGTAGATCCAGCCCCACTTCTCGAGGTTGGAGCCGCGGTTGCGCGTGCGCGGGGCCGGGATGGTCGCGGCCTGCTGGGCGACGGACATCACTGACCCCCTCCGATCGCGGAGAACACATTGATCAGGTGGCGCGGGGTGAACCCGAGCATCGTGACGACCCACAGGCCGAGCACGCCCCACCACAGCTGACGCTGGTGGCGCGTCGCCCACGACCACATGTCGACCGCGATGATGCGCAGGCCGTTGTAGGCGTGGTAGGCGATGGCGCCGACGAGGGCGACCTCGCCCAGCCCCATGATCGGGTTCTTGTACGTGCCGATGACGGCGTCGTAGGCCTCGGGGGAGACGCGGATGAGCGCCGTGTCGAGGATGTGGACGAGCAGGAAGAAGAAGATCGCGACGCCGGTGATCCGGTGCAGCACCCACGACCACATGCCTTCGCGGCCGCGGTAGAGGGTGCCGCGCGGCACGCGGGATGTGGTCTCGGTGATCGTCGGTGTGACCCGCGCTGGTGCAGACACGATCGTCCTCCCTGATCGAACACGGCTGTACGAGGCATCCGTCGCCTCTGCCGGACCGGGGGTCGCGGCGTCACACGGCTGCCGCCCCATCGTACGACCGGGCGCGGAATTCCGGGGATGAGGGTGACCTGACTGTCTCGATGTCGAGATAATGCAGCGGGCGTCTCGCCGCGCGCCGGCCGTGTCCGTCGACACCCGCCCGACACGCGCGCGACATCTCCGCCGCGACCGCCCCCGATAGCCTGGGCGCATGTCCGAGCCTCTCGCCGACTTCTACGCCGTCATCCCCGCCGGGGGCATCGGCAGCCGCCTGTGGCCGCTGTCGCGTGCCGAGGCGCCGAAGTTCCTCCACGACCTCACCGGCTCGGGGCAGACCCTGCTGCGCGACACGTGGAACCGGCTGGAGCCGCTCGCGGGCCGCGACCGCATCGCCGTGGTCACCGGCCGCGCCCACCGCGCCGCCGTCGAGCGCGAGCTGCCGGGCATCCCCGACCACAACGTGTTCCTCGAGTCCGAGCCGCGCGACTCCTCGGCGGCGATCGGGCTCGCCGCCGCGATCCTGCACCGCCGCGACCCCGACGTCATCATCGGCTCCTTCGCCGCCGACCACGTCATCCGCGGCACGCGCACGTTCGAGTTCGCGGTGCAGCAGGCGGTCGCCGTCGCCCGCGCCGGGTACATCTGCACGATCGGCATCCAGCCCACCGAGCCGTCGGTCGGCTTCGGCTACATCCGCAAGGACGGCGAGCTCGACGTCGACGGCGCGCCCGAGGCGGCCCTCGTCGAGCGGTTCGTCGAGAAGCCCGACCTCGAGACCGCGCGCGCCTACTACGCCGACCGCGCCTACCTGTGGAACGCGGGCATGTTCATCACGCGCGCCGACGTGCTTCTCGAGGAGCTCGCCGCGAACGAACCGGAGCTGCACGCGGGCCTGCTCGAGCTCGCCGAGGCGTGGGACGACCGCGACCGGCGCGGGCCCGTGGTCGACCGCGTGTGGCCGACGCTGAAGAAGATCGCGATCGACTACTCCGTCGCCGAGCCGGCCGCCGACAAGGGGCGCCTCGCCGTCATCCCGGGCCACTTCGACTGGGATGACGTGGGCGACTTCGCGAGCCTCGCCAAGCTCAACAGCCACGGCGGCAAGAACGAGCTGGCGATCCTCGGCAGCACCGCGCGCGTGCTGGCCGACGCCTCGAGCGGGATCGTCGTGTCGCAGACCGAGCGGGTCATCAGCCTCATCGGGGTGCAGGACATCGTCGTGGTCGACACCCCCGACGCGCTCCTGGTCACGACCAGCGAGCACGCGCAGCGGGTCAAGGGCGTCGTCGACGCGCTCAAGCTCACCGGTCGCGGCGACGTGCTGTGAGACACCGGATGCCGCCGGTCGCGGCATCCGGTGTCGCCTCTGTTGCGTCTTTGTAACCATTGCCCTCCTGCCGCTCCCGCGCCTCGCACGGGCGGCGTCGCACTCTGTAACGTGACGACATCACACCCCCGAATCCCGTGGGGGAGAACTGCGTCTTGGAGGACCTCAGTGAAGACGACGAAGAAGGCCGTGCTCGGCGGCCTCGCGATGCTCGGCACGGCGGCGCTGCTGGCCGGCTGCGGCTCGGCCCCGACCGAGAGCGGCGCGAGCGGGGGCGGCGAGGCCGCCAGCGACTACCTGCCCTGCATGGTGTCCGACTTCGGCGGTTTCGACGACCGCTCGTTCAACCAGCTCGGCAAGGAGGGCCTCGACGCGGCCGCGAAGGAGCTCGGCGTCGAGACCATCGAGGTCGAGTCCAAGGCCGAGACCGACTACGCGTCGAACCTGCAGAACCTCGTCGACCAGGGCTGCAAGACCATCGTCACCGTCGGCTTCGCGCTGGCCCCCGCCGCGCTCGAGTCGGCGCAGGCCAACCCCGACCTCGAGTACGTCTCGATCGACGACCCGGTGGACCAGGACTTCGACGGCACGACCGACGCCGACAACATCAAGCCGCTCATCTTCGACACGTCGCAGGCGGCCTTCCTCGCCGGCTACCTGTCGGCGGGCGTCAGCAAGACCGGCGTCGTCGGCACCTTCGGCGGCCAGGACTTCCCGACCGTGACCGTCTTCATGGACGGCTTCGCGCAGGGCGTCGACTACTACAACGAGCAGAACGGCGCCTCCGTGAAGGTCGTCGGCTGGAACCGCGACACCAAGAGCGGCTCCTTCACCGGCGGCTTCGAGGCCAACGACGTCGCGCGCCAGACCGCGCAGGGCCTGATCGACCAGAACGTCGACGTGCTGCTGCCCGTCGGCGGCCCGATCTACCAGTCCGCCGCCGCGGCCATCCGCGACTCGGGCCGTGAGATCGCGCTCATCGGCGTCGACGCCGACGTCTACCAGACCGACCCCGACGTGGCCGACCTGCTGCTGACCTCGGTGCGCAAGGGCATCGACGTCGCGACGCGCGAGGCGATCACCGAGGCGGGCGAGGGCAACTTCGACAACACCCCGTTCGTCGGCACGCTCGAGAACGAGGGCGTGGGCATCGCGCCGTTCCACGACTGGGCCGACCGCGTGCCGGCCGAGCTGTCGAGCAAGCTGGACGAGATCAAGGCCTCGATCATCAGCGGCGACATCACGGTGGAGTCCTACCTCGCCGGCTGAGGCTGGTGAGCTCCAGGGGAGGCCGGCGTGTGCCGGCCTCCCCTTCCCATGTCGATCGGCCCCTCCGGTCGACCCGTGCGAAACATAGGATCGAGAACCATGAAGCTCGAACTTCGCGGGATCACGAAGACGTTCGGCTCTCTGGTGGCGAACGACCACATCGACCTCACTGTCGAGGCCGGTGAGATCCACTGTCTGCTGGGTGAGAACGGCGCCGGTAAGTCCACCCTCATGAACGTCCTCTACGGCCTGTACCAGGCCGACGGCGGTGAGATCCTGCTCGACGACGTCGTCCAGCACTTCTCCGGACCCGGCGACGCCATGCGTGCCGGCATCGGCATGGTGCACCAGCACTTCATGCTCATCCCCGTCTTCACCGTGGCCGAGAACGTCATGCTCGGCCACGAGCCGACGACCTTCGGCGGCCGCCTGAACCTGCAGGCCGCGCGAGCCACCGTCAAGGAGATCTCCGACCGCTTCGGCTTCGACGTCGACCCGGATGCGGTCGTGGAAGACCTGCCCGTCGGCGTGCAGCAGCGCGTCGAGATCATCAAGGCGCTCTCGCGCGACGCCCGCGTGCTCGTGTTCGACGAGCCGACCGCCGTGCTCACGCCGCAGGAGACCGACGAGCTCATGGCGATCATGCGCCAGCTCAAGGAGTCGGGCACCTCGATCGTGTTCATCACCCACAAGCTGCGCGAGGTGCGCGAGGTCGCCGACCGCATCACGGTCATCCGGCTCGGCAAGGTCGTCGGCGAGGCCTCGCCCACGGCCTCCAACGCCGAGCTCGCGTCGCTCATGGTCGGGCGCGCGGTCGAGCTGACGGTGCAGAAGGAGCCGCCCACCCTCGGCGACGTCGCGCTCGAGGTCGACCGGCTGCGCGTCGTCGACGCGGTCGGTCACGTCGTCGTCGACGACGTGTCGTTCGACGTGCGCCGCGGCGAGGTGCTCGCCATCGCCGGCGTGCAGGGCAATGGCCAGACCGAGCTCACCGAGGCGCTCCTGGGTCTGCAGGAGCGCGTGACCGGCTCGATCGTCCTCGACGGCGTCGAGCTGCAGGGAGCGAGCGTCAAGCGCATCCTCGACGCGGGGGTCGGCTTCGTGCCGGAGGACCGCAAGGAGGACGGCCTGGTCGGCGAGTTCACGATCGCCGAGAACCTCATGCTCGACCGCTCCGACTCGGCGCCCTTCGTCAAGGGCGGGGCGCTGCAGCTGCAGACGCTCGCGGACTTCGCGCGCGCGAAGGTCGCCGAGTACGACGTGCGCACGCCCTCGATCGAGACGAAGGTCGGGCGGCTCTCCGGCGGCAACCAGCAGAAGGTCGTGCTCGCGCGCGAGCTCAGCCGCGACCTGCGCCTGTTCGTCGCCGCCCAGCCCACCCGCGGCGTCGACGTCGGGTCGATCGAATTCATCCACAAGCGCGTCATCGAGACGCGCGACGCCGGCGTGCCGGTCATCGTCGTCTCCACGGAGCTCGACGAGGTGACCGCGCTCGCCGATCGCATCATGGTCATGTACCGCGGGCGCGTCGTCGGCATCGTGCCGGGCGACACGTCGCGCGATGTGCTCGGCCTCATGATGGCCGGCGAGACGCCGGAGACCCGAGGAGCCGCGGCATGAGCGACGACCGCTACAGCCCCCACGACCCCGCATCCGCGCACGCCGACGAGGCCGCACGCCTGCAGGCGGCGACCGACGTCGACGTCGCGCTCGAGCAGCCGGCGCCGGTCGACCCGGCTGCCGGCGCGCGCGTGCTGCCCGCGCCCGAGGCTCCGGCCGAGGGGCGCTGGCAGCGTGCGCTGCGCGAGATCGCCACCGGCAACGCGATCATCTCCGTGCTCGCCGTCGTCATCGCGCTCGTGATCGGCGCGATCATGATCGCCGCGACCGACGCGCGCGTGCAGACCGCTGCCGGCTACTTCTTCGCGCGGCCCGGCGACACGTTCGCCGCCATCTGGCAGTCGGTGTCGGGCGCCTATGCGGCGCTCTTCCAGGGCGCGATCTACAACTTCCGCCGCCCGGAGTTCCTCACCGGCATCCGACCCCTCACCGAGACCCTGACCTTCGCCACGCCGCTCATCGCGGCGGGCCTGGGCGTCGCCCTCGCGTTCCGCGTCGGCCTGTTCAACATCGGCGGTCGCGGCCAGATGCTCGTCGCGGCCGCCGCCGCGGGCTGGGTGGGCTTCGGCGTCGACCTGCCGTGGGGGCTGCACATGATCGTCGCCGTCCTCGCCGGCATGGTCGCCGGCGCCGCATGGGCGGGGATCGCGGGCGTGCTGAAGGCCCGCACCGGCGCGCACGAGGTGATCGTCACGATCATGCTCAACTACGTCGCGCTGTACCTGGTGACGTGGATGCTGAAGACGCCGGGGCTGCTGCAGGCGCCGGGGTCCAACAACCCCACCACCCCGGCGATGAAGCCCACGGCGGTCTTCCCCGACCTGTTCGGCCCGGGCTACAGCCTCCACTTCGGCTTCGTGCTCTCGCTCATCGGCGTCGTCGTGGTGTGGTGGATCCTCGAGCGCTCCGCGCTCGGATACCGCTTCCGCGCGGTCGGCATCAATCCGCATGCGGCCCGGGTCGCGGGCATCAACGTCAAGGCGATGTACGTCTACGCGATGCTCCTGTCCGGCGCGCTCGTGGGGCTCGCCGGCGTCGACCAAGTGCTCGGCACCGTCACGACCGGGTTCTCCAGCGGCATCGATGCGGGCATCGGCTTCGACGCGATCACGGTGGCGCTCCTCGGCCGATCGACGCCGGTCGGCGTCCTGATCGCCGGCATCCTCTTCGGCGCCTTCAAGGCCGGCGGGTTCTCGATGCAGGCCGCCGAGGGCGTGCCGGTGGACATCGTCCTCGTCGTGCAGTCGCTCATCGTGCTGTTCATCGCGGCGCCGCCGCTCGTGCGCGCCGTGTTCCGGCTGCCGGCCCCCGGGAGCCGCCCGCGCAGAGCCCGTCGCGTCCGCACGGAGGAGGTGGCCGCATCATGACCGCCCCGTCGCCGCAGTCCACGGCCGTGACCACGGCGCCCGACGCGCCGGCCACGACCGTCGTGGTCAGCTGGAAGGTGCCGATCGTCTACGCGGTCGTCACCCTCCTCGCGATCGTCCTCTTCATCGTCGCCGGCAACCATGCCGAGGCGGTCTTCCGCATCTCGACGCCCGACAGCGCCATCCAGGTGCCCGAGCTCGCGTTCAACGGCTTCGTCGGCGGCGTCGTCTCGGTCGTGCTGCTGGCGGCCGCGACCGTCGTCGCCGCCCTGCTGGTGCGCGCCCGGCGGCGCGTTCCGCTGTGGCTGACCGTGGTCTTCGCGATCGTGTTCGTCGTCGGGTTCCTCGGCTGGGCCGCCGCCGGCGGCACGACGAGCAACGCGATCCCGCTGTTCGGTCTCGTCGCGGGCGGCTTCAGTCTCGCCGTGCCGCTCATCTACGGCGCGATGGCCGGCGTCATCAGCGAGCGCGTCGGCGTCGTGAACATCGCGATCGAGGGCCAGCTCCTCGCCGGCGCCTTCACCGCCGCCGTCGTCGCCACGATCACGGGTCAGCCGATCGTCGGGATGCTCGCGGCCGCCGTGGCGGGTGTGCTCGTCTCCTTCGTGCTCGCCGCCTTCGCCATCAAGTACCTCGTCGACCAGGTGATCGTCGGGGTGGTGCTGAACGTCCTCGTCGTCGGGCTCACGAGCTTCCTGTTCTCGCAGCTGCTGGCACCCAACAAGGCGGCCCTCAACTCGCCGCCGCGCCTGGATGTGCTGCCGATCCCGGGGCTCAGCGAGATCCCGCTCATCGGGCCGATGCTCTTCCGTCAGACCATCGTGGTCTACCTCGTCTACGTGGTCGTCGCGGCGGTCTACATCGGCCTGTTCCACACGCGATGGGGGCTGCGCCTGCGCGCGGTCGGCGAGCATCCGGAGGCCGCCGACACGGTCGGCATCAACATCCCGCGCACCCGCTTCTGGAACGTCTCCCTCGGCGGCGCGATCGCCGGCCTCGGCGGGTCGTTCTTCACGGTGGGCTCGGTGGGCGCGTTCAACCAGGACATGACGGCGGGGGCCGGATACATCGCGCTCGCGGCCGTGATCTTCGGCGGCTGGGACCCGATCCGTGCGACGCTCGCGGCGCTGCTGTTCGGCTTCACGTCGAACCTGCGCAACACGCTGGGCGCGATCGGCTCGCCCATTCCGAGCGAGTTCCTGCTCATGCTGCCGTACGTCGTGACGATCTTCGCCGTCGCCGGTCTCGTGGGCGTCTCCCGCGGCCCGGCCGCGGCGGGCAAGCCGTACATCAAGGGCTGACCCCCGCATCCGCACCGAAGGAGTGAGTTGACCGACATCGACTGGGACCTGCTGCGTTCCACCGCCACCGACGCCATGCACCGCGCGTACGCGCCGTACTCGCGGTTCAAGGTGGGCGCGGCCGCGCTCGTGAGCGACGGCAGGATCGTCGCCGGCTGCAACGTCGAGAACGCCTCGTACGGCGTGACGCTGTGCGCCGAGTGCGGGCTCGTGTCGGAGCTGCACATGTCCGGCGGCGGGCAGCTCGTCGCCTTCGTGTGCGTGGACGGCACCGGCCGCACGCTCATGCCGTGCGGCCGGTGCCGCCAGCTGCTGTTCGAGCACGCGATCCCCGGGATGCTGCTCGAGACGGTGTCGGGCATCCGCACGATCGACGAGGTGCTCCCCGACGCGTTCGGCCCGCGCGACCTCGAGGATGCCGGCCGATGACCCTTCGACAGGCTCAGGGACGGGTGGACGTCGAGCCGTACGACGCCGTCGACCTCATCCGCGCCGTCCGCGACCGACGCCCGGTCGGCGAGGCGGAGCTGCGATGGCTCGTGGACGCCTACACGCGCGGCTACGTCGCCGACGCCCAGATGTCGGCGTTCACGATGGCGGTCCTCCTGAACGGTCTCGACCGCGGCAGCATCCGCACCCTCACCGACGCGATGATCGCGTCGGGCGAGCGTATGGACTTCTCCGCCCTCGGCAAGCCGACGGTCGACAAGCACTCGACCGGGGGAGTGGGCGACAAGATCACGCTGCCGCTCGCGCCCCTCGTCGCCGCCTTCGGCGTCGCGGTGCCGCAGCTGTCGGGCCGCGGTCTCGGGCACACCGGCGGAACGCTCGACAAGCTCGAGTCGATTCCCGGGTGGCGCGCCGCCCTCTCCAACGACGAGATGCTCGCGCAGCTCGCCGAGGTGGGCGCCGTCATCTGCGCGGCGGGCTCGGGCCTCGCGCCGGCCGACAAGAAGCTCTACGCGCTGCGGGACGTGACCGGCACCGTCGAGGCCATCCCGCTCATCGCCTCGAGCATCATGTCCAAGAAGATCGCCGAGGGCACCGACTCGCTCGTGCTGGACGTGAAGTTCGGCTCGGGCGCGTTCATGCAGGACATCGACCGCGCCCGGGAGCTCGCCGAGACGATGGTCGCGCTCGGCACCGACTCGGGCGTGGCGACCACCGCTCTCCTCACCGACATGAACACGCCCCTGGGCCTGGCGATCGGCAACGCCAACGAGGTGCGCGAGTCGGTCGAGGTGCTCGCCGGCGGCGGCCCCGCCGACGTCGTGGAGCTCACCGTCGCGCTCGCCCGCGAGATGCTGACCCTCGCCGGTCGGCCCGACGCCGACGTCGAGGCCGCGCTCGCCGACGGGCGCGCGATGGACGTGTGGCGCCGCATGATCCGCGCACAGGACGGCGACCCGGATGCGGCGCTCCCGCAGCCGCGCGAGACCGAGACGGTCACGGCAGACCGCGACGGCGTCGTGATGCGCATCGACGCGCTCCCCTTCGGCATCGCCGCGTGGCGTCTGGGCGCCGGTCGCGCGCGCGCCGAGGACGCCGTCGTGCATGCCGCGGGCATCGACCTGCACGTCAAGCCCGGCGACCGCGTCGCGGCCGGTCAGCCGCTGTTCACCCTGCTGGCCGACGATGGAGCGCGGTTCCCCCGCGCTCTGGACGCGATCGAGGGTGCGTGGGAGATCGGCGCCGAGGCGCCGGCATCCGCCCCGCTCGTGCGCGAGCGCATCACCGCCTGACCACCACCCCACCCGAACGGGAGAACGCATGGCCATCGACTCCGACGGCGACGTCCGCATCCAGGGCCGCTCGCTGCGCTCCCTCCCGAAGGTGTCGCTGCACGACCACCTCGACGGGGGCCTGCGCCCCGAGACCGTGCTCGACCTCGCCGACGAGTTCGGCGTCGACGCGCCCGAGGACGACGCCGACGCGCTCGCCGACTGGTACGCCGAGAACGCCGACTCCGGCTCGCTCGTGGACTACCTCAAGACGTTCGAGCTGGGTGTGTCGGTGCTGCAGACGCGTGAGGCGCTCACGCGGGTCGCGCGCGAGTTCGTCGAGGACCTCGCCGCCGACGGCGTCGTGTACGGCGAGGTGCGCTGGGCCCCCGAGCAGCACCAGCGGGGCGGCTTGAGCCTCGACGAAGTTGTGGAAGCCGTCCAGGACGGAATCGAGGAGGGCGAGGACGCCGCGCAGGACGCCGGGCGCGACATCCGCGTCGGCCAGCTCGTGACGGCGCTCCGCCACGCCGACCGTTCGCTCGAGATCGCGCGTCTCGCGGTCGCGTGGCGCGACCGCGGCGTGGTCGGCTTCGACATCGCGGGCCCCGAGGACGGCTTCCTGCCCGCCCGGCACCGCGAGGCGTTCGACTACCTCGCGGGCGAGTTCCTCCCCGTGACCGTGCATGCGGGCGAGGCCGCGGGGCTCGAGAGCATCCGCTCGGCCGTGCTGGACGGGCGGGCGCTCCGCCTCGGCCACGGCGTGCGCCTCGCGGAGGATCTCGAGGTCGTGGCACGCGAGGGCGACGAGGTGCGCGTGCACCTCGGCCCGCTCGCGAGGTGGGTGCGCGACCGCGAGATCGCCCTCGAGCTCTCGCCGTCGTCGAACCTGCAGACCGGCGCGATCGCCGCATGGGGCACCGCGATGGAGGATCACCCGTTCGATCTGCTCTACCAGCTGGGCTTCTCGGTCACCGTGAACGTCGACAACCGCACGATGAGCCACACGTCGCTCACGCGCGAGCTCGCGCTGCTGGCCGAGACGTTCGAGTACGGTCTCGACGACCTCGAGGCGTTCCAGCTGAACGCCGCGGCCGGCGCGTTCCTCCCGGTCGAGGAGCGCGAGGAGCTCATCGACGTCATCTCCGACGGCTTCGCGCGCCGCCGCTGACCCCGCCCCGCGCCGCACGCGGGCGCAGCGCGGTTCGCGGGGCGGTTCGTGCCGCTGCGTCGCGCCGGAAGCGTCAGCGGCTGCCACGCGGGCGTCGCGGGCACGTCAGCCGAACAGGTCGGCGAGGGCGGCGGTGAGGTCCGCGGTCATCTCGGCGTCGGAGATGGTCGGCGTGCCGTCGCCGGCCTGCGGACCGTAGTCGCCGAACGAGGCGTGGGACGCGCCGGAGATCTCCACGAAGCGGGCGTCGGCCGGCAGCTCCGACTTCGCGGCGGCGATCTTCTGCGGCGTGGAGAGGCCGTCCTCGCTCCCGGAGATGCTCAGGACCGGCACGCCGCTCGAGGTCACGTCGTTCGCGCAGTACGACGCGAACAGCACGAGGGCGTCGGCATCCGTCGCCAGCTGGCAGGCGCGCACCCCGCCGAGGGAGTGGCCGCCGACCGCCCACCGCGTGACGTCCGGCGCGAGGTCGGTGAACGTCGAGAGCGGACGGGGGTCGAAGAACGCGAGGTTCAGCCACGGCTTGGCGATGACGACCGTCAGCCCGTCGTCGGCCACGGCGCCCGAGAGCTTCGCGGCGTAGGCGGCCGCCTCGACCTTCGCGCCCGGGAGGAAGACGAGCCCCGCGCCCGACCCGCCGTCGGCCGGTGCGAGCACGATGCCCGACCCCTCGTCGCTCACGCGGATCGCGGGGTCGTCGCGCACCGCCTGCCACGGGCCGGGCTCGGCGCTCATGACGCCCACCTGGCTCCACACCACGATCCCCACGACACCCGCGACGACGAGGGCGCCGAGCCCCCGAGCACCCATGCGAGGGCGCGCCGGATGCGGCGGGGGCGCCGCCGCCCGCTCACGCTGCCAGCTCGGCCTGGCGCTCGGCGACGATCCGCTCGACCCGCGCGAACAGCGGGTGCTCCGGTTCGAGGCCGGTCACGGCGGCGGTGAACTCGGCCGCGCTCTGCTCGCGCAGCATCCGCTGGAGGTCGACCGCCTGCGCGTCCTCCTGGTCGTCGAAGCGCAGCGCCGCGCCCATCGCCGCGACGAGGGCGTCGACCGGGAGGCCGCGCTCGATCGCCTCGGCCGCGGGTCCGACGAACCGCTCGTGACGGGAGAGCTTGCGCAGCGGCTGCCGGCCCACGCGCCACACCGTGTCGGGGAGCGCCGGGTTGCGGAAGCGGCGGAGGATCGTCCGGCGGTACTCGTGCTGCGTGGCGGCGTCGAGCTCGTGCGTGACGATCAGCAGCTCTGACGTCTCCTCGAGGGCCGCCTCGACCCGCCGACGGATCTCGGCGTCGGCGAGGGCGTCGGAGATCCGCTCGATGCCCGCTTCCGCTCCGAAGTACGCGGTCGTGGCGTGACCGGTGTTGACCGTGAAGAGCTTGCGCTCGATGTACGGCGTCAGATCGTCGACGAAGTGCGCGCCGGGGATCGTGGGTGGGGTGTCGCCGAAGGGGCCGCGCTCGATCGCCCACTCGAAGAACGGCTCGACGGTCACGTCGATGCCGCCGCCCGCGTCCTGCGCCGGAACGATGCGGTCGACCGCGGTGTTGGCGAACACCGCGCGTCCGGAGACGGCGTCCCAGCCGTCGCCCGCGGCGGCGGCCATCTCGTCGCGGAGGAGGTCGGTCGCGTTGATCGCGTTCTCGCACGCCATCACCTGCAGCGGGGCGGCGGCGGGGTCGCGCAGGCCGAGGCCCGCCACGATGTGCGGCGCCACGAAACGCAGCACGGTCGGGCCGACGGCGGTCGTCACGACGTCGGCTGTCGCGATGGCCGCGATCAGCTCGTCGGGGTCGGTCGCGCTGTTGATCGCGCGGAAGCCGGTGACGACGGTGTCGACGCCGCCCTCGCCGACCTCGTGGACGGTGTATTCGCGGGCGGCGTTGATCGCGTCGACGAGGGGCGCCGCCACGTCGGAGAACACGATCTCGTACCCGCCCTGGTGCAGCAGCAGCCCGACGAAGCCGCGGCCGATGTTGCCGGCGCCGAAGTGGACGGCGGTGCTCACGAGTTGACCGTGGAGAGCGCCGCGTACAGCTCCTCGGGGCTCTGCGCGGCCTTGAGGCGCGCGACCTCGTCCTCATCGGAGAACAGGATCGCGATCTGCGACAGGATCTCGAGGTGCTCGTCGCCCTTGCCGGCGATGCCGATCACGAACGTCACGGGCTCGCCGCCCCAATCCACGCCGCCGTCGTAGCGCACGACCGACAGCCCCGACTCGAGGATGGTCTCCTTGGTCTCGTTCGTGCCATGCGGGATCGCGAGCTCGTTGCCCATGTAGGTCGACACGGTCTCCTCGCGCTGCTGCATGGCGTCGAAGTACGCGCCCGTGACGGCGCCGGCGGCCGCGAGGATGTCGGCGGCCTCCTTCATCGCCTCTTCGCGCGTCGCGCCGCCGGGGTGGATGCGCACCTGATCGATGCTGAGGACCTCGCGTGCCATGTTCTCGCCTTTCTCGTGAAGCTCATGTCCAGCCTGGCAAACGCGCCGCCGGACGGAAAGGCCGCGGGGCCGGGGGCATCACGCCGGCCCGGCCCCGCGGCGGTTGATGTCAGTTCTGCGTGTGCTGGTCGCGGACCATCTCCACGACCTCGTCGTACTTCGGCGAGTTCATGAAGTTGTCCACCGACACGTGCACTGCGTCGGGGGACTGCCGGCGGGCACGATCGGTGAGCTGGTTCTGCGTGATGACCAGATCGGCCGAGTCGTCGAGGTTCGCGATCGCCTTGTTGACGACCGTGACGTCCTCGATGCCCGCCTTCTTGATCTTGTTGCGCAGCACGCTCGCGCCCATCGCCGACGATCCCATGCCCGCGTCGCACGCGAACACGATGTTGCGGATCTCCTTCTGGGCGGTCGACACCGCAGCGGCGGGCGCACCGGCGGAGGCCGCGGTCGCGCCCCCGGCGGCGGCGGCCATGCCGGCCAGCGCCGACGAGCTCTTGCCCTTGTTGAGCTCGGTCTGCGCGATCGCGGCGGCCAGCGGGTCGCCGTTCTCCTCCTCGGCGCGCAGGTCGCGCTTGCGCGAGGCCAGCAGCAGCAGCATCGTGACGAGGAACGTCACCGCCGCGGCGAGGACGACCGACAGGATCACGCCGATGTAGCTTCCCGGCGCGGTCTGGATGAGCACCGCGAAGATCGAGCCCGGAGAGGCGGGCGCGACGAGGCCCGACTGGAAGATCACGTTGGTCAGCACGCCCGTCGCGCCGCCGGCGATGAGGCCGAGGATCAGGATCGGCTTGGCCAGGACATACGGGAAGTACACCTCGTGGATGCCGCCGAGGAACTGGATGACGAACGCGCCGGGCGCGGTCGCACGAGCAGCACCCACGCCGAACACCGTGATCGCGAGCAGCAGGCCGGCGCCGGGGCCGGGGTTGGCCTCGACGAGGAAGAGGAGGCTGCGGCCCTGCTCCACGACCTGCTGAGTTCCGAGCGGCGTGAACACGCCGTGGTTGATCGCGTTGTTCAGGAACAGCACTTTCGCGGGTTCGACGATGATGCTCGCCAGCGGGAGCAGGCCGTTGTCGACGAGCCAGCCGACCGCCCCGCCGAGCACATCGGTCACGAACTTCATGATCGGTGCGAGGAAGAAGAAGGCCGCGAGCGCTGCGAAGAAGGCCACGAAACCGGCCGAGAAGTTGTCGACCAGCATCTCGAAGCCCGGCTTGATCTTGCCGGCCCACAGCCGCTCGATCGACTTCAGGGCCAGCGCCGTGAGCGGGCCCGCGATCATCGCGCCGAGGAACATGATCGTGCCGTTCGCGCCGACGATGACGCCCATCGCCGCCACGGCTCCCACGACGCCGCCGCGGTGGCCGAAGACCATGCGGCCGCCCGTGAACGCGATGAGGATCGGCAGGAGGTACGTGATGATCGGGCCGACGAGGCCCGGATACACCGTGCCATCGGGGCTCGTGCCGCCGCCGAGGATGTAAGAGTCGGCCCAGCGCCAAGCGGCGACGGGCGACTCCGAGCCGAGCCATCCGGTGGGGATGAACAGGGCGGTGATGAGACCCCAGGCGATGAAGGCCGCGATGTTGGGCATCACCATGCCCGAGAGGAACGTGCCGAATCGCTGGACGGCGACGCGGGCCCCTCTCTGCGTACCCGCCGGGGCGGAGGACATCGTTGTCATGGCTGTGTCACTTTCTGTGAGGCAAGCGCGGCGGCTGTCGCCGCCTCGCGGGCGGAGGCCGCGTCATCGGCGGCCAGGGCGGCCTCGGCGATGCGTCGGGCATCGTCGAGAGTGTGGGAGAGGAGGGTGGCGCGCACGTCGGCGAGCGCCGTGGGGGCCATCGACAGGCTCGTCGCGCCGAGGCCGACGAGCACGACCGCGAGCAGCGGGTCGGCGGCGGCCTCGCCGCAGATGCCGACCGGCTTGCCCAGCGCGCCGCCGGCGGCGCCGACCTCGCGCACGAGGCGCAGCACGGCCGGATGCCACGGGTCCTGGAACGACGCGACGGAGCCGAGCAGGCGGTCGGCCGCGAGCGTGTACTGGGTGAGGTCGTTCGTGCCGATCGAGGCGAAGTCGGCGTGGGCGAGGATCCGGTCGGCCAGCAGGGCGGACGAGGGCACCTCGACCATGACGCCCGCGGTGCGGATGCCGTACTCCTTGGCGAGGGCGACGAAGTACTCCGTCTCCTCCACGGTGGAGACCATCGGCGCCATGACCCACAGGTCGGCGGGGCCCTCGGGCGTCGCCCGCGTCGCCGCATCCGCCTCCGCCAGCGCGGTCAGCTGCTCGCGGAGGATGTCCTCGCTCGCGCGCAGGGCGCGCAAGCCCCGCAGGCCCAGCGCCGGGTTCTCCTCGTGCGCGTCGTTGAGGAACGGCAGCGGCTTGTCGGCGCCGGCGTCGAGCACGCGCACGACGACCTTCTTGCCGGGGAAGGCGGCGAGCAGCTTCGTATAGGCCTCGCGCTGCTCGGCGACCGTCGGCGCGGAGTGGGAGCTGAGGAAGAGGAACTCGGTGCGGAACAGGCCGACGCCCTCCGCGCCGAGCGCGACGGCCTCTTCGGCGCCCTCGGGCTTGCCCAGGTTCGCCAGAAGCGGCACCGGCGTGCCGTCGGCCAGCGCACCCGGGGTGAGGGGAGCGGATGCGGCGGCCTCGCGGTCGGCGGCGCGCCGCGCGGCGCGCTCGAGCTCGTCGGCGCTCGGGTCGATCGTGACGACGCCCGCCGCCGCGTCGACGATGACGGCGTCGCCGTCGCGCAGGCCCTTCGCGCCGGCGGCGCCGACGACCGCCACGATCGACTTCTCGCGCGCGAGGATCGCGGTGTGGGACGTGGGGCCGCCCTCGGTCGTGACGAGCGCGAGCACCTTATCGAGATCGAGCAGGGCGGTGTCGGCCGGCGCGAGATCCTTCGCCACGAGCACGAACGGGTGGCCGGGGTCGGGGACGCCCGGCGCGGGCACCCCGCGCAGTCGCGCGATCACGCGCTGGGCGACGTCGTCGAGGTCGGCGGCGCGCTCGCCGAGGTAGCCGCCGAGCGCCGTGAGCTGATCGCGGAACGACGCGAACGCGTCGAAGACGGCCCACTCGCCGGTCTTGCCGGCCTTCAGGCGCGTGTCGACCTCGGCCTCGAGGGTCGGGTCCTCGGCCATCATCGCCTGCGCCTCCAGCACGTCGCGCGCGGCCCCGCCGGCCTGCGCGCCGCGCTCCTCGAGCTCGCGCGCGACCGCGGCCACCGCCTCGCGCACGCGCGCGGTCTCCTCCTCCGGTGTCGCCGTGCTGGGGGCGTCGCTCGGGGCGGGCAGCGGCTCCGCCATGCGGGCCACCGGGCCCTGGGCCACGCCCAGACCGATGCCGACTCCGCGCAGTTCCGTCATGTGCCCGTTCTCCTTCACTCGGCGTCGTGGTCGGTCGTCAGCAGCTCGGCGAGCGTGTCGAGCGTCGCCTCGGCGCCGTCGCCGTCGGCGGTGAGCGTCACGTAGTCGCCCTGCTCGATCGCGAGGGAGATCACCGCGAGGATGCTCGCGGCGTTCACCGGCGCGCCGGCGTCCTTGGCGATCGTCACGGGCAGTCCGGACTCCTTCGCCGCCTGCGCGAACAGCTTCGCGGGCCGAGCGTGGAGGCCGTGGGAGGAGCCGATCCTCACGGTGCGGGTGAGCGGGGGCATGATCCTGCTTTCTCGGGCTACGCGTCGAACTCGGGCGTGGGCTGGCGGGCGGAGGTGACGAGGGCGAGCGTGCGCTCGCCGCTCAGGTCGCTGAAGACGTCCTCGGGCAGGACGGTCACCGCGACCCCGTGCGACGCGGCGATCCGTGCGATCCGCTCGCGCTGCCCGGCCAGGTGGGGGCCGATCAGCAGCAGGTCGGCCGAATCCAGGTCGACCTCGAGGGACGACAGCGTTCCGGCGACCGCGGCGTACGGGAGACCGCGTTCGTGAGCCGCGCGACGTACGCGCTGTGCGACGAAAGTGCTCGACGCACCCGCGCCGCAGACCACGAGGATCCTCATCGACCCGCCTCCTTCCTCGCCATTCTTGTGAGAACGCTGGGAGCCGACAACCACGTTCGTTTCCCACCCCCCGGAAGCCCGCGCCCGCCCGCGCATGGTGGAATGGGGAGGCGGCCCGACGATCGGCCGCGGAGGATTCTCGTGACCACGCCCTGGCGCCCCTGCGCCGCATCCGGACCGGTGCGCCCGTGACCCGCGCGCGTCAGGATCGGCTGCTCACGCTGCTGCTGCGCGACGGCGAGTGGGCCACAGCGGCCTCCCTCGCCGACCTGCTCGGCGTCACGCCCCGCAGCATCCGCTCCTACGTCACGGCGCTGAATGCGCGTGTGCCCTCCGGCGCCGTCGTCGAGTCGGGACCGCTCGGCTATCGCGCCGGGGCGGATGCGGCGGCCGCGCTGCGAGCGGCGGGCCCCGCGGAGAGCGGCACGCCGCGCGATCGCCTGCACACGCTCGTGCGGGCGCTCCTGGACCGCGCGGACGGCATCGACGTGTTCACGACGGCCGAGGAGCTGCACGTGAGCCCCGCGACCCTGGAAGCCGACCTCGCGCGCGTGCGGAGCCTCCTCGGCGGCACCGAGCTCACGCTCGAGCGCTCTGCGGCGACCGCGCGGCTGCGCGGCACCGAGATGGCCCAGCGGCGGCTGCTCAGCCGCCTCGCCCACGACGAGATGGACGCCGGATCGTTCGACCTCGAGGGCCTGCGGCGCACCCTCGGTGCCGACTCGGTGGGGGCGCGCGCGCTCGGGCCGTTCAAGGCCGACCTCGCCCGCGAGCTCGGTGCGCGCGGGTACTTCGTCAACGAGTACGGCATCGGCGACGTCGTGATGCACATCGCGATCGCCGCCGACCGCACCGCGAGCCGTCGCGCGCTCGAGGGCGGCGCAGCCGGCGAGTCCTCCGACGCGCACCGCGATGTCGCCGCGCTCGTCGAGCAGCTCGCCGACACCCACTTCGGCGTGCGGCTGGGCGCGGGCGACCT
Source organism: Microbacterium sp. 10M-3C3 (assembly GCF_003931875.1). Lineage (NCBI taxonomy): Bacteria > Bacillati > Actinomycetota > Actinomycetes > Micrococcales > Microbacteriaceae > Microbacterium > Microbacterium sp. 10M-3C3. The sequence continues at coordinate 2,606,022 of NZ_CP034245.1, read as the reverse complement.
CCAGCACCTGGCGACCCTCGTGCTCACGCGCGTGGTCGCGCCGGGGTCGCCGGCGGCCGACGACGCCCGTGCGCGCCTCGACCCCGAGGTCGAGGCGGCGGTGCGGGCGGTCGTCGAGCGCGCCGCATCCGAGTTCCTCGTCGACATCGCACACGAGGACTTCGTGCTGCGCCTCGCCCTGCACGTGCAGAACCTGCGGCACCGCGCACGCGAGCAGGCGTGGTCGCGGAACCCCCTCACGCGCTCGCTCAAATCGACGTATCCGATGATCTTCGACGTCGCGGTCTACATCGCGAGCGGCCTGCAGCAGAGCCTCGGCATCCCCATCCTCGACGACGAGATCGCCTACATCGCGATGCACGTCGGCGGTCGCCTCGAGCGCAGCCGTCGCGCCGATCAGCTGCTCACCGCGACGATCGTGTGCCCGGGATACTACGAGCTGCACGAGCTGCTGCGCTCGAGCGTCGCCCGCTCGCTCGGGCAGGCGATCGAGGTCGTCGGCGTCGAGACGCGCGTCGACCCCGAGTGGGACGCGATCGACTCCGACCTCGTGCTGACCACGATCGACGCTCCGCTGCCGGGCGACCGGATCGTCCGCATCCAGCCGTTCCTCACCGACGCCGACGTCGACCGCGTGCAGTCGGCGGCGGCCCGCATCCGCCGCGCGCGGCGCCTCGCGCGGCTGCGCACCGAGCTCGGCCGCTACCTCGACGCCTCCGCGTTCGTGCGGGGCCTCGGCGCCGACGACGGCGAGGAGGGCGTCATCCGCCGCCTCGGGCGGATGCTCGTGGCGCAGGGCGTGATCGACGACGACTACATCGAGCGCACGATCGAGCGCGAGCGGCTGTCGTCGACGGCGTTCACCGACGCCCTCGCCGTGCCGCACGCGATGGGGATGACCGCGACCCGCACGCGCATCGCGATCGGCATCGCGGATCCGTCGATCCCGTGGGGCGAGGGGCGCGTGCAGGTCGTCGCGCTCGTCGCCTTCTCCGAGGCCGACCGCGAGGCGTTCCAGACCGTGTTCGAGCAGTTCGTCGAGGTCTTCAGCGAGCGCGACAGCGTGCAGCGGATCGTCCGCCGTGGCACGGACTTCGCCGGCTTCCTCGACGAGCTCGCCGCCGTCATCGACGGCTGACGTCGCGCCGTCCCGCGTCAGCCGCGCGCGAGCCGCGCCTCGAGTCCGCGGCGCACCGCCGGCCACTCGCCGGGCAGGATCGAGTACACGACCGTGTCGCGGAGGATCCCGTCCGGCCCGATGCGGTGGTTGCGCAGCACGCCGTCGCGCTTCGCGCCCAGGCGCTCGATCGCCGCACGCGACGCGCGGTTGTGCCAGTGCGTGCGGAACTCCACCGCGATCGCGTCGCACTGCTCGAACGCGTGGGCGAGGAGGAGGAGCTTGGCCGCGGTGTTCACCGCCGTCCGCTGCGCGGCCGGCGTGAGCCACGTGTGGCCGATCTCGACGTGGCGGTTCGCCTGGTCGACGTTGCAGAAGGTCGTCTCGCCGACGACCTCCCCGCCGACGACATCGCCGTCGCGCACGATCGCCCACGGGTTCATGTGACCCTCGTCGCGCCACGCGAGGCGCTGCGCGACGTCGGCGGCCGCCGCATCCGGATCGGGCACCGACGTGAACCACGCGTGCTCGAGCCCGCGCGCGGCGGCGGCGATGCCGGGCGTGTGGCGTTCGGCGAGCGGCTCCAGCCGCACGTGCGCGTTCGCGAGGAGGACGGCGTCGGTCAGCAGCATGCGCCCGAGCCTACGGCCGCCCCGGCGGCGCTCTCGTTCGCCGATGCCGTTTTGGGGCGCGGATGCAGCGTCGGGGCGGACCGGGCGCGCCCCGACCGGCGCGCGTGCGCCCCGAACCCCGCTCAGCGGGAGGAAGGCGGCGCGACCCCGAAGGCGGCCAGCCGTGCCGCGAGCGCCTGAGGGGTGGAGATGTGCGCGGAGCGCCAGCGCACGAGCGGTCGGCCGGTCGTCCCCCTGATCCAGTCCTCCCGCTCCTTCTCCTTCTCGAGAACCTCCTCCGGTGTGAGCCCTGCGCGAAGCAGGGCGTCGCGGTACTTGCCCGTGCCATCGAACTCGCCCGACGCCGAGACGTCGCGCAGTCCGAAGTCGATCCAGAACCACCGACCTCGCGGTGCGGCCACCGGCACCTGGAGGTCCGGCGGCGCGAAGCCGAGCTGGTGCAGGCGCACCCGGCTCACACTCTCGCCGGGGAGCTGCGACCGGCCGTCCGCGAACCCGCAGCACGCGCGCCGCCCGACCGGCCCCGTGCGCACTGCGCCGGGCGATCTCCAGGCACCGGGCACGGAAGCCCTCCGCCGCGCGCTGGTCGTAGTCGCCGGGTGCGCGGAAGGCGCAGGCGCGCATCGCGGCGTCGGCCACGGCCACGGCGCTGTCGTGGGTCGCCGTGCGCGTCACGTCGGCGACGGTCCGCTCGAGGGAGGTCACGCGCATGCCGTGGCGGAGGACGACGTCGTCGTCCGCCAGCGCACCGCGGTGACGGACGAGCTGCGCGGCACGACCGGGACGCTCTTCTGGCACGATCACGTGCACCCGCGAGTCCTCTGGGCCCCATACAGGGAGGCCGTGCGCCGCGGCGGCGGAGAGGTGCGAGATGACGGGCGCCGCATCCGCCACCCAATCCCACGCGACGGCGCGGACGAGCATCTTCTCCTCCGAAGAGAGCGCATCGCCGTCGGGCCGCCGGGCAAACACACCCGGGCGCACCACGAAAAGGCGCCCCTCCTCCCGTTCGCGCCGGAGTTCGCGCGCAGCCAGGTCGGAGAGCAGGTCGTGACGCCGCAGGAGGATGACGCGGCCGGCGATTCGCATGGGGACACCCTGCCGCCCGCCGCGCTCCCCACCACGGCGTCACCGGATTTCTCGAGGCGGATGCGGTCGTCGGCGGGGTGTGGAGGAGAGGTGCCTCGTCGGCGCCATGCGTTTGGGGCGCCTCCGCGCCGCTCGGGGCGTCGAATGCGCGCCCCGCCGCCGCAATCGCGCCCCGAACGGGACGGCGAATGAGCCCGGCGGGGTCAGCGCACGCGGGCGAGGAGCTCGCGCGCGCCGTCGGCGAGGGCGGCGAGGCGCTTGCGCGCCTTCTTCTCCGTCGCGCCGCGCACGTCGAGGTACATCTTGAGCTTGGGCTCGGTGCCCGACGGGCGCACGATGAGTCGCGAGCCGTCGGCGAGCCACATGCGCAGCACGTCGCCCGGCGGCAGCCCCTCGAACCCGTCGCGGAGGTCGTCGATGCGCTCGACCTCGACCTCGCCCACGCGGGCGGGCGGCTCGGCGCGGAGGGCGGCCATGATCGCGGCGATCTCCGACACCTCGGTCACGCGGACGGAGATCTGGTCGCTCGCGTACGCGCCGAACTCGTCGCGCAGCTCGCGCAGCAGCGTCGCGAGGTCGGCCCCGCGCCCGCGGGCCTCGGCCGCGAGCCCGAGCACCGCGACGGCCGCGGAGATGCCGTCCTTGTCGCGGACGGTGTCGGGGTTCACGAGATAGCCGAGCGCCTCCTCGAACCCGTAGACGATGCCGGGCGCGCGCGAGATCCACTTGAAGCCCGTGAGCGTCGCGTGGAAGCCGAGGCCGTACCGCTCGGCGATCGCCTGCAGCCCCGGGGAGGAGACGAGCGAGCACGCGAGCGACGCGCCGGGCGTGCCCTCGGCCGCCCGCGCGGCGCGCCGGCCCAGCAGCAGCCCCACCTCGTTGCCGCTCAGCCGCCGCCAGCCGCCGTCGGCGTCGGGATCGGGGATCGCCACGGCCAGCCGATCGGCGTCGGGGTCGTTCGCGAGAATGAGCTCCGCGCCCTCCTGCCGGGCGGTCTCGAACGCGAGGTCCATCGCGCCGGGCTCCTCGGGATTCGGGAACGCCACCGTGGGGAACGCCCCGTCCGGCTCGATCTGCGCGGCCACGACGGTCGGATGCGGGTACCCCGCCGCATCCAGGATCCGCGACAGCGTGTCCCACCCGACGCCGTGCATCGCGGTGTACACCCAGTGCAGCTCCGCACGCTCGGGGGCGGGCGCGACGGCGGCCGTCGCGGCGACGTACGCGTCGACCAGCTCGTCGGTCGCGTTGGCGTACCCGACCGACCGGGGGATGAGCGCGATGTCGCCGCGATCGGCGACCGCCTGGATGTGCGCGGCGATCTCGGCGTCGGCGGGGGAGACGATCTGCGCGCCCTCGTCGGCGCCGCCGAGGTAGACCTTGTACCCGTTGTCGTCGGGCGGGTTGTGGCTCGCCGTCACCATGACGCCGGCCGCGGCGTCGAGATGGCGCACGGCGAACGCGAGCACCGGCGTCGGCAGCATCCGCGGCAGGAGGATCGCGTGCAGGCCCCCGCCGGCGAAGATCTCCGCCGAGTCGCGCGCGAAGACGTCGGAGTTGCGCCGGCCGTCGTATCCGATCACGACGCGCGGGGTCTCGTCGTCGCCGGCGCGCTCGCGGAGGTAGGCGGCGAGGCCCGCGGCGGCCTGCGCGACGAGCACGCGGTTCATGCGGTTCGGGCCCGCGCCGAGGGCGCCGCGCAGGCCGGCGGTGCCGAACGCGAGCCGCTGCGAGAAGCGGTCGGCGAGGTCGGCGCGCGCGGCGTCGTCTCCGGATGCGGCGGCGTCGACGAGGGCGCGCAGCTCCGCGCGCGTGGTCTTGTCGGGGTCTTGCGCGAGCCACGCGCGGGCGTCGTCGAGCAGCGCGTCGCCCGACGCCGCGTCGCTCCCCGGGGTGCTCACAGGGCCTCGATGATGCGTGCGAGGAGGGCGGAGATGACGGGCTCGGCGGCGCGGCCGGCCTCGAGCACCTCCTCGTGGCTGAGGGGCGTCGTCTGAATGCCGGCCGCGAGGTTCGTGATGAGCGACATGCCCAGGATCTCCATCCCCGCCTGGCGGGCGGCGATCGCCTCCAGCGCCGTGGACATGCCCACGATGTGGCCGCCGATGATCTTCGCCATCTGCACTTCGGCGGGCGTCTCGTAGTGCGGCCCGCGGAACTGGCAGTACACGCCCTCGTCGAGCGACGGGTCGATCGAGCGCGCGAGGTCGCGCAGACGCGACGAGTACAGGTCGGTGAGGTCGATGAAGGTGGCGCCTTCGAGCGGCGACGCCGCCGTGAGGTTGATGTGGTCGCTGATGAGCACGGGCTGACCGGGCGTCCACGTCTCGCGGACGCCGCCGGCGCCGTTCGTGAGGATCATCGTCGAGGCGCCGGTCGCGGCGGCGGTGCGCACGCTGTGCACGACCCGTCGGACGCCGTGGTTCTCGTAGAAGTGCGTGCGCGCGCCGATGACGAGCACGTGCTTCCCCGCCGCGGTGCGGACGCTGCGGAGCGTGCCGACGTGCCCCTCGAGCGCGGGCTTGCTGAACCCCGTCACGTCGGGGGCGGGGATCGTCGCGACGGTCTCGCCGATGAGCTCGGCCGCGCGTCCCCAGCCGCTTCCGAGCGTCACGGCGATGTCATGACGGTCGACGCCGGTGAGACGGGCGATGTCGGCGGCCGCCTCGGCGGCGATCTCGAAGGGGTCGGCGGCGGGCTCGTCGAGCGGATTCCCGTGGGTCTGCGGCATCCCTCCACTCTAGGAACCCGGCGTGGTCGGCGCCAACGCGCGAGGGCCGGGCGCGGGACCACCAGAATGGAGGCATGTCCTTGAGCTTCGAGCGCACCCAGAGCGTCGCCATCATCGGCGGCGGTCCCGGCGGATACGAGGCGGCGCTGGCCGCCGCGCAGCTCGGAGCCGAGGTGACCCTCGTCGAGCGCGCGGGGGTGGGCGGGTCGGCCGTCATCACCGACGTCGTGCCGTCGAAGACGCTCATCGCGACGGCGGATGCGGCGGTCGCGATCGCGCGCGCGAGCGACCTCGGCGTGGAGCTGTTCGCCAAGAGCGGCGACGGGCGGCCGCTCAAGCCCCAGGTCGCCATCAACATGGCCGCCGTCAACACCCGTGTGCTCTCGCTCGCGCGCCAGCAGTCCGACGACATGCGCGCGTCGCTCGTCGAGGCGGGCGTGCGCCTCATCTCCGGTCATGGCCGCCTCGACGGCGACGCGGCCGTCATCGTCTCGACCGAGGCCGGCGGCACCGACTTCGACCGCATCGAGGCCGACACGCTCGTCGTGTCGGTGGGTGCGTCACCGCGCGAGCTGCCGTCGGCGAAGCCCGACGGGCAGCGGATCCTCACGTGGACGCAGCTGTACGACATGAAGGCGCTCCCCAAGCACCTCATCGTCGTCGGGTCGGGCGTCACGGGCGCGGAGTTCGCCTCGGCGTACATGAACCTCGGCGCGCACGTGACGCTCGTCTCCAGCCGCGACCAGGTGCTGCCGGGCGAGGACTCGGATGCCGCGGCGGTGCTGGAGAAGGTGTTCAAGCGCGGCGGCATGACGCTGCTGTCGAAGGCGCGCGCGCAGAGCGTCGTCAACACCGGCGACGGCGTCGTCGTGACGCTCGCCGACGGTCAGACGATCGAGGGCTCGCACTGCCTCATGGCCGTCGGCTCGATCCCCAACACGGCGGGGATCGGTCTCGAGGAGGCGGGCGTGCAGATGACCGAGTCCGGGCACATCCGCGTCAACCGCGTCGCGCGCACGTCGGTGCCCAACATCTACGCCGCCGGCGACTGCACGACGTTCATGCCGCTGGCATCCGTCGCATCGATGCAGGGCCGCACGGCGGTGTTCCACGCGCTCGGCGACGTGGTGATCCCGCTGGAGCGCCGTCGGATCGCCGCGAACATCTTCACCGCCCCCGAGATCGCCACGGTCGGCTGGCAGGAGCACGACATCGCCGACGGCACGATCGACGGCGTGGTGCGCAAGCTGCCGCTGTCGTCGAACCCGCGCGCGAAGATGCAGGGCACCAAGGACGGGTTCGTGAAGATCATCGCGCGCAAGGGAAGCGGCACCGTGATCGGCGGCGTGATCGTGGGCCCGCGTGCCTCCGAGCTCATCTACCCGGTCGCGATCGCCGTCGAGCGGCGCCTCACCGTCGACCAGGTCTCGCGCGTGTTCGCCGTCTACCCGTCGCTGTCGAGCAGCATCACCGACGCCACGCGCGCGATGCACATCGTCGACCGCGCCGACTGAGCCACTCGGGCCCCCTCGCGCCGCGGCCGCGCCGCGGGCGCGCCGCGTCGAGAACGGGCGAATCGGCCGAAATCAGGAGGAAATCCGCGGATTCGTGCTGACTTCGGCCGATTCGCCTGCTCAGCGTGACGTCAGGCGATCGTGAGGAGCTGGTGGCCGGCCGACACGGTCGTGCCCGGCGTCGCGTCGATCGCGCCGATCACGCCGTCCTTGTGCGCCTGGATCGGCTGCTCCATCTTCATCGCCTCGAGCACGACGACGAGGTCGCCCTTCACCACCGGCTGACCCTCCGCGACGGCGACCTTGACGACGGTCGCCTGCATCGGGGCCTTGACGGCGTCGCCCGAGGCTCCGGCGTTGGGGGATGCGGCGTGCGAGCGGCGGGACGGCGGCGCGGCCGCAGGACGGCCGATGGCGGTCGGGGCGCTCGCGATGCGGTCGGGGAGGCTCACCTCCAGGCGCTTGCCGCCGACCTCGACGACGACGGTGTGACGCCCGGCCGGCTCGGCCGGGGTCTCCAGCTCGCCGTCCCACGGCGGGATGTCGTTGACGAACTCGGTCTCGATCCAGCGCGTGTAGACGCCGAAGACGCCGTCCTCAGCGGTGAAGGCGGGGTCGCGCACGACCTTGCGGTGGAAGGGCAGCACGGTCGGCAGCCCCGCCACCTCGAACTCGTCGAGCGCGCGGCGCGCCCGCTCGAGCGCCTCCGTGCGGTCGCGACCGCTGACGATGATCTTCGCCAGCAGGGAGTCGAACGCACCCGACACGCTGTCGCCGGCGGTGACGCCCGAGTCGAGTCGGACGCCGGGGCCGCCGAACGTCTTGAAGACGTGGATGGGGCCGGGCTGGGGGAGGAAGTTGCGGCCGGGGTCCTCGCCGTTGATGCGGAACTCGATCGAGTGGCCGGCCGGGGCGGGGTCGTCGTAGCCGAGCTCCTCGCCCTCGGCGAGACGGAACTGCTCGCGCACGAGGTCGAGACCGGTGACCTCCTCCGAGACCGGGTGCTCGACCTGCAGGCGGGTGTTGACCTCGAGGAACGAGATCGTGCCGTCGGCGCCGATGAGGAACTCGCACGTGCCGGCCCCGACGTATCCGACCTCGCGCAGGATCGCCTTCGACGCGGCGTACAGGGTCTCGTTCTGGGCGTCGGTGAGGAACGGCGCGGGGGCCTCCTCGACGAGCTTCTGGTGGCGGCGCTGCAGCGAGCAGTCGCGCGTGGAGACGATCACGACGTTGCCCGCCGCATCCGCGAGGCACTGCGTCTCGACGTGGCGCGGCTTGTCGAGGTACTTCTCGACGAAGCACTCGCCGCGCCCGAACGCAGCGACCGCCTCGCGCGTGGCCGAATCGAAGAGCTCCGGGATCTCCTCGATCGTGCGGGCGACCTTGAGCCCGCGTCCGCCGCCGCCGTACGCGGCCTTGATGGCGATCGGCAGACCGACGGTCTCGGCGAACGCGACGACCTCGTCGGCTCCGGCGACCGGGCCCGGCGTTCCCGGAGCGAGGGGCGCGCCGACCTTCTCGGCGACGTGACGCGCGGTCACCTTGTCGCCCAGCGCCTCGATGGCCTCGGGGGACGGGCCGACCCACACGAGCCCCGCGCCGATGACGGCGCGCGCGAAGTCGGCGTTCTCGGCCAGGAATCCGTAGCCCGGATGCACCGCGTCGGCGCCCGACCGACGGGCCACCGACAGGATCTTCTCGATCGACAGGTACGTGTCGGCGCTCGTGGCACCCTCCAGCGCGTAGGCCTCGTCGGCGAGACGAGCGTGGAGCGCATCGCGGTCCTGGTCGGCGTACACCGCCACGCTCGCGCGCCCCGAGTCGCGGGCGGCGCGGATGATACGGACGGCGATCTCGCCGCGGTTGGCAACGAGGACCTTGGCGATTTCCGGCATGGATGCCAGCCTAGCGACCGCGCAGGGCGGTCTTTTGAGCACCCTGCACAAGAAACGCCGGAAAGAATGCGCGGAACCCTACGAGGACGGCTCCCGATTCCACAGCCCCGTCCAGTCCCCTCCCAGTTCGCGGACCAGGTGCCGGAGGGTCGACAGCGACATCCCGACGACGGTCGAGGGATCGCCCTCGACGCGCTCGATGAACGCGCCGCCGCGGCTGTCCACGGTGAACGCCCCGGCGACCAGCAGCGGCTCGCCCGTCGCGACGTACGCGGCGATCTCCTCGTCGTCGACGTCGGAGGCGAAGGTGACAGAGGCGCGCGCGACGGCGTGGGCCTCCCGCATCCGGCCGTCCTCGACGAGCACGACGCTGTGACCGGAGTGGAGCACACCGGTGCGCCCCCGCATGCCGTGCCAGCGCGCCGTGGCCGCCGCCGACGTGTAGGGCTTGCCGAGGATGTCGCCGTCGAGCTCGAACATCGAGTCGCCGCCGATGACGTACCCCTCGAAGCCCTCCGCCGCGAGCGGGTCGGCGACGTCGGCCGCCTTCAGCCGCGCGAGCAGCTGCACGTGCTCGTCGGCGGGGAGGCGCCGCCCCTCCGCGCGCTCGGTGGCCTCGATGACGGCCTCCTCGTCGACGGCGGGAGGACGGACGAGCGGCTCGATGCCAGCCTGGCGGAGCAGCATCAGCCGCGCGGGGGAGGTCGAGGCGAGGCACACGCGCATGCCTTCACCGTAGCCGTGGGAGGCTGGAGGGATGGATGCGGGAGATCTCGTCGAGCTCGACATCGTCGACGTCGCCCACGGCGGCGTCTTCGTCGCGCGTCTGGACGGCCGGGTCGTGTTCGTCTCCGACACGCTGCCGGGCGAGCGCGTGCGTGCGCGCCTGACCGACACCCGCAAGAAGTCCTTCTGGCGCGCGGAGACGGTGGACGTGATCGACGCCGCGCCCGAACGGCAGTCGCACGTGTGGGCGGCGGCCGATGTCGCCGTGGCGCCGGAGGACCGGCCCGGCGGCGCGGAGTTCGGGCACATCGTCCTCGCGCGCCAGCGGGAGCTCAAGCTGGCGGTGCTGCGCGACGCCCTCGCCCGCATCGGGCGGGTCGAGGCGGCGGCCGGCATCGAGCCGGCGCTCGCCGACGGCGAGCAGCGCGAGACGGAGGACGGCACACGGTGGCGCACGCGCGTGAGCCTGCACGTCGACGACGAGGGGCGCGTCGGTCCGTACGCGGCCCGCAGCCACCGCGTCATCGAGGTGCCCGATCTGCCGCTCGCGACCGGCGCCGTCGCCCAGGCCGCGGCGCGTCTCGGCCGCCAGGCGCCCGGCCGCGTCGACCTCGCGCAGCCCGCCGACGGTCGCGTGCGCGTGCTCTCCCGCCCGGACGGCGCCCGTGGCGGCACGGCCGGCGAGACCGTCCGCGAGCGGGTCGGCGGCCGCGAGTTCCACGTCGACGTCGACGGGTTCTGGCAGGTGCACCGCCTCGCGGCGCACACGCTCACGTCCGTCGTCGCGGGGGAGCTGCGCGCGGCGTTCCCCGACCTCCCGGTCGATCCGGATGCGGCGCACCTCGACCTGTACGGCGGAGTGGGTCTGTTCGCCGCCGCGCTGGGAGAGCTCGGCGGCCCGGCGACGCGTGTGACGAGCGTCGAGTCCAGCCCGCGGGCGACGGAGCACGCGGGCGAGAACCTCGCCGAGTGGGTGGGGGCCCGGGCGGTGACCGCGCGCGTCGACCGCTACCTCGCGCAGCTCGAGGCCGACGCCTCGGCGCGCGAGCGGGCGCGGCTGTCGGCGGGCACCGTCCTCCTGGACCCACCCCGCGCCGGCGCCGGCGGCGAGGTCGTCGAGCGGATCGCGGCCCTCCGCCCGCGATCAGTCGTCTACGTCGCGTGCGACCCGGTCGCCCTCGCGCGCGACCTCGGCACGTTCGCGGGCCTCGGCTACCGCGCGCTGCGCCCCGTCCGCGCGCTCGATCTCTTCCCGCACTCGCATCACGTCGAGGCGGTCGCGGTCCTCGGCCGCTGACCCCGATACGATGGCCGTCATGACGCGCGTCGCCCTCATCGACGACCACGAATCGGTGCGCCTCGGACTCGAGGCCGCGTGCGCACGCGAGCAGGACACCGCCGTGGTCTTCTCGGGCAGCAACGTGTCGGAGTACCTGGCGTGGCGGGTGACGACGGGCGAGGCCCCCGCCGACGTCGTCGTGCTCGACCTCACGCTCGGCGACGGCACGACCGTGACCGAGAACGTGCAGCGCCTCGTCGCCGACGGGTCGAGCGTGATCATCCACAGCGTCGCCGACCGGCCCGCCGCGGTGCGCGAGGCGCTGGCGGCCGGGGCGACGGGCATCGTCAGCAAGGCGTCGCCCATCCACGAGGTGATCGCCGCCGTCCGCACGGTCGCGAGCGGCGAGCCCCTCAACAACGTCGAGTGGGCCAGTGCCGTCGAAGCCGATCGCGAGTTCGCCGACGCGCAGCTGTCGGCGCGCGAGCGCGAGGTGCTGCGCCTGTACGCCGCGGGGCTGCCGCTGAAGGCGGTCGCCGAGCGGCTCGGCGTCGCCTACTCCACGGCGAAGGAGAACATCACGCGCGTCCGCGTGAAGTACGTCGAGGTGGGTCGCCCCGCCCCGACCAAGGTGGATCTGCTGCGCCGTGCGATGGAGGACGGCATCCTGCAGCAGCCCGAAGGCGACCGGGATGGCTGACAGCGGCCGGTCCGTCCTGGACGCCGCGTGGGGCCGCATCCCTCATTCCCGGGAGACCACGGAGAACCTCGGTTCCTTCACCCGCGCCCGCATCGAGCGGCTGATCACGCTGCTCGCGGGCCCGATCTGCCTCGTTCTCGGGGCCCAGGCGTTCGTCGCGGCGCTCGGCCCGGGCGACGAGCGGCCCGGCTGGCACGTGCCGCTCGTGCTCGCGGTCTTCGTCCCGCTCCTGGCGATGATCGTCGCGTGCGTGTTCGGGACGTTCGCGCGGGTGTTCTCGGGGATCTTCGCGGTCGTGTACGTGCTGGCGCTCGTGGCATGGCCTTTCGTCACGGTGGGATCGAACCCGGTTCCGACCGAGGAGCCATGGATCTTCTTCCTCCTCAATGTCGTCACCGGGGCGACGGTCGTGGCCTTCCCGATGTCGCTGCAGGTCGCGTTCCTCATCGTTACACCGCTCCTCTTCGGCTTGGTGCGGCTCGTCCAGGGCGGGTTCGATCCCGACTTCTTCCTCCCGGTCGGACTGGACGTGTCGTTCGCACTGATCCTGGGGAGCGTCCTGGTCGTGCTCGGGTGGACCTACCGCTCGGTGGCCGCCAACGTGGACGAGACGCGCGCGCGGGCCGTCGCGAGCTACGCGGATGCAGCGGCTGCCGACGCGACCGAGAGCGAGCGCGTCGCCGTCGCCGCCCTCATGCACGACAGCGTGCTCGGCGCTCTGCTGGCCGCCGAGCGCGCCACCACGCCCCGCGAGCGGACTCTCGCGGTGAGCATGGCCCGCGAGGCGCTCACGCGCCTGGCCAACGCCGAGAAGGACGCGTGGGAGGGCAGCGACGAGCCCGTCGACGCCGCCCAGCTTGCGGACGAGCTGGAGAAGGCGGCGACCGAGATGGGCGTGCAGCTGCGCGTCGACCGCCGCATCGAGCCCGACGCGCCCCGCGTGCCCGGTCGTGTCGCTCGCGCGCTCGTGCTCGCAGCCCTCCAGGCCGTCGCCAACGCCGTGCAGCACGCGAACGCGCAGGGACTCGCCGTGGAGCTGCACGGCACGGGGGTTCCCGGCCGCGTGCGCGTGCGCGTGCGCGACACCGGCGAAGGGTTCGACGTCGCCGCGATCCCGGAAGACCGCCTCGGCATCCGCGGATCGATCCTCGCGCGCGTCACCGCCGTGGGCGGGCGCACGGAGATCGACTCGAGCGGGGCGGGGACCACGGTGACGATGGAGTGGGAGAGCGGGGACCGCTGGTGAGCGTCCGGTCGATCGTCTCCATCATCGCCCTCGCCTTCACGGCGTACCTCGCCGCGCGCGGGTTCGCGTGGTCGGGCGGTCGTGTGGACCAGCCGTGGGTGATCTTCCTGGTGCTGCCGCTGTACCTGGTGGTGACGTGGCTGTGGGTGCTGTGGGGTCTACGCCCGCGCTCGGGCGCCGCGCCGGCCCGCGCCGTGCCCGGCCGCGACCGCACGCTTCCCGTGTGGGCCGGCGCCCTGGCGATCGGGGTCGCCGTCGTCGTTCCGAACGCCGTCTTCTGGGCGGTCGATCCGGACTCGCGCACGCAGCCGTTCGCGACGTGGACGATCGGCGGCATCGGCGCGCTGATGACGATCGTGATGGTGCGGCGCCGGCCGATCGTCGCGTGGGTGGGCCTCGCGGCCGTCGCAGTGTCGACGATCCTCTGGATCGGGCTGCTCCCGGCCCTCAGCCTCGGGCTGGTCGGCTCGGTCGTGTGGGTGGCCGCCGCGCAGCTGCTCATGGCGGCGCTCGACCGCGCCGCGCGCGACACCCGCCAGCTCGCCGAGCTGCAGCAGGCGGCGTCGGCGTGGCAGGCGTCGCAGGCCGGGCGTCAGCGCGAACGACGCGTGCAGGTGCAGCGCGCGCTGCAGGCGGCCGGGCCCATCCTCGGTCGCACGATCGAGACCGGCGGCAATCTGCGCGCCGCGGAGCGGCTGGAGGCGCGCCTGGCCGAGGGACGACTGCGAGACGAGCTGCGCGGCCCGCGCCTTCTCGACGACGTCGTGCGCGCCGAGCTCGAGAACGCGCGGCGGCGCGGCATCACCGTGACGATGCTCGACGAAGGCGGGCTCGAGGGCATCGCGGAGCCCTCGCTCGTCGAGATCCGGCGCGAGCTGGCTGAGATCCTGCAGGGTGCGAGCTCGACGCGCCTCATCATCCGCACCTCGCCGCACTCCGACACCGCGGTCACGATCGTCGGGCGGTCGGGCGAGAGCGACGGGCTGTCGGACGAAGACAGCGTCGAGCTCTGGCGGGAGATCGCCCGTCCCGCGCAGCCGTCCGCGTGACCCGCCGCGCCCGACCCGGGCGCACGTCTCGGCCCACCGGTCCGGGGCTGGGGGGGTGACCGGACCGGCGAGCCGAGAGATGGAGGCGAGGGGCGGCGAAGCCGCCCGCCCCTCGCCTCGGCGGACGGTTACCCGAAAACCGTCCGCGTGACCGGAGCTGGCTGGAGAGCAGTCCGGCCGAACGCACAAGGCGTTCCAGCTCCTTCAGTATGGCGGGGCTTTGGACCGTCCGTCTGTAGGTATTTCGGGGGACATCCGCGACGAGATGCTTCAGTCGCCCGCCGGTCAGCCGACGGAGCCGCTCCACCCCTGCTCGCGGGGGAGCGGCGTGCGCAGGCCGCGGGCCGACAGCTGCCAGCGGGAGCGGCGCGCCGGCTCGGCGGCGACGGCGGCCGCAGCCTCCTGCGTCCACGCCGCGTCGACGACGGCGATCACCGCGGCGAGCTCCTCGTCCGTGGGGTTGCCACGGCGCACGTCCACGCGGGGTCGCGCGGCGTCGAGCGCGTCCCCCTGAGCGGTCGTCGCATCCGCGCTCACAGCGGGATGTTCCCGTGCTTCTTCGCGGGCTGGCTCGCGCGCTTGCCGCGCAGGGCCCGCAGCGCCTTCGCGATCGCGACGCGCGTCTGCGCCGGCTCGATGATCCCGTCGAGCTCGCCGCGCTCGGCGGCGAGGAACGGCGAGGCGACGTTGTAGGTGTACTCGTTCGCCAGGCGCGTGCGCACCGCCGCGACGTCCTCGCCCGCTTCCTCGGCGCGCTTGATCTCGCCACGGTAGAGGATGTTCACCGCGCCCTGACCGCCCATCACGGCGATCTCGGCGGTCGGCCACGCGAGGTTGATGTCGGCGCCGAGCTGCTTCGAGCCCATGACGATGTAGGCGCCGCCGTAGGCCTTGCGCAGGATCACCGTCACCAGCGGCACGGTCGCCTCGGCGTACGCGTACAGGAGCTTCGCGCCGCGGCGGATGACGCCGGTCCACTCCTGGTCGGTACCGGGGAGGTAACCCGGCACGTCCACGAGGGTGACGATCGGGATGGAGAACGCGTCGCAGAACCGCACGAAACGGCTCGCCTTCTCACCGGCGTCGATGTTGAGCGTGCCGGCCATCTGCGACGGCTGGTTGGCGATGATGCCGACCGTGCGACCCTCGACGCGGCCGAAGCCGATGACGATGTTCGGCGCGAACAGCGGCTGCACCTCGAGGAAATCGCCGTCGTCGACGACGTGCTCGATGACCGTGTGGATGTCGTAGGGCTGGTTCGGCGAGTCGGGGATGACGAGGTTGAGCGAGCGGTCCGCATCCGTCGTCTCGAACTCGAACGCCGTCTCGTACACCGGGATCTCGTCGAGGTTGTTGTCGGGGAGGAAGCTCAGCATCGAGCGGGCGTAGTCGATCGCGTCGTCCTCGTCCTCGGCGAGGTAGTGCGCGACACCCGACCGGGTGTTGTGCGTGTACGCGCCGCCGAGCTCCTCCATGCCGACGTCCTCGCCGGTGACGGTCTTGATGACGTCGGGGCCGGTGACGAACATCTGGCTCGTCTTGTCGACCATGATCACGAAGTCGGTGAGCGCGGGGGAGTAGACGGCGCCGCCGGCGGCCGGCCCCATGATGATCGAGATCTGCGGGATGACGCCCGAGGCGGCGGTGTTCAGGCGGAAGATCTCGCCGTACTTGCCGAGTGCGACGACGCCCTCCTGGATGCGCGCGCCGCCCGAGTCGAGGATGCCGATGATCGGGATGCCGCTGCGCAGCGCGAATTCCATGACCTTGATGATCTTGTCGCCGGCCGCTTCGCCGAGCGAGCCGCCGAAAGTGGAGAAGTCCTGCGCGTAGACGGCGACCGTGCGGCCGTGGATCGTGCCGGTGCCGGTCACCACCGAATCGCCGTAGGGGCGCGACTTGTCCATCCCGAACGCCGTCGTGCGGTGGCGCACGTACTCGTCGAGCTCGACGAAGGAGCCGGGGTCGACGAGCATCTCGATCCGCTCCCGCGCGGTCAGCTTGCCCTTCGCGTGCTGCTTGGCGCGCGCGGCCTCCTCGGCGTCGAGGACGGCCTCCTGGTAGCGGGCCCGCAGATCCGCGATCTTGCCGGCGGTGGTGGAGAGATCGTGCTGCTCGGTCACGGATTCCACCCTATCGGCGCGCATCGCGGCGACGTTGGAGGGTCGCCACAACGCATCCGCCCGACCGCTGTGCCCCGCCGCATCCGAGGATCCCGCCCGCCGGCCCGCGCGCCCCGAGCAGGCGAATCGGCCGAAATCAGTACGATCCGGCGCGATTCCTCCTGCGTTCGGCCGATTCGCCTGCATTCCGCGACGCGCCACGGCGACGCTGGATGCGGCGAGCCGCTCAGTGCGCAAGGTGAAGGCCGTGGACCATCGCGCGGATGATCTCGGCTTCGACGCGCGGCCACTCGTGGACGATCTCGCGGTAGTCGAAGCGCAGCACGGTGTAGCCGAGGCTGCGCAGCAGGCGGTCATGGGCGATGTCGCTCCGGCGCTGACGCGGGTCCGAGTGATGCGCGAATCCGTCGATCTGGTAGACCAGGCGCGCGCCGACCAGTCCGTCCACGGGTCGGCCGCCGATGACCGGCTGCTGCACGACCCGCACGCCACGACGGCGCAGGCGGCCGGCCATCAGCGACTCCAACCCCGAGTCGGAGAGGTGTGTCGCCGCATCCGCGAGCCGTCGGGCTTGTTCTCCGCGCCAGGGGACGAGCGCGAGATGCTCGCGCGTGACGGACCCGACGCGAAGCGCGGACTCCCAGACGGCGAGGGCGTCGTCGAAGGGGACGCACGACGCGACGAGGAAGAGGACGTTCTCGACAGGGTCGAGGAGGCTTCGAGATGACCTGGGCACCAGGCCGATCGACCAGTGCGCATGCACGCCTTCGGGTTTACGCCGTGCCGATCGAGGCAGGACGATGTGCGGTCGGTCGTCCGCCGCCGGCGGCTGCCACCACCCGAGCATCGCGGCCGCGGTCAAGCAGGTCACCCACCCCCCGAGCTCGGCCGCCCAAGCCACCTCGGGCGTCGCGCGTTCGTCGACGATCCACGATCGTCCCAGCGCGGTGAGGCCCTCCCGCCGCACCGCGCGGCGTAGCGCGTCCGGTCGCCACCCCGCCTCTTCGGCGGTGCGTCGGTTCAGGATGCCGCGGTGATCGAGGAACGGGCGGAGTACTCGCGGTGATGCCACCCCTCGAGAGTCGCGGCGCGCGTGCGCCCGTCAACGGCATCCACAGACTTCCGCCCGGAGTGCGTACGTCCGCGCGACTGTGGAGGGGAGCTCCCGCGCGCGCCGGATACAGGCGAATCGGCCGAGATCAGTACGATCCGGCGCGATTCCTCCTGCATCCGGCCGATTCGCCCGCAACCGGCCGTGTCTCGCCGCCTGTCAAGGCCGCGAAGGGGGCGGGTGGCGGTCGTAGGGTGTGGGCATGCCGATTCCGGAGAGCGGATACCCGCGCGCCGCGGCCGTGAGCCCGCGGCTGCAGGTGGTCGAGACCACCGACTCGACGAACGCCGACGTCCTCGCCGCCGTCGCGGCCGACCCGCAGGCGTGGCCGCATCTGTCCGTGCTGCTGACCACCGACCAGCGCGCGGGACGCGGGCGCCTGGACCGCACGTGGGTCGCGCCGCCCGGCGCCGCGCTCGCGGTGTCGGTGCT
This sequence comes from Microbacterium sp. 10M-3C3, assembly GCF_003931875.1. NCBI lineage: Bacteria > Bacillati > Actinomycetota > Actinomycetes > Micrococcales > Microbacteriaceae > Microbacterium > Microbacterium sp. 10M-3C3. The sequence goes on along the minus strand of NZ_CP034245.1, from coordinate 2,588,375 downwards.
CGTGCGCGTCGATGACCTTCCCCCGCACGCGCGCGGGTGGATCCCGCTCATCGCGGGCGCCGCGATGACGCGCGCCGTGGCCGCTCAGCTCCCCGGCGGCGACACCGTGCGCCTGAAGTGGCCCAACGACGTGCTCGTGGACGGCGCGAAGATCTCCGGCATCCTCGCGGAGGTCGTGCCGGGGCATCCGGATGCGGTGGTCATCGGCGCGGGCGTGAACACCCGCATGTCGCGCGTCGACCTGCCGGTCGCGACGGCGACTTCGTTCGCCGCGATCGGTCACGACAGCGACGACGACCGGCTGCTCGCGGACTACCTCGCCGCGCTCGACGAGCAGCTCGGCGCCCTCCTGCGCACGAACGGCGACGCCGGCGCGGCGGGAGTGCGAGCCGAGGTCGAGGCCCTGTGCGCGACCCTCGGCAAGGACGTCGAGGTCTCCCTCCCCGGCGGACGCGTCCTCGCGGGGCGTGCCCAGCGCATCGACGAGGACGGCCGTCTCGTCGTCGCTTCCGGCGTCGAGGAGATCCCGGTCTCGGCCGGTGACGTCGTCCACGTCCGCTGACGCGCGTGCCCGCGCGGAGGGCGCCGCGCCGCGTGTGCGACCCCGCATGTCGGCGGGGCGCGTCACAATGAGAGCGTGACCCAGCCCACGACGTACGGCGGACGCCCGCGCATGCCCGCGCCGGGCGCGCCGACGCCCGAGCTGCGGGTGGCGCGCATCCGACCGCACGCGCGGCGGCTGTTCTGGTCGGCCCTCGTCCTCATCGCTGTGGCGGGTGCCATCGGGTACTTCTACGGCAACCTCCGCCCTCCGTTCGAGGACTGGATGCTGCTGACCGCGGCCGCCGCCGCCGTGCTGCTGCTCGTGGTCATCCCGTGGGCGGTGTGGTGGTCGCAGTCGTACACGATCACGACGCGCCGGGTCATCGCGCGGTCGGGTCTGCTGGCGACGCGACGCAGCGAGCTCGGGCACGTCCGCGGCTACACCGTGCAGATGCGCCGCGGACCTCTGCAGCGGCTGTGGGGCACGGGCACGCTCGTCCTCTCCAACGGCGTCGATGCGCCCCTGCGACTGCGGAACATCCCCGACGTGCAGCTCGTGCACGAGGTGCTCGTCGACCAGGTCGAGGTGAACCAGATCCTCGCCCACCGTGACGCGCAGCCGCCATCGCTCGACACCGCGCCCGCCTGAGCCCGCGCCTGCGCGGGCGCCTCATCCGCGAGAGGATGGGAGCACACGGACGAGAGGAGCGGCATGGCACTGCGAGTGGGCATCATCGGGGGCGGACAGCTCGCGCGGATGATGATCGCACCGGCGACCGAGCTCGGCATCGAGGTGCGCGTGCTCGCCGAGGCGCCGGGCATGTCCGCGTCCCTCGCGGCGACGGCGATCGGCGACAACCGCGACGCCGACACGGTGCTCGCGTTCGCGCGCGACGTCGACGTCGTCACCTTCGACCACGAGCACGTGCCGCAGGACGTGCTTGCCGCACTCGTCGAGGCGGGCGTGCGCGTGCACCCGGGGCCCGAGGCGCTCGCCGTCGCGCAGGACAAGATCGTGCTGCGCCGCCGCATGGCCGAGCTCGGGGCGCCGCAGCCGGACTGGGCCGCGGTCGCCGACGAGGAGGCGCTGCAGGCCTTCCTCGACGACCACGGCGGTCGCGCCGTCGTGAAGACTCCGCGCGGAGGATACGACGGCAAGGGCGTGCGCGTCGTCGGTGCCGCGACGGAGGCGGCGGACTGGTTCGCGGCGCTCGCCGAAGACGGCCGTGGCGGCGAGCTCCTCGTCGAGGAGCTCGTCGACTTCTCGCGGGAGCTCGCTCAGCAGGTCGCGCGCCGGCCGTCGGGCGAGATCGCGGTCTACCCCGTCGTCGAGACGGTCCAGCGCGACGGCGTGTGTGCGGAGGTCTTCGCGCCGGCGCCCCGCGCCGATGCCCGCCTGGTCCGTGCCGCCGCCGACCTCGGCGTCGCGATCGCGGAGGGGCTCGGGGTGACCGGCATGCTCGCGGTCGAGCTCTTCGAAACCACCGACCAGCGGATCCTCGTCAACGAGCTCGCGATGCGGCCGCACAACAGCGGGCACTGGACGCAGGACGGCGCGATCACGAGCCAGTTCGAGCAGCATGTGCGGGCCGTGCTCGATCTGCCCCTGGGGGCGACGGATGCGGCGGCGCCGTGGTCGGTCATGGTCAACATCCTGGGCGGCCCCGCCGAGGGCGCCATGACCGACCGGTTCGCGCCGGCGATGGCGGCGCATCCGACCGCCAAGATCCACACGTACGGGAAGGCGCCGCGCCCGGGCCGCAAGGTCGGCCACGTCAACGTCGTCGGCGACGACCTCGACGACGCGGTGTACCAGGCGCGCGCCGCGGCGGCGCACTTCCTCGACTGACGTGCGCCGTTGCGGCGTTCTCGCAGGGCTGCGGCCTAGCCTGGTCCGGTGACCCGGCCACTGCACTCCTCCGACGCGCCCCTGGTCGGGGTCGTCATGGGCTCCGATTCCGACTGGCGCGTCATGAGCGACGCCTCGCAGGCGCTGACCGAGCTCGGCGTGCCGCACGAGGTCGAGGTCGTGTCGGCGCATCGCACGCCCGACAAGCTCATGCGCTACGGCCGCGAGGCCCGCGGACGCGGCCTGAAGGCGATCATCGCCGGTGCGGGCGGCGCAGCCCACCTCCCGGGCATGCTCGCCTCCGTCACCGCGCTGCCGGTCATCGGCGTGCCCGTGCAGCTCGCGACGCTCGACGGGCTGGACTCGCTCCTGAGCATCGTGCAGATGCCCGGTGGCATCCCGGTCGCGACCGTGTCGATCAACGGCGCCAAGAACGCCGGGCTCCTCGCCGCACGCATCCTCGGCACCGCCGACGCCGCCCTCGGCGACCGTATCGAGCAGTACGCACGCGACCTCGAGGCGCAGGTCGAGGAGAAGAACCGGCGTCTCAAGGAGGCGCTGTGAGCGTCGCCGCCGCCGCGCGGCCGCGCGCCGCATCCGTCGTGGAGGCGCGGCCTCTCCGCAACCCCGACACCGCCTCGCGCCAGGTCATGACCCGCCGCGGCTGGTGGCTCGTCGTCCTGAACTTCCTCATCCCCGGCTCGGCGCAGGTGCTCGCCGGCAACCGGCGCCTCGGGCGCTTCGGGCTCGGCGCAACGCTCGCGCTGTGGGCGGCGCTCGTGATCGCCGCCCTGTTCCTCGTGCTCGCGCCCACGCAGCTGTCGGCCATCATGCTCGGCGCGTGGCTCCCCCCGTGGCTGTCGCTCCTGCGGTGGGTGCCGCTGACGCTCGTGCAGGTCGCGCTGGTCGGTTACGTGGTGCTGTGGATCGTGCTCACGATCGACACGCTGCGACTGGTGCGGCTCGTCCGCACGGGCAGCCTCGCACGCTTCGGCATCGCGGGGCTCAGCATCGCGCTGCTCGTCGTCGCCGGCAGCGGCGCCGCATGGGCCGCGCAGACCACCGGCACCGTCCGCGACACGCTCGGCGCCATCTTCGGCAGCAGCGCGCCGGTCGTGCCGCCGCAGGACGGCTACTACAACATCCTGCTGCTCGGCGCCGACAGCGGCGAGGGCCGCGACTCCATGCGCTTCGACAGCATCTCCGTCGTGTCGGTCAACGCCACGACCGGCGCGGTCACCATCACCGGCATCCCCCGCGACATGCCGAACTTCCCGTTCGCGCCCGGCCCCATGGCCGACAAGTATCCCAACGGGCATGAGGGCTATGCGAACGCGACGTGCGGATGGGGGAGCGGCATCAACCAACTCCGCACCGAGGTCGAGGTCTGCCAGGACGGCAACAAGCTGTATCCGGATGCCGTCGGGAACGGATCCGAGCCGGGTATCGAAGCGACGAAGGACGCGGCCGAGGGGATCCTCGGCATCACGATCCCGTACTACGTCTTCATCGACATGCACAACTTCGCCGCCCTCGTCGACGCCCTCGGCGGGGTGGACATCACCGTAGAGCAGCGCCTGCCCAAGGGCTGGGGGCCCACGTACCCGGGCGAGCCGGCCGACCGGTGGGCGATCGGCTGGATCGAGGCAGGGCCCCAGCACATGGACGGCGACACCGCGCAGTGGTATGCCCGGTCGCGCTACACGACGAGCGACTTCGACCGCATGAAGCGCCAGCGCCAACTGCAGGAGGCCCTGCTCGCCCAGGCGTCGCCGCAGGCGGTGCTGACGAACTTCCAGAACGTCGCCGCCGCGAGCACCGAGTTCGTGAAGACCGACATCCCGCAGGCGCTCGTGCCGACGCTCATGGACCTCGCGCTCAAGGCGAAGGAGCAGCAGGTCGCCACGATCGAGCTGACGCCCGAGGGCGGCATCGACGAGTTCAACCCGCAGTGGGACAAGATCCGCGAGATCGTCCAGAACCAGCTGCATCCGCCGTCTCCGACCCCCGACCCCGGCTCGTGACCGCGACGCTCCGTGTCGTGCTCGACCAGCTCGTCGCGCCCACGACGACGGAGCTGGCCGAAGCCTCGCGGGAGCTCACCCGCGCTCTCGTCGCCGCCGCCCCGCGCGGCGCCGACGTCGGCGCGATCGTCCCGCGCGGGGAGTTCGACGCTCCGCCGGGGCTCGCCGACGTCACGACGCTCATGCTGCCGCGGCGCGAGCTCGCCGCGTCGTGGCCGCTCGGCGTCGCGCCCGGGGTCGGCCCCGGCCTCATCCACGCGCCGACCCTGCTGGCGCCGCTGGTCAAGCACGATCGCGTGCACGAGACGCACCAGATCGTGGTGACGCTCTGGGATCTGCGTCCGTGGCAGGAGCCCGACGCGCTCCCGCGCGCCGAGGTGCTCTGGCACCGAGCCATGCTCAAGCGGGCGCAGAAGCACGCCGACGCGATCGTCGTGCCCACCCACGCGATGGCCGAGACCCTCGCGCAGATCGCGCCCAAGGCGGCGACCCGCGTGCGCGTCATCGCCGGCGCGCCGCCGGCCGACTTCCGCGTGCCGACGGATGCGGCAGGCCGCCTGCGCACGCTGGGTCTGCCGGGCCGCGTGGTCGTTCTCGACGCGCCCGACCCGGTGGCTTTCGGGGCGGTTCCCGCGGATGCCACGGCAGCGGTCTTCGTCGCGGACGCACACGCCATGGAGACGGCGCGCGCGGTCGCCGCCGCCGCGGGCGTCGCCGCCGACCGCGTCATCCCGGTCCCGGCCGCCGATCGTCATGACCGGGCCGCCGTGCTGTCGGTCGCGGACGCCTTCGTCGCGACCTCCCGGGTCGCCGGGTGGCCGTGGCGCGGCGTCGAGGCGCTCGCCGCCGGCGTCCCCGTCGCCGCGGTCGACACGCCGACGCATCGCGAGGTGTTCGCCGAGGCGGCCGTCCTGTCCGCGACGGGCGACCTCCGCGGCGCTGTCGCCGCCGTGCGCGGGCCCGCGGCCACCCGGCTGCGCGTGCTCGCGTCCGACCGCGGGCGCTCGTTCTCGTGGCGCGAAGCCGCGGAGCGCACGTGGGCGCTCCACGCCGAGCTGTGACCGCGTCCTCAGCCCGATCCGACTGCCGCATCTCTGCATCGGGCGATAACAACCGCGTGACAACTCGGCGTGGGATGGGGGTCGATTGCAAAGGCGCCCGCACAATGTGAGCGTGCGCCGCATCCCTGTTTCTCCTTTGGCCCGCATCCGCTTGGGCGCGCTGTGTGCGCTCAGCGTCGGTCTGCTCGCATTCACGGGGTGCGCCTCGTCTGCCGGGACCGGAGCGACACCGAGCGCGCCGTCCTCCTCGTCTTCGTCGGGGCCGACCCCGACGCCCACCGCGACGGCGGTCGTGACGGCGTCGCCGCGGCCGACGGAGACATCCGGCTCCGACCTCCCCTACAACGGCGAGGTGCTCATCGTGACCGCCGAGCGCGAGGGAGGGAACGTGGCCGTCACGGCCATGGTGCCGAACATCGCCGAGGACGGCGGGACGTGCACGCTCTCGATCGAAGGCGTTTCCGCCACGGCGTCTGTCGAGGGCATCGCGGGCAACGGCGTCACATACTGCGGCGTGATGACGGTGGCGGTGCCCGCGGACGGCGCAGTGACGTTCCGCGTCGTCTACACGTCCTCGACGACACGTGCGCAGTCGGCGCCGTCGACGGTCGAGTCGGGCCAGTGATCAGGTACGCACGCGCGCGCACGTGGCTCGCCGTCTTCTCCACCGCACTCTGCGCGGCGGCGCTCCTGGTCGGCGTCTCCGTCACGGTCGCGCCGTCTCCCTCCGCCCAGGCGGCGAATGCCGCGGACTGGAATCCTGGCAACATCATCGACGACGCGACGTTCTACGACGCGAACGCGATGAGCGCGTCCGATATCCAGGCGTTCTTGCAGCAGAGGCTCCCTCGGTGCAGTGCGGGATACACATGCCTCAAGGACTACCGCCAGCCCACTGCTTCGATTGCCGCGGATCGATACTGCAACGGGTACGTGGGCGCCCCGGACGAGAGCGCGGCGACGATCATCGACCGGGTCGCGCGATCGTGCGGCGTGAGCCAGAAAGTTCTCCTGGTCGTTTTGGAGAAGGAACAGTCGCTCATCACCGATCCTTCACCGTCGGCCCGCCAGTACAACTACGCGCTCGGTCAAGGCTGCCCCGACACCGCGCCGTGTGACAGCGCGACCGCGGGACTGTTCCGTCAGCTCTACTACGGGGCGCGCCAATACGAGATCTACCGCCTCAACCCCGCGTCGTTCGGGTATCAGGCGGGCAAGTGGAACAACATCCTGTACCACCCGTACAACAACTGCGGCACCCAGCGCGTCTACATCGAGAACCAGGCGACTGCGGGTCTCTACATCTACACGCCCTATGTGCCGAACGCAGCCGCGCTGGCCAACCTCTATGGCACGGGCGATGGTTGCTCGTCATACGGGAACCGCAACTTCTGGCGCCTCTTCACGGACTGGTTCGGAACGACCAGCACGCAGAACTCCCCATTCGGCGGATTCAACGTCGAGGTGGATCGAGGACTCATCACCGTGCTCGGATGGGCGCTCGACCCGAATGAGCCGTCCACGGCGTTGACCGTCACAGTCACCGCGAACGGTGAGCAGCTGGGGCAGTTCGCGGCGGACGACAATCGTCCGGACGTCGGCGCAGCCTACCCCGGCTACGGCGACAGGCATGGAATCCGACGCTCGTTCGAGGTGGTGGGCGGTGACACGCGGGTGTGCGTCACGGTCAAGAACGTGGGAGCGGGCGCGGACACCACCTTCGAGTGCCAGAGCGTGCGTGTGGAGACAGCGTCGCCGTATGGTGGCGCCACAGTCGAGGCACTGGCCGGCGGGTTGAAGATCACCGGCTGGACGCTGGACACCGACACGACCGAGCCGCTCGCCGTCCATGTCTACATCGATGGCATCGGGTCGGCCTACACCGCAGACGCCTCACGCCCTGACGTCGGCGCCGTCTTCCCGGGAATGGGTGACAACCATGGCATAGACCTCGCCCTCCCCGCCGCGATCGGGACTCACGAAGTGTGTGTCTACGGGATAAACGTCGGCCGTGGTATGAACAAGCTGCTCGGCTGCAGTTCGATCACGGTGAGCCAATCACCGGACCCGGTGGGCCAGATGGAAGACATCTTCCCGGAGCCGGGAGGTTTCCGAGTCCGGGGATGGGCCGTAGACCCCAATACGTCTGATCCGCTCAACGTTCACATCTACCGTGGCTCCAGCGGCACGGCTGTGCAGACGACGGTGCGACGGGACGACATCCTCGCGCAATATCCGAACGCGAGCGTTACGAGCGGATTCGACGCCCACGTGGACGCTCCGGCGGGTGCGGCCGCGGTCTGCGCCTACGGGATCAATGTCGGGTGGGGCGTCAACACAACGCTCGGATGCCGCTCCGTGCAGATACTTTCGGGCAATCCGTTCGGGGGGATCGACACGGCGGTGACGGGCTCGACGATCCGGGTGCGGGGGTGGGCCATCGACCCTGATACCACGGCTTCTATCGATGTGCACTTCTACATCGACGGAGTCGGCACAGCGGGGCGAGCCGACATCGATCGTCCCGATGTGGGCGACGTGTATCCCGGGTACGGCCCTCGACACGGTATCGATGCCTCTTTCGAGGTCGCTCCCGGGGTCCACCAGGTGTGCGCGTACGGCATCAATCGCGGCCCGGGCGGGAACGCCCTGCTGGGGTGCCGTCAAGTGACGGCCGTCGATCCGTCGCCGTTCGGTGGCACCAGTGTCACGGAAGACCAGACAGGCATCCGTCTGCAGGGATGGACGATCGATCCGGACTCAACCGAGGCGCTCACGATCCATGTGTACGTGGACGGCATCGGAACGGCGATCGCTCGAGCCGACGTCCTGCGTCCCGATGTCGCCCGCGCCTACCCCTCCGCGGGCGGGGCGCACGGGATCGATCTGCGCTTCGCTCTTGCGAAGGGCTCGCATACCGTGTGCACGTATGCGATCAACGTCGGTCCCGGCGCGAATCGGCTCCTCGGTTGCCAGAGTGTCGTCGTGGGCTGAGTGAAGCGCGCGCCGATCGGGTATCCTTCCCGAGGCCCTCATCTCCTTCCGGGCTGGATCGCATACGAATGACTAGTCCACAGACGCCGGCAACGAATGGCGAAGCGACCCGACGAACGCGTGCTGAGCGATGGTCTGCAGCGCGTGATCATTGGAACCGTTTCGTGGAGCCGCGTCCGGACGGGCTCCCGAATCGGCGCGTTCTCGCCTGGCCGCTCGCTCTGCTCGGCGGTATCTTCGTCGTCCTCGTCGCCTTCGGGATCACGGGCAGTTCGACGGGGATCGTCCACGACATGGTGGCTTCGGGCGATGACCATTCCCTTATCGCGGGCGAGCCGAGAGCCATACGCAGCGATGAGTGGTTCGTCCAGACCAGCTGGGTGATCTCCCAGGTGGAACAGGGTCTGCCCGTGTGGAACGAGACATTTCCTGGCGGGATGGATGCGACGGTGCAGAACGACCTGCCGTCCGTCGATTGGTCGACGATCTTCCGCCCCCATCTCCTCGGCTTCTTCTTCCTGCCTTTCGACCAGGCCATGGCGTTCAAGTGGTGGCTCCCTGGTTTGGGGGTCATCGCGGCCGGCTATCTCCTCGCCGTGACGCTTCTGCCGCGCCGTCCCCTCACCAGCGCTGCCTTGGCCACGGCGTTCTTCTTCTCGCCGTTCTTCCAATGGTGGTACCTGTCACTCACGCTCTATCCGGCGATCTGGGCGAGCCTCGTGATGGCCGCCATCCTCTGGGCGTTGAAATCGCGACGGCGAAGAGGCGTGTGGATCCTCTCCGGACTATCCGGATACGTGACCGTCTCGCTCGGCATGGGGATCTACGTACCGTTCATCGTTCCGGTCACCCTCGTCGTGGCCGCGTTCGGGCTGGGTGCCATCGCGTCTCGGGATCTGGGACGACCTCGGTTCATCGAACGCGTGCGCGACATCGTGCCCCTTCTCGCCGCCGGCGTTGCGGGAGGAGCGGTGATGGTGGTGTGGATGCTCACCAGATGGCACACCATCGAGGCCTTCACCTCGACGGTGTATCCCGGGGAGCGCCTTCAGAGCGTCGGAGGCGCCAGCCCGAGCGAGTTGGCGCAGCTGTTCTCCGGGGTCATCTCGTTCGCCCTGGGGAAGACGAACGGCGTGCCGCTCAGCGTGAATCCCTCGGAGGCATCGACGTTCTTCCTTCCGGGCTTGACGCTCGTCGCGGCGTTGGTGTGGCTGCTGTTCCGACGCCGCCGGGCAGGTGCGGCGGTCGACTGGCTCACTGTCGCGCTCATCCTGGTGGGCGTCGTCATGTTCGCCTTCTTGTACGTGCCGGGCTGGGATGCGATCGCCCACGCGCTTTTCCTCGATCGGACGACGTACTCGCGGCTCCGGATCGGCTTCGGAGTACTCAGCTTCGTGCTGACGCTCGTTCTCGCCGCCCGATTCGCCGAAGCGCGCGATCGGGGCCTGGGGCGCATACCCTGGTGGGTCCCGACGTCCGCCGTCGTCGGTGCCACGGCTATGGTCGCGGTCGTCGTCGCCCGCTCGGTCGATCTGGTGGGTGCGGGCGCGCTGCTCGAGCTGATCGCCCGCCGTGACCTCGCGGTCGGCACCCTGTTCGCTCTGGGTTTCATCGCGGTCTGCGGGTTCTTCGCGGGCGACCGTGTTGCAATTGCGAGCGGAGGATTGCTCGTTCTCAGCCTGGCGCAATCCGCGGTGGTCAATCCGCTCTACGTCGGGGCGCTGGATCTCCGTCAGACCGCAACCGTCCAGGCCGTCCAACGGTTCGACGAGCAGCGCGAGGGAGCGTGGATCGGGATCAACTCGTCGTTGATCCCGACGATGATGCTGGTTGAGGCAGGTGTGAAGACCTACAACGGTGTGCAAGGGGCTCCCTCGTCGCAGATGTGGGAGGACATCGATCCGACCAAGTCCTATGAGACGGTGTGGAACCGCCTTGCGACGACGTCGTGGGTTTCCGGTGAGGGCGATCCTGCGCCCCGGAACCCAGCGCCAGATCAGATCCAGATGACGTTCGACTCCTGCAGTCCGTTCGCGCAGGAGCACGTGGCCTGGGTCCTCTCCGCCGTGCCGCTCGATCAACCCTGCGTCGAACTGGCGCAGGAGATCCAGCAGGGGCCCGAGGATATGCGGATATACGCGGTGCGCGACGCCGGCGGCAGTGGGTGAGCCCGCATGTCGCTGCTAGGCTCGATGCCGATGAGTAGTCCTCTGCCACGCACGCTCGTCATCGTTCCCGCCTGGAACGAGGCGGCGAATGTCGGCAACACGGTTCGTGAGATTCGGTCAGCTCCGGAGGCTTACGACATCGTGGTCATCGATGACGGCTCGGCTGACGCGACTGCCGATCGGGCGAGGGAAGCTGGCGCTGTCGTGCTGTCCCTGCCATTCAATCTGGGCGTGGGCGGCGCCATGCGAACGGGCTTCTTGTACGCGCACCGCCATGGCTACGACCGCGCGATCCAAGTCGATGCGGACGGTCAACACAATCCTCAGGACATCTCGACCGTTCTCGCTGGCCTGGAGCGCGCCGACATCTCGATCGGGGCGCGATTCGCCGACGTCGGGGATTACTCCGCACGAGGCCCGCGTCGCTGGGCTATGAAGTTGCTCGCGGCTGTGCTTTCCCGCGTCTCCCGCACGCGCTTGACGGACGTGACGAGTGGGTTCCGTGCGGCCAATGTGCGCGCTATCCAGCAATACGTGGAGTACTACCCAGCCGAATACTTGGGCGATACGGTCGACTCGCTCGTCGCCGCTGTCCACGCTGGATTGACGGTGACGCAGGTTCCCGTCGCCATGCGGCCGCGCGCATCGGGGCGGCCGAGTCAAAATCCCTTTGGCTCGACCGTTTACCTGCTGCGGGCCGTCTTCGCCCTCAGCCTGGCGCTCATGCGCCGTCGTCCATCTTCGAGCACGGTCTATCCATGATCTTCACCATCGCCGGCATCGTCTTCGCGCTCCTCGTTCTCGGGCTGATCATCGTTCTTCTCTTGCGGAGGCAGCTCCGCGAGAAGTACGCGACCCTCTGGCTCGTGATCGGGCTCGCTCTTCTCGTCCTGTCCGCGTTCCCGGAATTGCTCGCCTTCACCGCTGCGGTTCTGGGGGTGGAGGTCCCCTCCAATCTGCTCTTCGCGCTGTCGATCGTCCTTCTCGTCGGCGTCGCGCTGCACTTGTCTTGGGAGCTGACCCGCGCCGAAGCGCGTATCCGCCGTCTCAGCGAAGAGGCAGCGATCACGCGAACGGAGATGGACGATCTGGCACGCGCTGTTCGCCGGCTCGAGGAAGAATCCGCAACGGACGGCGAGCAGGGCGCTCCTCAGCGTGGCGGGCGGAAGATCCAGTAGCGGTACCCGAAGTAGTTCCAGATCGTGGTGCTGGCGACGGCGATGATCTTCCCGGCCTCCCAAGGCCACGACAGGGCTGCCGCACCTGCCACGATGGCCGTCGTCGCCACAGTGTTGAATGCGACGAGAAGGGTGTACTTCACGGCGCTGACTCGCCAATCCGCGTCGGATCCGAAGGTCAGTGCGCGTTGCACGACGAACGTGAAGGCGAAGCTGATCAAGAACGCGGTGGGTGTGGCGATGATCAACGACACCCCGAGCGCATCATGCAGGAGGGCGAGTAGCCCGAAGTCGACCAGGAACGCCAAACCCCCGACGATGACGTAGCGCACGGCGCTCGAGCGCCACGCGCGGGCCACGAATCGGCGCATGGATGTCATCGTGAGCGATTCCTCCTCGGGAACGTGAGTGCTGCGCTCACGCGATGAGGTACTCGCCCAGACGCCCGAGATGGCTTCTCGCTTCGAACCCTGTCGACTCGATCTTGGACAGGTCGAGCGCACTGTTCTCCGGTCGTACGGCGATGGGGTCGGTGGCGCCGGCGTAGTAGTCGGTGGTGGTGACGGGTGTGACGCGGTCGGGGTCGTGTCCGGTGAGCTGGTAGACCTGGCGGGCGATGTCGTACCAGGTGGTGGGCTCACCGCTGTTCGTGACGTTGTAGGTACCGTAGTCGGCGTGGGTGTCGAGGAGGTGGCGGATGGCGTGGGCGATGGTGGGGGTGAAGGTGAGGCGCCCGTGCTGGTCGTTGACGACTTTCGGGTTGACGCCGCGTTGGGCGAGGGCGGCCATGGTGCGGACGAAGTTGTTGCCGTCGCCGATGACCCAGCTGGTGCGGATGATGTAGTGGCGGGGGGTGGTGGCGGCGAGGGTGTCGCCGGCGGCTTTGGTCTGCCCGTAGACGCCGAGGGGGGAGACCGGGTCGGTTTCGGTGTACTCGCCCGGTGCGGTGCCGTCGAACACGTAGTCGCTGGAGATGTGGACGAGGGTGATGCCGTTCTCGGTGGCGATGCGGGCGAGGGTGCCGACGGCGGTCGCGTTCGCCGCCCACGCGGCGACGCGGCCTTCGGGGGTTTCGGCTTTGTCGACGGCGGTGTAGGCGGCGGCGTTGATGATGGTGCCGTACTCCCGCCACCGGCGCGCGTCGGCCAGGTTCGGGGAGGTGAGGTCGAGGTCGGCGCGGGTGGCGTATTCGATGTGCGGGTGCTCGCCGAACTCGTCGCGCAATGCCTTGCCGAGTTGCCCGTTCGCGCCGGTCACGAGGATCCGCTTCGGGGGCATCGGGGTCACCTCGCCCAGGCGCGGGTGGGTTTTGTCTTTCTGACTGATCTCGACCGTGTCCAGGGGGATGGGCCAGTTGATCGCGGCGGTCTCGTCGGCGAGGTTGAGGAAGGTGTAGGTCGCGGTGGGGGACCAGTGGTCGTTCACCAGGTACGTGTACGCGGTGTCGGGTGCGAGGGTCTGGTAGGAGTTCCCGACGCCGCGGGGCACGAAGATCGCCCGCGACGGGTCCAACTCGGTCGTGTAGACGGCACCGAACGTGGGGCCTTGGCGCAGGTCGACCCAGGCGCCGAAGATCCGCCCGGTCGCGACGGACACGTACTTGTCCCACGGCTCCGCGTGAATGCCCCGGGTGGTGCCCACTTGGTCGTTGAAGGAGATGTTGTTCTGCACCGGCCCGAAATCAGGCAGCGCGATGCCGGCCGCGGTCATCTTCTCCCGCTGCCAGTTCTCTTTGAACCAGCCGCGGGCGTCGCCGTGCACCGGCAGGTCCAACACGATCAGCCCCGGGATCGGGGTGGTCGTCACCTGCAGGGGTTTACCGAACTGGATGCCGTCGGTCATGGTCACTGGCCCTTGGACGCGTAGAACGCTTCGACGCCGTCTTTCGCGCCCGCCCACCACGCCTCGTTGGCCCGGTACCACTCGATCGTCGCGGCCAACCCCGCTTCGAAGTCCCGGTACCGCGGCGCCCAGCCGAGCTCGGTGCGGAGCTTGGTCGAGTCGATCGCGTAGCGCAGGTCGTGCCCTGCCCGGTCGGTGACATGGTCGTACGCGTCCGCCGGTTCCCCCATCAACGTCAGGATCAGCTCGACGACGCTCTTGTTGTCCTTCTCGCCGTCCGCGCCGATCAGGTACGTCTCCCCGATCACCCCCTTGTCCAAGATGGTGAGCACGGCGGAGGAATGATCGTCGGCGTGGATCCAGTCCCGCACGTTCTGTCCCGCCCCGTACAGCTTGGGGCGGATCCCGCGGATCACGTTCGTGATCTGGCGGGGGATGAACTTCTCCACATGCTGAAACGGCCCGTAGTTGTTGCTGCAGTTCGAGATCGTGGCCTGCACCCCGAACGACCGCACCCACGCCCGCACCAACAAATCACTGCCCGCCTTCGTCGACGAATACGGCGAGGACGGGTTGTACGGGGTGTGCTCGGTGAACCGCGCCGGATCATCCAGCTCGAGGTCGCCGTACACCTCGTCGGTGGAGATGTGATGGAACCGCCTCCCGTGCTTCCGGGCGGCCTCGAGGAGCGTGTACGTGCCGACGATGTTCGTATCCAGGAACGGACGCGGATCATTCAACGAGTTGTCGTTGTGGGACTCGGCCGCGTAGTGCACCACCGCATCCACCCGACCAAACAACTCATCCACCAGCACCGCGTCCGCGATGTCCCCGACGACCAGCTCCACCCGATCCGCAGGCAACCCGGTCAGAGACGCCTCGTTACCGGCGTAGGTGAGCTTGTCCAACACGACCACGGAATCGTCGGTGTGCTCGATGACATGGTGAACGAAATTCGAACCGATGAACCCGGCACCACCCGTGACCAGAAGACGACGCATGGGTACAAGGCTAGTCGTCGGCTTCACGGCGTCCCAATCAGCCGTTTGGTCTGGTTCGCACCATCGGACAGACTGATGGCATGCGTGGAATCATCCTTGCGGGCGGCACAGGCTCGCGCCTTCACCCCATCACTTTGGGAACGTCGAAGCAGCTCGTGCCGGTGTATGACAAGCCGATGATCTATTACCCGCTCGCGACATTGATCCTCGCGGGCATCAGAGACATCCTCATCATCACGACTCCCCAGGACTCGGACCAGTTCCAGCGGCTTCTCGGCGACGGCTCGAGGTTCGGCATCAACCTCTCGTACAAGATCCAGCCTTCACCCGACGGTCTCGCGCAGGCCTTCATCCTGGGCGAAGACCACATCGGCGGTGAGTCCGCCGCGCTCATCCTCGGCGACAACATCTTCTACGGGCAGGGGATGGGCTCACGTCTTCGGCAGTATCGCGATCTAGAGGGCGGCGTGGTCTTCGGATACTGGGTGGATGACCCGACCGCTTACGGCGTCGTCGAGTTCGATGACTCCGGACGCGTGGTGTCGCTGGAGGAGAAGCCCTCGGCGCCCAAAAGTCATTACGCAGTGCCCGGGCTCTACTTCTACGACAACGACGTCGTCGACATGGCGAAAGCACTGCGTCCGTCTGCCCGCGGAGAACTGGAGATCACCGACCTCAACTCGGCGTACCTGGAGCGTGGTCGCCTGCGCGTCGAACTGCTGCCGCGTGGCACCGCCTGGCTCGACACCGGAACGTTCGACTCTTTGGCAGAGGCGACCGACTTCATCCGGACCGTGGAGAAGCGACAGGGCCTGTCGATCGGCTGCCCTGAGGAAGTGGCGTGGCGAATGGGATTCCTCAGCGATGACGAGCTCCGGGCGCGCGCGGAACCGCTGGTCAAGAGCGGCTACGGGCGCTACCTGTTGTCCGCGCTCGAGCAAGGGCGGTGACGCCACGGGCGCGCGGAATCTGAGAAGGGCCCGCAACCCCGCAGGTTAGACTCACGGCTTTGCGCACGGGTCGTGCGCCCGTCACCTGATCCGCACCGAAGGACGACGATCGATGGATGGTACCTCCGAGACCGTGAGAGAAGCAGGCGTCGGCACGCGTCCGTCGAGGAGGGGCTTCGTCTACATCCTGTGTCGCGCGACGTCGGAGGTCGACGAGTACGTCTTCCACGCGCTCGAGTCGCTGCGTCCGTTCGCGCGCGCGATCACCGTGGTGGCGATCCCGCCTCTCCCCGAAGGCGAGATTCAGCGGCTGACTGCCGTCGCGGATCGTGTCATCGTCGAAGACGATGCGACTCACCGCATCTATCTGCGCGAAGCCGACTTGATGATCTCCGAGTACGAGGTCGCCGAGGTCGTGTTGACGGGCGACGCATGGTTCGGCCCCGTGCACGACCTCCAGCCCCTCTTCGCAGATGCGGAGCGTCGCGGGCTGGACGCCTGGGAAGCGGTGGAGAGTCCGCGTGGCGAGCGCGAAGCATTCCCCGACGAGGGCTTCCCGTGTGTCCGAAACTCCTGGCTCTGGACGGCCCTTCGCGCGGATACTCTGCCCGTGGCCCGCGGCATCTTCGAAGGCGCCGTGGTCGCGCTCACGTCACACGAACTCTTGGCCGGTCTCGAGTCAGCCGGACTGAGGTGCGGCGCAATCTACCCGGGGTCGGCCTATGGCTCCCATGACGCTTCGTTGTTCGCCGCGCGAGCGCTGATCCAGGACGGCTTCCCCATCATCGACGTGGAGTCGCTTTCCAGTTTCCCTCCACACCTCGAGCGATTCGGTGCCATCGGACGCGAGACCGCTGAGGAGGCCGCGGCCGGCGGATATCCTGCCGACCTCATCTGGCAGCACCTCGCTCGCACCGTTCCTCCGAAGGCGCTCAACGCGATCGGGGGGATGCTGGAGATCTTGACCGGAGCTCCGCCGTCGTATGACCCGGAACGGCCGTTCCGCGTCGCCGCTGTCATACATGTGAGCGATGTCGAGGGTCTGAGCGATCTGCTCGAACGCCTCGCGGTGGTGCCCGGCACGGTGACGGCTGTCGTGACCTCTCTTGACGGATTGACCGCCGCGCGCCTGCAGCCCGTCCTCGACTCATGGACGGCGCGTACAGGGCACGATAGCGAACTACGCGTCACTCCAGCGAGTCCCGGTCGCGACATGAGCGACCTCTTCGTCGCCTGCCGGGACGTCCTCCTGTCCGACGACTTCGACCTCGTACTCAAGGTCCACAGCCGCCGCAAGAGTCGCAAGACCGTGAACGTCCGGCGCTACTTCCGGCGCTACCAGTGGGAGAATCTCCTTGAGGACGAGCCGTATGTGAGAAATCTTCTTGCCCTGTTCCAGTCCGAGCCCCGACTCGGAATCGTCTTTCCGCCGATGATGCACATCGGCTACGCGACGATGGGGAATGGCTGGGCGGGCTTGCGTGGGAGCGCGCAGGAGCTGTGTCGCATGCTCGGGATTTCCGTGCCGCTCGACGTCGGTTCACCTCTCGCTCCCTACGGGGGAATGTTCGTGGCGCGTCCGGCGGCGCTGCGCCTCCTCGCTGCTCACCCGTGGTCATACGGCGATTACAACTCGGGCTCCTCCCGACGGTTCGGACGACTGGCGCATGTGCAGGAACGTGTTCTGGTGGCGGCGGCGGGACAGCTCGGGTACCACGCCCGCACGGTGCTGAGCGCTGAGCACGCGGCGATCAGCCACACCGCGCTGGAATACAAGACGGATGAGATGTCCTCCACCACGCGAGGGTGGCCTGTGGAGCAGATCCGCCTCCTGCACCGGGCTGGATCGACCGGGTACGGCGGGCCGGTCGCGTTGGCGCGCATGTACCTCCGCCTCAACCATCCGCGCGTCGTCGGTCGGCTGCGGCCGCTGTACCGCGTGGCCTTTCGTTCGTATGCGATCGCGTCGGCGGGACGCCGAATGATCGGCCGATTGACCGGCGGGCGAAAGGGGAGCCGTCCGTGAAGACCGCAGAACTCATCGCGAGCCCGGCGCGGCCGGCCGACGAGTTTCCGCGAGGAGGGCAACGCCTTCTCATCTACGTCGTCTACGACCCCCGGGGTGACGTCGAGGACTACATCCCGTATGCGCTTCGCGCGTTGCGCGCGCACTGCACGCACATTCTCGCCGTGTCCAACGGGCCACTCAGCGACCTCGGCAGGAATCGATTGGCCGCCGTTGCCGACCAAGTTCTCGAGCGCGAGAATCGCGGGTACGACATCTGGGGGTACAAAGCCGGTCTGGACGCCATGGCGGATCGGATCGGAGAGTTCGACGAGGTACTCCTCGTCAACGACACCTGGTTCGGTCCGGTGCGACCGTTCGCCCCCGTCTTCGATCGCATGGATCGCGCGCGGCTGCATTTCTGGGGGATGACCGACCACACCCGCGTCGAGCCGCATCCCTTCACCCAGACCGGATACCTTCCCTACCACCTGCAGTCGTACTGGCTCGGCGTGCGTCGGTCGATGCTGGAGTCGGAGGAATGGATCGCGTACTGGCGAGACCTGCCCGAGATGACGAGCTACTCCGATGCGGTCGTGAAGCACGAAGGGGTGTTCACCGAGCACTTCACCCGACTCGGCTTCAGCGGACAGGTGGCGTTCCCCACCTTGACGGACAAGATCGAGAACCACTCGGTCCTGTACGCAGAGCAGTTGATGGACGTCGGCTGCCCGACGCTGAAGCGACGCCCGTTCTTCCAATGGCCGCCTTTCATGGATGCGCTCGGGTCGGTGGGGCGGTGGACTCTGTCGGCAGCACAGCGGCACGGATATCCGGTGGAGCTCATCTATGCCGATCTCGCGAGGAACGTCGCCCCGAAGATCCTCAATACAGATGCCGCCATGCTCGAGGTCGTCCGTGAGGACGCGTCGACGTACGACGCCGGCGCGCCGCTTCGCACGCTCGTCGTCGCGCACGTGTACTACGTCGAGATGACGAGCGACATCCTCTCTCGCGCCGACCTCCTGCCGGGCTCGTTCGACCTCATCATCACGACACCCGACCTGGAGCGCGCTGAGGTCATCGAGCGGATGCTCGAGGAACGGGAAGGATCGCGCGGCCGGCGCGAGGTGCGCGTCGTCGATTCCAACGACGGGCGCGACCAGTCCGCCTTCCTCATCGGCTGCCGAGATGAACTGCTCAGCGGAGCCTACGATCTGGTCGTCAAGATCCACTCGAAGATGACGCCGCAGGACGGTCGATCGGTCGGCGCGCACTTCCAGCGGCAGCAGTTCGAGAACCTCCTCCGCTCCCGTGAGTACGCCGCAAATGTCGTGGCGTTGTTCCAGCAGGAGCGCGGCCTGGGGCTCGCGTTCCCCCCGATGATCCACCTGGGTTACCCGACGATGGGGCACGCTTGGTGGGCGAACAAGCCGGGCGTGCAGGAGCTGTGCCGACTTCTGAACATCCGCGTCCCGCTCGATGAGACCAGTCCGCTCGCTCCCTTCGGCTCGATGTTCTTCGCGCGGCCCGAGGCTCTGCGGCTTCTGGTCGAGCACGAGTGGAGTTACGCGCAGTTCGCCGGCGCCTACGACGACGGCAGCCTCGCGCACGTACTCGAGCGTCTGCCCGTGTACGCCGCGGGGGAGCGCGGATACCATGCCCGGACGATCGCGAACAGGTCTTACCTCGCGGCGAGCCACACCGCACTCGAATACAACCTCGACCAGCTCGCGCAGACACTCCCTGAGAACACCATGCATCAGATCCAGTTCCTGAAGCGGCTGGGGCCGATCGTCGACGGATCGTTCCGGGAGTTCTTGTCGATCTTCTTCCGCCTGCATCGCCCGCACCAGGAGCAGCGGATGCTGCGGGTTTACGACCGGACTGCTCGGGTGCGCGCTCTCGGCCGCCGCTTCCTCGCTGCGCGTCCGCCTCGGCGTCGGTCGCGCGCGGACGCGCCGGTGCTTCCGCAGGACGAGCGATAAGATTGGTTCGACATGCCTGAATTTGACCCTGCCGTTGCGCAGGCCCGCTTCGATCGGCTCGCCGTCACTCCGATGCGGACCGTTGGAGCGGTGGGCGGGATGTCTCCCCGCGCCATCTTCGCATCCGCTCGCGACATCTTCTCGCATCGAGAGATGCTTGACCTGCTGGTCAAGCGAGATCTCAAGGCCCGGTATAAGGACTCGGCGCTCGGATTCCTGTGGGCGCTGGCGCGGCCACTCGTGCAGCTGGCGATCTACTTCGTGGTTCTGGGCCACTTCCTCGGCGCGGCGCGGGGCATCCCTGACTTCGCGGTGTACGTCTTCACCGGCCTCACCGCCATGGGGCTCTTCCAGGAGATCGCCGTCGGAGGCACCGCGTCGGTACTCGCGAACGCGGGGCTTGTGAAGAAGGTGTACATGCCCCGCGAGCTCTTCCCTCTCGCGAGCACGGGGTCTGCGCTGTTTAACTTCGGGATTCAGATCGTCGTCTTGCTCGTCGCGACCATTCTGGTCGGAGCCCCCCCG
Source organism: Microbacterium sp. 10M-3C3 (assembly GCF_003931875.1). Taxonomy (NCBI): domain Bacteria; kingdom Bacillati; phylum Actinomycetota; class Actinomycetes; order Micrococcales; family Microbacteriaceae; genus Microbacterium; species Microbacterium sp. 10M-3C3. The sequence continues at coordinate 2,568,247 of NZ_CP034245.1, read as the reverse complement.
CTACACGCGGACATCCTGTACGTCTTCCCTGCTCTCCTCGTGGTGCTGGTCTACGGGCTCGCCTTCGCACTCCTGTTCGCGGCGATCAACGTCTACCTTCGCGACATCCAATACCTCGTCGAGGTGGCAACCATGCTGCTCTTCTGGATGTCGCCCGTGGTGTATTCGTGGCAGATGGTGCAGGGCATCATCACGAATCAGGTCGCACTCGAGTTGTACACGAACAACCCGCTGACGCTGGCGATCCTCGGCTTCCAACGTGCGTTCTGGGTTGCCGGCGACGCTCTGCCTTCACCGCCGCTCCTCGCGCTCCGCCTGTTGATCGCCCTCGTCGTCGGCGTCGTCCTGCTGTTCGTCGCCCACCGTGTCTTCCTGCGGCTGCAGGGCAACTTCGCGCAGGAGCTGTGATGTCCGAACCGAGTTCGCCGGCCGCCGATCAGCGTCACCCAGAGGTGATTCGACTCCACGGCGTATCCAAGCGGTTCACCGTGCGGAAGGATTCGTCGCTCAAGGAGCGGATCATCACGCTCGGGCGAGCGGGTCGGCGGCATCGTCAGGATTTCTGGGCCCTGAGCGATGTCGACCTGGACATCCGGGCCGGAGCGACGATCGGTCTGATCGGTCACAATGGGTCAGGCAAGAGCACACTGCTCAAGGTCATCGGCGGCATTATCCAACCGACGTCGGGCACGGTCGAGCAGCGCGGGCGGATCGCCGCTCTCCTCGAGCTCGGCGCCGGGTTCCATCCCGACCTGACCGGTCGCGAGAACGTGTACCTCAATGCGGCGGTGCTCGGCTTGAGCCGAGAGGAGACGGCGGCCAACTTCGCGTCCATCTTGGAGTTCTCCGGCGTCGGCGATTTCATTGACACGCAGGTCAAGTTCTACTCGTCGGGCATGTACGTCCGGCTGGCCTTCGCGATCGCCGTCCACACCGACCCGGACATCCTGCTCGTCGACGAGGTGCTCGCCGTCGGTGACGAGCAGTTCCAGCGGAAGTGCCTGGACAAGATCGAGGAGTTCCAGCAACAGGGTCGGACGATCATCATCGTCAGTCACGCGCTGGATCAGATCGAGTCCCTGTGCGATCGGGTGATCCTCATGCATCGCGGCCGCATGGCGTTCGACGGCATGCCGGAACCGGCGATCGAGCGGTTCCGCGAGCTTCTCGAGCAGAACGCGGTGGGTAAGGCGCGCCCGGAGCAGACGTCCCGGTCGGTCGAGGTCGAGCGGGTCGAGATCCTGGACTCGCGGGGGAGGCCATTGAACGAGATGGGCGTCGGTGATGACTTCACCGTGCGAATCCATCTCGCGGTTCGGCAGCCCGTTGCACGCTGGCTGCTCGGATTCAGCATCGACACGGCGAGCGGTCAGATGGCGCTCGCATCCAACAGCGATGTTCTCGGGATCGAGCTCCCCCCGCTGTCGAGCGACAGGTCGTTCGATCTTCGCGTGCGCGACGCTCGGCTGAATCCCGGCAGCTACTACGTCAATGCGAACTTCTCCGGCGTGAGCGATCCGACCGCCCATGCTCTGATGGGCGCGGTCGAGTTCACGGTGTCGGGCACGTCCAACGCTCTCGGCTCGGTCGCTGCGAACGTCGCTCTCGCCTGACACGTGATTCGGCGCCCGGCTCACCCGGGTGATGACAAGGAGGGATGGCGATGGACCTGCTCGTCGTCGGTTCGGGTTTCTTCGGTCTCACGATCGCCGAACGCGCCGCCGCATCCGGCCGCAAAGTGACCGTCATCGACCGCCGCCATCACATCGGCGGCAACGCATACAGCGAAGACGAACCCGAGACGGGCATCGAAGTCCACCGGTACGGGGCGCACCTCTTCCACACGTCGAACCCGTCGGTGTGGGAGTACGTCAACCGCTTCACGCAGTTCACGTCGTACGTGCACCGGGTTTACACGACCCACAAAGGCGTGGTGTACCCCCTGCCCATCAACCTCGGCACGATCAACCAGTTCTTCCAGGCGGCCTACGGGCCGGACGAAGCACGCGCACTCGTCCACGAGCTGGCGGGGGAGTTCGACGCGAAGCAGGCGTCGAACCTCGAGGAGCGTGCGATCGGCCTCATCGGCCGGCCGTTGTACGAGGCGTTCATCCGCGACTACACCGCCAAGCAGTGGCAGACGGATCCCAAGAACCTTCCCGCCGAGGTCATCTCGCGCCTGCCTGTGCGGTACACGTACGACAATCGGTATTTCAACGACGCATGGGAGGGGCTCCCGGTCGACGGCTACACGGCGTGGCTCGAGCGCATGGCCGACCACCCCAATATCGAAGTGAAGCTGTCGACCGATTTCTTCGACGCGTCGCAGCCGTTGCACAAGGCGGCGACGGTCGGGCAGGTCCCGGTCGTGTACACGGGTCCGGTGGATCGGTACTTCGATTACGCCGAAGGGGCGTTGTCGTGGCGAACCCTCGACTTCGAGCAGGAAGTGCTGCCGATCGCCGACTTCCAGGGGACGAGCGTCATGAACTACGCCGACGCCGACGTTCCCTATACGCGCATCCACGAGTTCAAGCACTTCCATCCCGAGCGGTCGGATCGGTACCCGACCGACAAGACGGTCATCGTCCGCGAGTACTCGCGCTTCGCCGAGCGCGCGGACGAGCCTTACTATCCGGTGAACACCCCCGACGACCGCGCGGGCCTGTTGGCCTATCGCGAGCTGGCGAAGGGGGAGAAGAGCGTCCATTTCGGTGGGCGCCTCGGCACGTATCAGTACCTCGACATGCACATGGCGATCGGGTCGGCGCTGTCGATGTGGAACAACACGTTGTCATGAGTGCTGCGGACAGCACGCCGGTGTGGCGCGTGGTGTTTCCGAGCGCCGACGATGCACAGATCCTCCCCCTCTACATCGACGGAGACGCGTCGGACGCCGCCGTGGAGGGACGTCGTCGTCTGCGCATCCGCCCGGGCGGGTCGGTCTCGCTGGGGTCGTACTTCAACGCGTTTCCTGCCTCGGTGTGGCGTGCGGAGACGAACGCTTCCGAGGTGGTGCTCCGCGTGCGGGCCGAGGGACGCGGCGTGATCCGTGTCGTGTTCTCGGACGGAGGAGCGCGATCGAGACAGGCGGCGGCGTTCGATGTCGTGGGTGAGATGGATGCCGAGCTTCGCGTCTCCCTGACTGATTTCACGGGCGGAGGCAACGCCTGGATCGACCTCGCGGCCGCCGCCGACGCCCCGCTCACCCTGGTCGAAGCCCACTGGGAGCTGGAGCGGACTCTGAGTGAGCGGGCGGTCGTCGTGATGGCGACGTTCAACCGCCCCGACGACTGCCTCGCGCAGCTGCGCGCCCTCGGCAAGGACGCTCACGTGTGGGAGGTCGTCGAGCGGGTGATCGTGGTCGACCAAGGCACCGACCGAGTGGACGCGCGCGCGGAGTTCGAAGCGATTGCGGGCCTGCTCGGCGATCGGCTGCGGATCATCCGACAGCCGAATCTCGGCGGCTCCGGTGGGTTCAGCCGAGGAATGCTGGAAGTCCTGCGGGACGCCCGCGAGGGCTTCGTGCTGCTTCTCGACGATGACGCGAGGACGGAACCGGAAACGATCGGCCGAGTCGTCCGGTTCGCGGATGCTGCACGCGAACCTCTTGTCGTCGGCGGCGGGATGCTCCATCTCGACGACCGCGCTCGCCTTTATGTGCAGGGAGAGCTCTGGGATCATCATCGCGGTTGGATCGACCTGAACCGCCCCGGGGCGTACGACCACGACTTCGCGCGGGTGGGCATGCGCGCTGCCGCCCAGTTCCACTCGCCCCAAAGATCAGACTTCGCCGGCTGGTGGATGTGCCTCATCCCCCGTGCGCTGCTCGAGTCGGTCGGCCTCGCGATGCCGCTGTTCTTGAAGGGCGATGACGTCGAGTTCGGCTTGCGGGCGGGGCGTGCGGGGGTGCGCACGGTCAGCGTGCCGGGCATCGCGCTGTGGCACATGGGCTGGGGCGGCAAATCGCCGACCAGGACCTGGGAGGCCTACTTCCTCCACCGCAACCGTGTCATCACCGAACTCCTTCACTCTCCATACCGCCGTGCGAACGGTCTCATCCTCCAATCGTTCCTTGGTGATCTGAAACCCCTCTTGAGCGCGAACTACGCCGCCGTGAGGTTGCGCGCCCAGGCGCTTTCCGATGTTCTCGCCGGTCCTGAGTCGTTGCCGGAGTGGCTCTCGACCCGCGCTGCACAGGTCCGGAGGCTGTGGGGCGGCTTCCCGGAGGCGACACCCGTCGATGCGCCCGTACTCGTCGCACCCGCGCGTGCACGCCCGAAGAGCGCACCATCGGCGTTTGCGCTGCTCCTGCGCACGGTAGCGCGGCAGTTCTTCGTTCGCGAGCGATTCTCGGCCGTACCGGAGGTCCATTCGACCGCGGCCGGTCTCGGGTGGTGGGTGTTCGCCGATGCCGACTCCGCCGTGGTCGATCTCCCCGACGGCTCCGGGCGCGTGATCCATCGCCGATCACGTGCATCCTCGCGGACCGCGCTACAGCGCAGTCTGCGACTGCACGCGCGGTTGTGGTGGCGGTGGCCGGCCCTGTCCCGCGCGTTCCGGAACGAGCGCGCCACACTGACGTCGCCCGCATCCTGGGCGGACGTGTTCGGCACATGAGCTCGGCATGGGGGAGCGCGATCATTCCGGCGCTCGTCGCAGTGGCGGTCATCATGGTTCCCGGCCTGTTGGCCACGTGGCCGCTGAGATTGTCCGCTCACGCTCGCATCGCGGTCGGTGGCGCGTCGGGCATCGCGGTCGTCGGGCTTGCCGGAGTGATCGCCGGGCTGGTGCGGATACCGTTCACGGCGGCTCCGGTCCTCATCACGGCCGCCGTCGTCGGCGTGGCGCTCTGGACGCTGCTGCGCAAGGTTGCGCCGCGGGGTCGCGACGAGCCGCCGCCGCGCATGCCGCGGGCTTCGGTCGTCGTCGCCTGGGGGCTTGCCGCGGTCGCGATCGCCTTCCTCGCGTTCTCCCAGGTTCCGGACCCGAGTCGCATCAGCCAGACCTACGACAACGTCTTCCACCTTGCGGCGATCGCGCACATCCTCGAGACGGGTGACGCGTCGTCGCTGACATTGCGGACCTTGATCGAAACCGACAAGACGTGGGCGTTCTACCCGTCGGGGTGGCACTCGATCGTCGCCCTGACCGCACAGCTCAGTGGAGCGGGTGTCCCGGTCGCGGTCAACGCGACGTGGCTCGCCGTCGCTGTGGCGATATGGGTGCCCGGGAGTGCGTGGCTCGCCGTCGTGCTCCTGCCGCAGTTCGATCGCGTTCTGGTGAGCTGTGTCGCCACTCTGCTTTCCGCGACGTTCGCTGCGATGCCGTACACGCTTCTGACGTGGGGCTCGTTGTATCCCACCTTCCTCGCGACGGCCGTGCTTCCCGTCGCAATCGCGGCGCCGGTCGCGATCCGAGGACTGCGGCGGGGCGAATCGCGCCGGTTGCCGGCCCTCGGGGGCTCGACCGCTGCGACCGCCGCGGCTCTCGGTTTGGTCGCGGTGTGCTTCGCGCAGCCGCGGGTGCTGGCGAGCTGGGCGCTGATCATCGCGCCGTTCGTCATCTCCTCAGCCGTCGCCGCCTATCGATCAGCCCTTGCGAGAGGCGGGGTGACGGCGCGTCGCGCGCGGATGCTCCTGGTGGGCTTTCTCGCCGCGGCGCTGCTGATGACCGCGGCCGTCTTCTCATACGCCGTGTTCGGGCTCGGTCTGTTCGAGCGCCCGCTCACAGACCGCCTCAGCGGACCCCAGGCGCGCGGTGATCAGTCCATCGCACAGGGCCTCCTCCAAGTCCTCGCCCAATCGTGGCCGACGGGCGTGGCAGTCGGTCCGACGCTCCCGGCGGCTGTGCTGGCCGTGGCCGTGCTGATCGGCATCGTCGCGGCTGGGCGCCGTCGCGGGTTCCGTTGGATGGCCGTGGCCTACGCGAGCGTCGCGATCCTCTTCGCGCTCGCAGCCGGGTCTGACGATGTGCTGACGAAGCTGCTCACCGCCCTGTGGTACAAGGACCGCTACCGCCTCAGCTCGGTCCTGCCGGTACTGGGGGTGACACTGGCGACCTTCGGCATCCTCGCGCTGGCAGCGCGGGTTCGCGGTCGGCTGATGCGCACCCTTCCGCTTGTCCTCGCGGCGGCGACCGCGTCATCCGCCATCCTCGGACTCGCGGTGGGTGGTCTGCCGCGCGACGTCGCCTTCGTGTTCCGCCTACCATCGACGGCGGCCTCGACCGAGGTCGTGTCGGCCGCGCAGATCGAGTTCCTCCGCGCTTCGGCATCGTGGATCCCGCCTGACCAGCGCGTCCTCGGAGATCCCTGGGACGGTTCTGCGCTCTCGCTCGTGTACGGCGGTCGTGAGCCGGTCTTTCCGCACGTCAACGGACAGTGGGACGCCCAGCGCGCGATCTTGGCGACGCGTCTCGACGGCATCGGCGACGATCCGGCTGTGTGCGCGGCTCTCGATGCGCTACGCGTGCGCTTCGTCGTCTACGCGCCGCACGAGTTCGGTGGGGGCGATCCCTCGGGGAACAAGTTCGCCGCCATCCATGCGGCCGTGCAGGCGGGACTCTTCACGACAGTGGCGACCGACGGGGACTCGTCGCTGTTGCGGATCGATCAGTGCGGACCGCTCCCGGCGAACTGATCGATCAGTCGACTCAGTCGTCCGATGTCACTCGAGCGCGTCGCTCTGCGAGCTTCTCGCGAACGAGCGCGAGACCACCGCGTCTCAGATAGTGCACGAGCAGCGCGAGATCGCGCCGTCGCCCGCGCGGCATCGCGAGAATCCGCTCGAATCCGCCGCGATCCGCGATCGGGGACCGACGCATCGTGCCGCGATCGGGGGCGACCGCAGGGTTCCGGCAGAACTCCACCAGAGGAGCCAGAGTGCGTTCCCAGCGGAACTGTTCTCGTATCTCGGCCACCGCGCGACGGGCGACGTCCAGCGAATCCGCATCGTCGAGCAGCTCCCGCACCGCCGCCGCGAGTGCCGCGGCGTCCTGTGGTGCGACGACCCGGCCACAGCCGGTGCTGCGCACCAGGTCGGCAAAGGCGTCGCCGTCTGAGGACACGACAGGGAGCCCGGCCCACAGATAGTCCAGGATCCGGGTGCGAAAGGAGAACCGCGTCTCCGCGTGGATCGGATGGGTGCTGACCCCGAGATCGGCGTCCAGCAGATAGTTGACGCGGTCGTCGTACTCCACCCATCCATCGTTGAAGAACACGTTCGTCCCGTACACACCGAGCTCGCGCGCCCTTGCGATCGCGTCCGTGGCGACCTTCATCTCAGGGACGTCGGGATTGAAGTGGGCGGTGCTCAAGAAGAAGAGCTTGATGTCCGGGCGTGAGGGGGCCAGGATCGCCATCGCTTCGATCAGTGTGACCGGATCGAACCAGTTGTAGATTCCTCCGCCCCAGATGAGCACCTTGTCGTCGGCGGCGATCCCCGGCACCACTCCCTTGATGGCCGCACGTGTGCGCACGGCAGGCTCGGCGGGCAGGCCGAAGGGCGCGATCGCGAGCAGCCTGTCGAAGTTCGGGTCCGACGCGTACGTCGCAGGATTCAGACGGCCGAGAGCCGAGAGGTTGCCGAGCCAGAGATCACGCTGGCGGTCCGTTGCGCACAGGAAGAAGTCCGCGCGCGCGAGCTGCTGGTTCAGCAGGGAGACGGCCTTCCATACTTCCTCCTCCCAGACCGGGCGCTCCTCATGCTTGTTCTGCTCAAGCTGCTCGAGCTGGAAGGGGTCGTACAGATCCGCGACCACGATCTTCTCCGTGCGCGCGATGACAGGAAAGATGCGGAAGGACATGCCTTGGACGACGATGACGTCGGCCCACTTCTCGTGGGCTGCCATGGCGGTGTCGTCGTACTCCGGAACATGGTGCAGACCGAACCGATCACTGGTGCGCTCGATGCGCTTCCACGACACGATCCGAACGTCGCAGAACGGCGCGAGCTGCTCCGCCATGTTCCAGACCCGGATCGCTGGGCCCGCCATCCGCGAGCGGATCGGATCTCCGGTGATCAGCAGGACGCGCGTGCGCGCAGTGCGAGGGGTCTCGTCGGCGTGAATCATGACCGGGACACACTACCAACGGCGATCGGTCCACTCGGACCCGCTCACCGTCGCAGGGCGCTGCGGACCCGACGGAGCATCCCTCCGACACTGGTGCGCTGCATCACGAGCTCCGATGTCTCGTCGACCCGCCGATGCACCTCGCCGAGCGCTCGCAGCAGGTCATCGAGCCGTGCCTCGATCGCCTCGAGCCGGGAGCGCACGTCGTCGTGATCGGCTCGGAGCTGCGCGGCTCGAGCGTCGAGAGCCTTCTCCATCGACGCGGCGACATGCGAAAGGTGCAGCGCGGGTCCCCAGCCTGTGCGCGCGGCCGCCGCGCGGATCTCTTCGTCACGGATGCGCGCCTGCGTCGATTCGTGGTCGACGTCCAGGACGAAGACGCTGTTGCCTTGATCGCCGACAGCTTCGGGTCGGTGGTGCCAGAAGGCTCGCGCCGGGAGCGGAAGCAGGTCGATGGGATGCCGGGCGATGAACCGGAGATAGAACTCCCAATCCTCGTGCGCGGGCAGGTCCTCCCGCAGGAAGCCGATCTCCTCATGAACTGCGCGGCGGTACAGGAACGAATGCGTCGTGATGCGATTCGCCTTGAGCATGTCGGGAATGGTGATCGCCCGCAGCTCGGGAGTGAGGAGGACGCGCTCTTCGCGCTCTTCGCCGCTCTCGCCGTCGGTGCGATGCACGACGACCTCGGTGTGCGTGGCCACGGCCCAGGCGTCGGGGTGGGCGAGCAGATATGCGGTGGTGACCGCGAGGAAGTCAGCGGACCAGCTGTCATCGTCGTCGTGCAGGACGACGAACGAGCCTCGAGCCTCGCGCAGTCCGGCGTTCGCCGCCCGCGCTCGACCGTGCGGACCGGATGTGTGATCGATGAGTTGGACGCGTCCACGAAGCTCCTCGAGGTCATCGAGGACGGCCTCGACATCCGCGGCGTCGTCACCGTCGTCAACCAGCACGATCTCGAAATCTTGGAACTCTTGGGCTTGGATGTCGCGCAGTGCCTCCCGCAGGAGCGTCGGGCGGTTCCGCGTTCGGACCACGACGGAAACGAGAGGGTCGGCGCCGGCACTCTGCATCCGCCTAGCGTATCCGCGCTGGACGTCGGTTGACGGTGGACCGCGAACCGCTCCGGCAAGTTCGGCAGGGTCGTGCAAGAGTTCGCCCGGTTCGGCGGGGATAGGGCCCTCTGCGCCCTCGCCCATAGGATTATTCGCGTGACCTCCGCCGCCGTCGGCGCCCCCGGATCGCCCCGGCGCTACTTGCACTCGCTGTGGTTGCTGTCGGCTCGCGACCTGAGGGTCCGGTACGCCACCAGCGCGCTGGGCTACGTGTGGTCGGTCCTGGATCCGCTCGTCATGAGCGCCATCTACTGGTTCGTCTTCACCCAGGTCTTCCAGCGGACCGTGGGGGAGCAGCCCTACATCGTCTTCCTCATCACCGCACTGCTCCCGTGGGTGTGGTTCAACGCCGCGGTCACCGACTTCACCCGTGCCTTCAACAAAGACGCGCGCCTCGTTCGCTCCACGTCGATTCCGCGGTCGATCTGGGTCAATCGCATTGTGCTGAGCAAGGGGATGGAGTTCCTCTTCTCGCTCCCGGTGCTCGTGCTCTTCGCCGTCGTCGCGGGAGCGCCGGTCGGCCCCGGCCTCCTCCTCTTCCCCGTCGCCATCGTGCTCCAGGGCGTGCTGCTGGTGGGCCTCGGGCTCATCGTCGCCCCGCTGTGCGTGCTGTTCGGCGACCTCGAGCGCACGACCCGGCTCGTGCTGCGCGCACTCTTCTATGCGTCGCCGATCATCTACGGCGTTGTCGATCTTCCGGGTGGCTTCGAGCAGCTCGCGGCGTTCAACCCGCTCTCGGGCATCTTCACGCTGTTCCGGATGGGCTTCTTCCCCGATCAGTGGGACACGCTGTCCATCGCGGTCGCGGCGGCGATGTCGATCGGCATCCTCGCCCTCGGCGTCGTCGTCTTCCGGCGCCTGGAGCGGCCGGTGCTGAAGGAGCTGTGATGGCCGCATCCGAACCCGTCATCGCCGTCCGCGATCTCGGCGTCCGCTTCCGCCGCAACAAGCGCGGGCGGCGCACCGTCAAGGATCTGTTCGCGGGCTCCGCGCGCCGCAGTCGCCCAGGGGAGTTCTGGGCGCTGCGCGACGTCTCCTTCGACGTACGCCCCGGCGAGTCCATCGGCGTCGTCGGCCGGAACGGTCAGGGGAAGTCGACGCTGCTGAAGCTCGTGGCCGGCGTCCTCCTGCCCGACGAGGGCTCGGTCGACGTGCGCGGCGGCGTCGCCCCGCTCATCGAGATCACCGGCGGTTTCGTGGGCGATCTGTCCGTGCGGGAGAACGTGCGATTGACCGCCGGCCTTCACGGGATGTCACGCGCCGAGGTCAATCGCAGGTTCGACGGCATCATCGACTTCGCCGAGATCGGCGACTTCGTCGACACCCCGTACAAGCACCTGTCCAACGGGATGAAGGTGCGCCTGGCGTTCTCCGTCGTGTCGCAGCTCGATGAACCCATCCTGCTTGTCGACGAAGTGCTCGCCGTCGGCGACAAGGCGTTCCGGGCGAAGTGCTACGCGCGCATCGACGAGCTGCTCGCCGAGGGGCGGACGCTCTTCTTCGTCAGCCACAACGAGAAGGACCTGCGCCGCTTCTGCGAGCGCGGTCTCTACCTCGACAAGGGGACTCTCGCGATGGACGCCCCGATCGGCGAGGTCCTCGACCGCTACAACGCCGACTACGCGACGGGCTGAGTCGACGCCTCGAGCGGGGGCATCGGTCGGAAGGACTCATCCTTCGCGATCGCCCGGCCGTCGCGGAGGCCCCGGAACAGGTGGCTCGTGCCGCGCACCGTTCGTTCCACCGCCAGGAGGCGGATCAGCTCCTTCGCGAAGGTCAGCGCCGTCCCCATCGTGAACGGAACAGCGCGGTAGACGCCGTGCGCCCGGTAGTACTGCTGGATGATCGCGCGGTTGCGCATGATGTAGTACCGATAGGCGTCGCTCGACGCGTTCATGTGGCGGATGCCCATGTCCCACTGCTTGATCTCGCGCGTGCGTCGCAGGACGAACTCGTCCACGATCACGGACGTGGTGTGGCGCGACGCGAGCCAGCCGTAGAGCTGGTCGTCCCAATAGATGAAGAAGCGCGGGTCGGGGAGGCCGATCTTGGCGACGATGTCGCGATGGATGAACATGCCCTCGAAGCACCCCGAGTTCATCTCCTTGTACCCCGACTCGTCGAAGCCCGCGGGGGCGAAGGGGATCGGGATGGCTAGCGCCTCGGCCACGCGGTACTGCCAGTAGAACTCGCTGCCGTCGAAGTCGTACCGGCGGCCCTGGATGCTGCGGAACCGCGGCGCCCACGCCCCCATCCGGGCCAGTCCGTCGGGAATGACCTCGACGTCGTCGTCCATGAGCCAGATCCACTCGGAGCCGAGCTCGTAGGCGACGCGCATGCCCTCGGAGAAGCCACCCGAGCCACCGGTGTTCGTGTCGAGGCGGCGATAGACGATCTCCGTGCCGATGCGGTCGCGGAAGGACTCGACGACGGGTCCGGTGTCGTCGACCGATGCGTTGTCGATGATGACGACGTGCCCGGGCTTGGGGTCCATCCGGACGATGCTCTCGAGGAGGCGCGTGAGGAGCGACGATCGGTTGTACGTGACGATCGCGATGGTCGCAGACGCCGGGTCGAAGGTCGCTGCTGCGGACGGGGCGCGTTCTGGCTCGCTCATGGCGCGTCGATCCTACCGGGCCGGCCCGTCAGGACCCTGACCGCCCGGCGCGATGCCCCCCGAGGGCAGCCCCGAGCGTCCGGGGGGCATCGGCGGGTCCATGCGCTCGCGCCACGAGCGCGACTGACCGGCGCGGACGGCGCACAGCACGAGCAGGAACCAGCCGAATCCCGACAGGGTGAAGCTCTCGAAGAGCGAGTCGACGAGGAGCGCGACGAGGATGAGCGGCGTCCACGCGTACACGACCGACCGGCGCTGGCTCGCATCGAGCCACGCGCGCACGAGCGCCACCCCGGTGAACGCGAGGAAGAGCAGCAGTCCCGCCCAGCCGGCCTGCAGCAGCACGTCGAGGTAGGCGTTGAGGGCCGACGCGTGGTTCTGCTTGAGCGCGAAGTTGATCGCGTTGAAGGGGAATTCCGAGGGCACCCACGGCCCGAACCAGCCCCAGCCCTGCACGGGCCGGAAGCGGACGACCGGCACGAGCGCGGCCCACAGATCCGTGCGCAGCGAGAAATCGGTGCCGGCGCCGAGGAGCCGGACGATCGGGCCGCGCAGCGCGTAGCCGGCGACGACGCCGACGATGACGGCCACGGCGAGCACCCACTGCAGTGCCGATCGCCGTTCACGCGGCGCGTTCCGGACGACCACGAGCGCGGCGGTGGCGAGGGCGACGGCGACGGCGACGACGAAGACGGTGGGGGAGTCGGTGAGCGTCGCGGTCACCCCGCCGAGGACGACGGAGTAGATCGCGACGCTCGAGTGCACCGACAGGGTGCGGAACTCGATCAGGAACGTGATGAGCGCGATCACGGTGACGAAGCCGAGGAGGTTGCGTGTGCCGAACAGGCCCTGGATCGGCCCGAAATCGGTGATGCGTCCCTGGATGCCCAGGAAATCCAGCGGCGTGTCGAAGATGATGCCCGAGAGGATCTCGAGACCGAGCGACAGCGACAGCAGGAAGCGCATGACGTCACCGAGGGCCCGGACCGTCTGGATCGTGTCGCGCACGAGCGCGACGACGACGGCGATGACGGCGATCCCGGCGAGGCTGAGCCAGCTGACGAGCGTGCTCGTCGGGTCGCCCGTCCACGCGACGGTCGCGAGCAGCCACGCGACGAAGACGGCGAGCGTGGTGGGGGCCAGGCGCACGAGGGAGTACTCCGCGCGCCGGGCCACGAGCATCGCGAGGCCGATGAGGACGAGTCCGGAGATGATCGTCGCGATCGTGACGATGCCCGCGATGCGCTCGATCGCGAGCGCTCCGAAGACGGCGGTCAGCGCGGTGAGGGCGTAGGCGCGGGCGAACGCGGCGGAGGCGAGCAGGGCGCGCAGGCCCGAGAGCGGATGCGGCGGACCCGGCGTCACGGCGCCGTGGCCTGCGGCTGCTCGCCGCGCTCTATCGCCATGCTCTGCTCGGCCGGGCCGACGCCGACCAGCGGCGCCTGCTTGATCTTGAAGGCGAACAGCACGAACAGCAGCCAGCCCCACACCAGGAGCGGCCCCGATTCGGACACGCCCTGCACGAGCAGGAGAGCGCCGGTGAGGGTCGGCACGAGGGTGAGCGGCGAGTAGGGACGGTCGGCGCGCAGGTCGAACCGCGGGCGGTCGATCGCGAAGAACCACGCGCGCCACAGGAACGCGAGGTAGGCGAGGGCGAGCAGCACGACGCCGACGACGCCGACCTGCAGCAGGACGTCCAGCCACATGTTGTGCGCCTGCATGACCGTTTGGCCGTGGTCGACGATCCACCGGTCGAACCGCGGCTCCCACGGCAGCCACGGGGTGGCGAAGCCCCACCCGATCACGGGATGCTCCGCGACGCGGTCGAGCACGCGCGCCCAGATCTCCTCGCGGCCGGTGAGATCGGCCGAGCGGCCGAGCAGCCCGAACAGCGTGTCGCGGCCGAACCACGCGACGCCGACGCCCACCGCCGCGACCGCGGCATACAGGAGGTACCAGCGCGTGCGCTCGCCGGGGCGCCGGGCCGTGCGCATGAGCAGGACGGTGCCGAGCACGACGGCGACGGCGGCCAGGGCGACGAAGGAGGTCGCCGAACCCGCGCGGATGAGGAGGAACGCCGCGACGGCCATCCACGCGATCAGCAGCGGCCGCCGGGGAGCGCGGGCGGCGTAGCGCGCGCCGAAGACGATGAGCGCGAGCACCATGACGCCGCCGAGGAGGTTGGCGTTGCCGAAGATCCCCTGGATGCGGCCGTCGATATCGAAGAAGTTGTCGCGCGACCAGTACACGATCGGGTCGTATGTGCGGTCGGGCACGGCGAATCCGGGCAGCAGCGGTCCGTGCACGATCCACGAGACGGCCAGCTCGAACACGATCGAGAGGCCGATGATCCACTTGAGCCCCGACGCGAGCGCGCGGATGATGTCGCGCCACGTCAGCACCGCCGCGACGAACAGTCCCTGGAAGGTCGTCACGACCAGGAGCAGCCACGTGAGCGCCGAGGTCGCGAGCCACGCGCTCCACAGCATCGACAGTCCCGCCCACGCGACGTACCCCAGCGCGAACCACGGCATACGCCGGCCCTGCACGGGGGGCCGCACCACGAGCCACACGACCGCGGAGACGATGCCGGATGCGACGGTCACGACGCCGGCCGCGATCGCGCCGACGGCGAGCACCCACGCCGTCCCGCCGAGCGCCAGCACCAGCACGAAGACGCACCAGCCGCGCAGGAGGAGGTGCGAGGTCTTCTCCCGGACCGGGGCGACCGGCGGCGCCGACGCCGGATGCTTGGTGTGGACCGCCACGCCTCTCAGGCTACCCTCCGCGCGCCTCTAGGCTGAGGGCGTGCTGACCCGCATCTCGAACGAGCCGCGCGACTACGCGTGGGGCTCCACGACCCTGCTGGCGGAGCTCGAAGGGCGCGATCCGTCGGGCCGGCCCGAGGCGGAGATCTGGTTCGGCGACCATCCCGGCTCTCCCGCGCGTGTGCCGGATGCCGACACGACCCTCGACCGGTGGCTCCCCGCGCACGCGGCCCGCCTCGGCGTCGCGCCGCGGCTGCCGTACCTCGTGAAGCTCCTGGCCGCGGGCGCGCCGCTGTCGATCCAGGCGCACCCGTCCAAGGCGCAGGCGGAGGAGGGCTTCGCCCGCGAGGAGGCCGCGGGCCCCGCGCGGGACGCAGCGACGCGCAACTACCGCGACGACAATCACAAGCCCGAGCTCATCGTCGCCGTCAGCGCGACCTTCGAGGCGCTCGCGGGGCTTCGGCCGCTCTCACGCACACGCGAGCTCGTTGCGGCCCTCGGCGACGCGCCCGGCGTCGCCGCCCTCGCCGCCCGTCTGGCGGGCGAGGACGATGCCGGCGTACTGCGCGAGGCGCTCGGGTGGCTGCTGAGCGCCGAGGCGAGCGACGACGTGGACGGGATCATCCGCTCGCTCGCCGGCGCCGAGGCGCCCGCGTTCGCCGCAGAGCTCGCGCTCGCGCGGTCGCTCGGGGCGGCGTACCCGGGCGACCCCGGCGTCGTCGTCGCGCTCCTGATGAACCTCGTCGTGCTGCGCCGCGGGGAGGCGATCTTCGTGCCGGCCGGCGTGCTGCACGCGTACGTGTCGGGCCTCGGGATCGAGGTGATGGCCGCGAGCGACAACGTGCTGCGGGGTGGCCTCACACCGAAGCACATCGACGTGGCCGAGCTGCTGCACGTCGTGGACACGCGACCGTCCGCTCCGCCGGTGCTCGAGCCGCGCACGGTGTCCGCCGGGGTGCGGGTGTTCGACCCGGGCGTGCCCGATTTCACGGTGGTCTCGGCGACGATCGACGACGGCAGCCGGGCCGTTGCGTTCGCGGGCGTCGCGGTCGCCGTCGCCGTCGAGGGGATCGTGGAGGTGACGGGCGCCGCGGGGGACCGCATCACGCTCCAGCCGGGGCAGGCGCTCGTCGCGACGCCGGAGGAGAGCCCGCTCGCGCTGGCGGGTGAGGGGACCGCGTTCGTGGCGATGCCGGGGGCGGCGTCCGCGTAACGTCTGCGACACGCCGTCCGCGTGGTCAAGTGTGAACCGTGTATTGAGGGTTTAGTATCCGCGACTTGACCCGGGCGAATGACACCGGTGTAATTATGCGTACACGCGGCCGGCGTGCAGGGGCAGTAGGCGGGAGAACGACATGGCTGGGTCTCAGTATCGTTCCGGTGTACCCGAGAACTGGTTCGTCGATCCGATTCAGCTCGGAGTGCCGGGCGTCCGTCGCGACATCGATGTCGTCGAGGACAACCCGCTCGCCTGGCAGAGCGACGCGCTGTGCGCGCAGACCGATCCGGAGGCGTTCTTCCCCGAGAAGGGCGGGTCGACGCGCGACGCGAAGCGCATCTGCACGACGTGCGACGTGCGCGACCAGTGCCTCGAGTACGCGCTGCAGAACGACGAGCGCTTCGGCATCTGGGGCGGCCTGAGCGAGCGCGAGCGTCGCAAGCTCAAGCGCCGCGCCGGCTGACGCCGTTCCGACGCGCCCGGCGCGTGCGACGCGGATGCGGCGGATCCCGCGCCTAGGCTGACGGGGCCATGCCCGCTCGAGTACACGCGATCCTCGTCGTGCGTCCGGAAGGGCGCACCCCCGCCGCCGCCCACCTGCGCCGTACCCTCGACGCCCTCGCGGCGCAGACGCGCCCGGCCGACGCCCTGACGATCGTGCTGTGCGGACCCGACGAGGAGCTGCGCGAGCTCGCCGCCCGCTCGGGCGCCGAGGGCGTCATCACGGCCGCGCACGGCACCGGCTTCGCCGCGGCGACGGTCCTCGCCACCCCGCGCCTGAGCGGCGACGCGGTGTGGTTGCTCGCGCAGGACACCGCTCCCGCCCCCGACGCGCTCGCGCGTCTCGCGGGCGCGCTCGAGCTCGCCGCATCCGTCGCCTTCGTCGCGCCCAAGCTGGTCGCGTGGGACGACCGCAGCGAGATCGTCTCGCTCGGGGTCGCGATGACCCGTCGGGGCTCGGCCATCGAGCTCGCCGCCGGCGAGCTCGATCAGGGTCAGCACGACGCCGCGGAGGACGTGCTCGGGGCGGACGTGCGCGGCATCCTCGTGCGCCGTGACGCGTGGCGCGACCTCGGCGGACTCGACACGGCCCTGGCCGGCGCCGACGAGGGGCTCGACCTCGGCGTGCGCGCGCGGCTGGCCGGCGGGCGCGTCACGGTCGTGCCCGCCGCGGTCGTCGCGGTCGCCGGAGACGGCGTCGCGGGGCTTCCGGCCGCCAAGAAGGCGTCGCGTCGGCATTACGCCGCGCGGCGCGCGCAGCTGCACCGCCGCCTCGCGTACGCGCCCGCCGCGGCCGTGCCGCTGCACTGGCTCTCGCTGCTGCCGCTGGCCGTGTGGCGCACCGTCACTCATCTGGCGGGCAAGCAGCCGGGCCGGGTGTGGCCGGAGTGGGCGGCGACCCTCGTGACCCTCGTGCGCGGCGGTGCCGTCGCAAGGAGCCGCCGACGCCTGCGGTCGTCGCGGCGGAGCGGCTGGGCACGCATCGCGCCCCTGCGCGTGACGCGCGAGCAGCTGCGGGTGCGCCTCGACGGCGACGGCGCCGATCCCGAGGCGCCGATCCGCTCCGACCTCCGCTTCTTCACCGGAGGCGGCGCGTGGACGGTCCTCGCCGCGCTCGCGGTGTCGGTGGCCGCGTTCCCCAAGCTGCTCGCATGGTCGTCGCTGGGCGGGGGCGGACTGCTCCCGCTGTCGTCCACGCTCGGCGAGCTGTGGGCGCACGCCGCATACGGTCAGCGCGCGATCGGGCTGGACGACGTCGGCGCGGCCGACCCGTTCGCCGCCGTCGTCGCCGCGATCGGCAGTCTGTCGCCGGTCGATCCCTCCCGCGCCCTCGTCGTCCTGTGGCTGCTCGCGCTGCCGCTCGCGGTCCTCGGCGGCTGGTTCGCGGCGACCCGGGTGACCGAGCGCTCGGGCCTGCGCATCGTCGCGGCCGTCGTGTGGGCGCTCGCACCGACCTTCCTCGACGCGCTCGTGTCGGGGCGCCCCGCGGCGGTGCTCGCCCACCTCGTGCTGCCCTGGGTGCTCTACGCGGGGGCGACGGCTCACCGCTCGTGGGCGGCCGCGGGCACTGCATCGCTGCTGCTGGCCGTGCTCCTCGCGTGCGCCCCGTCGCTCGCTCCCGCGGCGCTCGTGATCTGGACGTTCATGATCCTCGCGACCGCGCTCCTGCGGCACGGGCGCGACGTGCCCAAGACGGTGTGGCTCGTCGTCCCCAGCCTCGTCCTGTTCGCCCCGCTCGTGTGGGAGCGCGTGCGGGACGGACGGCTCCTGAGCCTCGTCGCCGACCCGGGGCTCGTGCAGGGCGGAGGAGTGACGGCGGATGCGGCGGGCCGGCTCCTGCTCGCGGCCGGCTTCCCGGCGCCCGACCTGGGCGGCTGGGCGTCCTGGCCTCCCGGCATCCCGACGTGGTGGGTGCCGCTCGTGGCCGCGCCGCTCGCGGCGCTCGCGCTGCTGTCGCTGCTGACGCCGCGGTGGACGGCCGGCGTCGCGGCACTGATCCTCGCCCTCACGGGTCTCGCGACCGCCTTCGCCGCCGTCTCGATCGCGGTGTCGATCCGCGACCTCGAGGCGGCGCCGGTGTGGGCGGGGCCCGCCCTGAGCCTCGTGTGGGCCGCGGCGCTCGCCGGCGCCGTCACCACCCTCGATGCGGGCATCCCCGAGCGCACGCGAGCACTGCGCCCCGCGCTCGCGGCGGTGCTCGCGCTGCCGCTCGCCGTCGCCGCCGTGCCGGCGCTGACGGCGCAGGCCCGTGACGTCGCCGCCCTCACCGACGGACCGACGTCCACCCTCCCCGCCTACGTCGCGGCCGAGGGGCGCGGCGATGCCCGGCTCGGAACACTCGTCCTCACGCCGCAGGGCGACGGCGTCCTCGCCCGGGTCGTCTGGGGGGCGAGCGAGACGCTCGACGGGCAGAGCACCGAGCGCGCCACCCGCACCGTGCCGGACTCCGGCGATCGCGACCTGGCCGCCCTGACCGCCGACCTCGTGGCCACGACCGACCCCGATGCGGTGGGCGAGCTCGGCGCGCGCGGGATCGCCTTCATCCTGCTCGCCAGTTCGCCGGACGGCGACGCCTCGGCCGCCGCCGCCCGTGGACTCGGTGCGGCGATCGCCCTCGACCAGCGCAGCGACCTCGACCCCGTCGGCGACACCGGCCGCGGCACGCTGTGGCGCGTCACCGCCGACGTGCAGGAGCGCGCGGATGCGGCGCCCGCCGTGCAGCGATACGCGGCCCTGATCGCCCTCGTCCAACTGGCTCTGCTCGGCATCTGCCTGCTGCTGGCCGCGCCGACGGCGGCGAGCCGTCGCACCGCCCGGCGTCTTCCGCGGGTGGTCGGCCTCCGGCGTCCGCGCGTCGTTCGACGTCCGCAGCCGGTGCGGGAGGAGGCGTCATGAGTCCGCACCCGATCGTGCGCTGGGCGACGACGAGCACGCGCCTGCTCGTGGGGGGAGCGGTCGCCGCGGCCACGGTGGTCGCGGTCGGCGTCGGCGTCGCGTTCGCGTGGCCGAGCGCGACCGTGCGTCCGGTCGCCGTCACCGCCACCCCGCCGCCGGCCGACACGCTGCTCGCGTGCGACGGCCCGCTCCTCGCGCTCGGCCGCGACGTCGAGCAGGCGGGAGCCCTGTCGGTCGCGGCCGACCAGAGCGTCGTATCCGGCCCCGCCGACGTCGGTGCGACGGCGGGCACCCTTGCCGGTCCGACCGATGTCGCTCCCGCGACGTTCTCGGCGGCGCCGAGCGGATCGTCGCCCGCGGCCTTCGCCGCCGCCGGATCGAGCGCCGTCGAGAGTGCGGACCTCCGTGGCGCCGCCGCATCCGCGTGCCGCCAGCCGCTGCTGGAGTCGTGGCTCGTGGGCGGATCCACCGTGACGGGGACCAACGACCTCCTCGTGCTCTCGAACCCCGGCACCGTGGCGGCGACCGTGCAGCTGACGACGTACGGCGCGTCCGGTGCCCAGGTGGCGCCCGGCGCGAGCGACCGCGTCGTGCCCGCGGGGCGTCAGGTGATCGTGCCGCTGGCGGGCCTGCTCCCGACCGAGCAGAGCCCGGTCGTGCGCGTGACGAGCACGGGGGCGCCGGTGACCGCGTCGCTGCAGTCCAGTCTCGTGCGCGTCCTCACCGCGGTCGGCGTCGATCGGGTCAGCCCGCTCGCCGCGCCCGCGACACGTCTCGTCATCCCGGGGGTGACCGTCGCGTCCGCCGATGCCAGCCAGGGCGCCACGACGATCGTGCGCGCGCTCAGCGCCGACGTCGACACCGTCGTCCGGATCTCCGTGCGCGGCGCGGACGGCCAGGATGTGCAGGCGCCGGCGAGCCTGCCGCTGTCGGCCGGTCGCCCCGCGGAGCTGGAGCTGACGGGCCTGCCCACCGGGGTCTACACCGTGACGGTGGAGGCCGACGCGCCGGTCGTGGCGGGTGCGTGGAGCACGACGACGGGAACGGCCGGGTCCGACTTCGCGTGGTACGCGGCGGCGCCGGCGATCGACGTCCCGACGCGCGTCGCCGTGGCCCCCGGCGCGGGCGCGCAGCTGGTCGTGACGGGGTTCGACACCGACGCGACGGTCTCGATCACGGCACCGTCCGGCGTCGTCCAGGAGCTGTCCGTCCCTGCGGGCGGCGCGGCCGCGGTGCCCGTCGGCGAACCGGGCGTGTACGAGGTCGCCCCGCAGGGTGCGATCGCAGCGGCCGTCGCGTACGCGGCCGACGGCGCGCTCGCGTCCTATCCGGTGTGGGGCGCGGATGCGGCGGCGCCGCCGCTGGTCGTCTACCCCTGAGCATCCGGCTCAGAAGTAGCGGAACCGCTCCGGACCGAGGTCCCACGGGTCGCGGTCGAGGTACTCCGCCGCGGCGCGGAACACCGCGCCCTCGATCATCATGCGCCGGTGCAGCTCGTCGTCGCGGTGGGGATGCCCGAGCCGCTCGATCGGCACGCGATAGAGGATGATGCGCTTCTCCTCGCGCAGCACGCGCCAGCGCGGGATGCCGTCGTCATCGGCGCGGGGAGGGAGGATGCCGATCTCGAACGACACGTCGCGCAGGTCGCTCCACGCCGAGCGCAGGAACTCCGCGGCCGTGCCGACGGCGAGATCGAACCTCTCGGCGCGCGTGTCCAGCGGCGGCAGCGGCGGGCGCACGACGGCGCTGCGGCCTTGGCGCCCGTGCCGTCCGTGGCGGGTGGGTCGCGCCGGCGCAGGGGCCTCCCGAGGGCGACGACGCATCATGCTCTCATCCTAGGTGCGGGGCTCGATGCCGGTGCGGGGCAAGGGAGAACGCGGCCACGGCCGGGGTGGCGCCGCGCCGATGTCGGTCGCGGAGCTTAGGCTGACGCGGTGCGCGACAGACTGTGTTCGAAGGTCGGCTGCTCCCGCGAGGCCGTGGCCACGCTGACGTACGACTACGGCGACCAGATGGCCGCGATCGGACCGCTCGGCCGGTTCGGCGACCCGCACGCGCACGACCTGTGCGCGTCGCACACCGACCGCCTGTCCGTCCCCCGCGGATGGGTCGTCGTGCGCCACGAGACCCTCCGCGCCTGACCCCTCCGAGGGGGCGGCGGATGCGGCGCGTCAGAGCGGCGGCGTGAGCGCAGCGGCCCGCGCGTCCTCCTCCAGCAGAGCGCGGTACTCACGGTCGCGGCGCACGGCGGCGACGCCGTGCAGGAGCGTGTCGGGGTCGACGGCGGGCACGGGGGAGACGAAAGGGCGCACCTCGGCGGCGAGGGTCGTGGCGATCCGCTGCCGTGCGGCCGGGTCCAGCCCGCCCGCCGAGCGAACGAACTGCGCGACCCGCGCGGCGACGCGGTCGGGCATGCGCGCGACGTCGGCGGTCGCCGCCCACCCCGTCAGGGCCGGCGGGACGCCCGGGGCGGGCGGCGGCAGCGCGCGCGTGCGGGTGCGCTCGCTGTAGGTGCCGGCGAGGAGGTCGCCCAGGCGCTGCGCCCGGGGCGTGAAGGCGCCGACCACCGCCGCGAGCGCTCCGAGGGTGAACCACAGTTCGAGCACACCGGCCAGGGCCCGCAGGAACGCCTGGCGGAAGCCGATC
Source organism: Microbacterium sp. 10M-3C3 (assembly GCF_003931875.1). Taxonomy (NCBI): domain Bacteria; kingdom Bacillati; phylum Actinomycetota; class Actinomycetes; order Micrococcales; family Microbacteriaceae; genus Microbacterium; species Microbacterium sp. 10M-3C3. Next base: position 2,546,413 of record NZ_CP034245.1, on the reverse strand, counting down.
GCCCCGCCGTCGGCTCGCACGATGCGACCGCCGACGGCGAGCTTGCCGAGGCTGCGCCCGCGGATCGCCGTCTCCACCGTGGTCGGCACGGCGACGGTGACGAGCACGATCATGAGGATCGTGATCGGCGGGAACGCCTCCGGCGGCAGCGCGCCGATCGAGCCCAGCCACGACGCGACGGCCGCGACGAGCAGGAGCAGCGCCACGCCGACGACGACGTCGATGAGTGCCCCGACACCCCGCAGGAAGAACCCGACCGACTGCACGTCGAGCGCGACCGCCTCGCCGGTGAGGGTCTCGTCCTGGGCGATGGTCGACGCGGCGGGCGCGGGTGCCATGGGTACAGTGAAACACATGGACCTCGACGCCCTGACGGCCGCCCGCCGGGCGGAATGGGAGCGTCTCGAGGAGCTCAGCCGCGAGCGGCGGCTGACCGGCGCGCAGGTCGATGAGCTCGTCACCCGCTACCGCGCCGCATCCGCCGATCTGGCCGATCTGAAGACGTCGGCCGGCCGCACGCCGCAGGGCGATCACGTGTCCACCATGCTCGCGCGCACGCGTCTGCGACTCACGGGCGTGCGTGAGGGGATCGGCGCGGCCATCCCGCGCTTCTTCGTGCTGCAGCTGCCGGCCGCGCTGTACCGCGTGCGATGGACGACCCTGGCTGTCGCCGTCGGGTTCGTCATCGCGGGAGCCCTTGTGGCCCTGTGGATCGCGGGCAGCCCGGCCGTCCTGGCGGCGCTCGGCGACGAGGCCGACCTCGCCGCCTACGCCCAGGACGACTTCACGTCGTACTACAGCGAGAACCCCGCCGCGGTGTTCGCCGGGACCGTGTGGACCAACAACGCGTGGATCGCGGCGCAGTGCGTCGCGTTCGGCATCACGGGCGTCTGGCCGCTCATGGTCGTGATGCAGAACGCGGTGGGCGTGGGCACGGCGGCCGCGGTCATGTTCGCCTTCGACCGCGGCGACGTCTTCTTCGCTTTCATCCTTCCCCACGGTCTCCTGGAGCTCACCGCCGTGTTCGTCGCGGCAGCGGCCGGGCTGCAGATCTTCTGGGCGTGGGTGGCTCCGGGCCCGCGCACGCGCGCGGCGGCGCTCGCCGCCGCGGGTCGCTCGCTCGGGACGATCGCGCTGGGGCTCGTGTTCGTGCTGGCGGTGTCGGGGGTCTTCGAGGGGTTCGTCACGCCGGCGCCGTGGCCTGTGGCCGTCAAGCTCGCCGTCGGTGGTGCGGTGTGGGCGGCGTTCCTCGCCTACATGCTCGTGCTGGGACGCCGCGCGGTGCGGCAGGGGGAGACCGGCGATCTCACCGAGTACGAGGCGGGAACCCCGACGCTCACCTCCGGATGATCGCGACGTCACGTCCGCACGATTTTTGAGTAACTCAAAAAGAGCTAGGGTGGAGGCATGCACGCCGCCGCCCCGATCGCTCCCGCGGAGCGGCTGCGCGCCGCGGGCCTGCGTGTCACGGCGACGCGCCTGGCGGTGTATGCCGCGCTCGGCACGCACCCGCACGCCTCGGCCGACGACGTCTTCGACGGAATCCGCGCGGCCCTCCCCGGCACGAGCCTGCAGTCGGTCTACAACGCCCTCGGCGACTTCGTCGCGGCCGGCCTCGCCCGGCGCATCGAGCCGGCCGGCCGACCCGGCATGTTCGAGCTGCGCGTCGAGGACAACCACCACCACGTCGTGTGCACGGTGTGCGGCCGCGTCGACGACGTCGACTGCGTGGTGGGCGAGGCGCCGTGCCTGCACGTGCCGGATGCCGGCGGGTACGACATCCGCCAGGCCGAGGTGACCTTCTGGGGCGTGTGTCCCGCGTGCCGTGCGGAAGGACGCGACGGCCTGCGCTGACCCTGCTCCTCCCCGACCCCCGAAAGAGAAACGAGAGGATCCGAATGAGCGACATCGCCCCCGGCTGCCCCGTCTTCCATGACGACAGCGCCTCGGACGACAACCGCCTGCCCGTCGGCGAAGCCCCCGCCGACAGCGAGCCCGAAGGTGCGCTCCCGCACCCCACGCGCGGCTCGGCCAACCGCGTGTGGTGGCCGAACAGCCTGAACGTGCGCATCCTCGCGAAGAACTCCGCCGAGCGGAACCCGCTCGACCCGGACTTCGACTACGCCGCGGCCTTCGAGGCGCTCGACCTCGCGGCGGTGAAGAAGGACATCGAAGAGGCCCTCACGACCTCGCAGGACTGGTGGCCGGCAGACTTCGGTCACTACGGCCCGCTCATCATCCGGATGGCGTGGCACAGCGCCGGCACGTACCGCGCGACCGACGGCCGCGGCGGCGGCGGCGCGGGGATGCAGCGGTTCGCGCCGCTGAACAGCTGGCCCGACAACGTCAACCTCGACAAGGCCCGGCGGCTGCTGTGGCCCGTGAAGAAGAAGTACGGCCAGTCGATCTCGTGGGCCGACCTCATGATCCTCGCCGGGAACGTGGCGCTGGAGTCGATGGGCTTCCGCACGTTCGGCTTCGCCGGCGGCCGCCCCGACGTCTGGGAGCCCGACGACGACGTGTACTGGGGTCCGGAGACGACGTGGCTCGGCGACGAGCGGTACACCGGCGACCGGCAGCTCGAGAAGCCGCTCGCGGCGGTGCAGATGGGCCTGATCTACGTCAACCCCGAGGGCCCCAACGGCAACCCCGACCCGGCGCTGTCGGCGCACGACATCCGCGAGACGTTCGGTCGCATGGGCATGGACGACGAGGAGACGGTCGCACTCATCGCCGGCGGCCACACGTTCGGCAAGACGCACGGCGCCGCGCCCGACGACGCGGTGGGTCCCAACCCCGAGGCCGCCGACCTCGAGGAGCAGGGCCTCGGCTGGACGAACTCGCACGGCACAGGCAAGGGCGACGACACGATCACGAGCGGCCTCGAGGTGACGTGGACCTCCCACCCGACGCGCTGGGACAACGAGTTCTTCCACATCCTCTACGCCTACGAGTGGGAGCTCTTCCAGAGCCCCGCCGGTGCGTACCAGTGGCGCCCGAAGAACGGCGGCGGCGCCGACATGGTGCCGCTGGCCCACTCCGACGGCCGCCGGGAGCCGCGCATGCTCACGAGCGACCTCGCCCTGCGCGTCGACCCCGCCTACGACGCGATCTCGCGGCGGTTCGCGGCCGACCCGGAGGCGTTCGCCGACGCGTTCGCGCGCGCGTGGTTCAAGCTGACCCACCGCGACATGGGCCCGAAGGCGCGCTACCTCGGACCCGAGGTGCCCGCGGAGGACCTCGTGTGGCAGGACCCGCTGCCGCCGGTCGAGCACCCGCTCGTCAATGCGTCCGCCGCCGCGGAGCTCAAGCGCCGCATCCTCGGGAGCGGCCTGTCGGTGCAGGACCTCGTCGCCACGACGTGGGCCGCCGCATCCACCTTCCGGGGCAGCGACAAGCGCGGCGGCGTGAACGGGGCTCGCATCCGCCTCGCGCCGCAGAAGGACTGGGAGGTCAATGACCCGGCGCGCGTGCAGCGCGTGCTCGAGGTGCTCGAGCGCGTGAAGGCCGACTTCGACGCGGCGCAGACCGATGGCACGCGCGTGTCCATCGCCGACCTGCTCGTGCTCGCCGGCAACGCCGGTGTCGAGGAGGCCGCCCGTGCCGGGGGCGTCGAGGTCGAGGTGCCCTTCACCCCGGGGCGCACCGATGCGACGCAGGAGCAGACCGACGTGCACTCGTTCGGCTACCTCGAGCCGATCGCGGACGGGTTCCGCAACTTCGTCTCGCGCGACGCGAAGCTCCCGGCCGAGTACCTCCTGCTCGACAAGGCGAACCTTCTGACGCTGACCGCCCCCGAGATGACGGTGCTGGTCGGCGGCCTGCGCGCGATCGGGGCGAACGCGAACGGCTCCGACTGGGGCGTCTTCACCGACACCCCGGGCGCGCTCACGAACGACGTGTTCGTGAAGCTGCTCGACCTCGGCACGACCTGGAAGCCGCTCGACGCCGGCAAGCACGCCTTCGAGGGCGTGAAGGACGGCTCGGGCGAGCGCGTGGGCGTCGGCACGCGCGTCGACCTCGTGTTCGCGTCGAACTCGGAGCTGCGCGCCCTGGCCGAGGTCTACGCCTCCGACGACGCGAAGGAGAAGTTCGTACACGACTTCGTCGCGGCGTGGCGCAAGGTGACCGAGCTCGACCGGTTCGACCTGCGCTGATCCCCTCCCGAGAGTGCACCGTCGTGGCGAGCCCGCTCGCCCGGCGGTGCATTCTCGCGTGCGGGGTGCACCCTCGGGGTCAGAGCCGTCCGGCCGCCTTGAGGGCGAGATAGCGGTCGGCCACCCGTGGCGGCAGCTCATCGGCGGATGCGGCGAGCGCCTCGCCGCCCGCGCGACGCACCGCGGCCGCCACCCGCTCGGCATCCGCGCGCCCGCGGGCCGCCGCGGCGGCGACGTACACGTCGAGCGCCTCGCGCGGGGCCGGCGCCGCCTCCTCATCCGTGGCCGTCGCGACCAGGACGCGCGTGCGCGCCGCGAGCGCCGGGAGCGACCCGAGGAAGCCGCGCGCGGCCGCGGGCTCGTCGTGCGCCGTGAGCAGCACCACGAGGCTCGGCCGCGTCGTGAACGAGCGGACCGCGGCGAACGCGGCGTCCCAGTCCGTGTCGATGAGCTGCGGCTCCACCGGGGCGAGCGCGTCGACGAGGGCGGGAAGAAGCGCGGGGCCGTCCGTCCGGGTGAGGCGCGCCCGCACGACGCGGTCGAAGCACACGACGTGCACGTGGTCGCCGGCGCGGGCGGCGAGGGCCGACAGCAGAAGCGCCGCCTCCATCGCCGCATCCAGCCTCGTGCCGTCGCCCACGCGCGCGGCCGCCGTCCGCCCGGTGTCGATGACGATGACCACGTGGCGGTCGCGCTCGGGTCGCCACGTCCGCAGCATCGTCGTCCCCGCGCGAGCGGTGGCGCGCCAGTCGATCGCGCGCACGTCGTCGCCGCGCACGTACTCGCGCAGGCTGTCGAACTCCGTGCCGGGCCCGCGCACGAGCACGCTCGTCGCGCCGTCGAGCTCTCGCAGCCGCGCGAGGCGCGAGGGGAGATGCCGGCGGGCGCGGAAGGGCGGCAGCACCCGGATGCGCCCGGGCGCGTCGAGCGTGCGCTGGCGCCCCGCGAGCCCGAGCGGTCCGAGGCTGCGCACCGCGACGAACGCGGTCCGCAGCTCGCCGCGGCGACGCGGGCGGAGCGGCTGGCGGAGCATCCGGCGCTCGCCGGCGGGGACGTCCAGGGCGAGGCGCGCGTCGTCCGCCCCGGCCGTCGGCTGCCATCCGTCGCGGAGGAGTCCGCGCAGGCGCCGGTCACCCGTGTTCGTCACGACGAGCTCCGACACCGCCGGGTCGTCCTTGAGCGTGCGGACGGGGAGCCGGCGCTCGACCCGCAGCCGCCGCGGGTCGGCCGCGAGGGCGACGTCGGCGGCGGCGAGCGCGGCGGCCAGCACGACCCACGCGCCCGCGACGGCCCACGCCGGCGCGCCGCCGGCCGCGAGCAGCACGACGGGCACGACGCCGAGGGCGACGAGCAGGACGAGGCGACCGCTGACGAACACGATCAGATCGGCACGCGGGTCTGCTGCAGCACCGAGGTGAGGATCGCGTCGACCGACACCCCTTCGATCTCCGCGTCGGGCCGCAGGCGGATGCGGTGTCGCCACACCGGGACGAGCATCGTCTGGACGTGATCGGGGGTGATCGCGGGGTAGCCGCTCAGCCAGGCCCACGCCTTCGCCGCCGCCAGCAGTCCGGTCGCCGCGCGCGGGCTCGCGCCCAGCTGCACGGACGGGCTCTCGCGCGTCGCGCGGGCGAGGTCGACGACGTACCCCAGCACATCGTCCGACACCGTGACGGCGGCGACGGCCCGCTGTGCGCCGAGGATCTCCTCGGGCGTCGTGGCGGTGGACACGCCGGCGGTCTCGAGCAGGCGCGGATCGAAGCCGTCCGCGTGACGGCGCAGCACCGCGAGCTCGGCGTCGCGCGGCGGCAGATCGACGACGAGCTTGAGGAGGAACCGGTCGAGCTGCGCCTCGGGCAGCGTGTAGGTGCCCTCCTGCTCGATCGGGTTCTGTGTCGCCGCGACGAGGAACGGCTCGGGGAGCGCGCGGGTCACGCCGTCGGTCGAGACCTGCCGCTCCTCCATCGCCTCCAGGAGCGCGGCCTGGGTCTTCGGTGGCGTCCGGTTGATCTCGTCGGCGAGCACGACGTGGGCGAAGACCGGACCGGGACGGAACTCGAACTCGCCCGACCGGGCGTCGTACACGAGCGAGCCCGACACGTCGCCCGGCATGAGGTCGGGCGTGAACTGGATGCGCTTGGTGTCCAGGCCCAGCGCGCGCGAGAAGCTGCGCACGAGGAGGGTTTTGGCCACGCCCGGCACGCCCTCCAGAAGCACATGCCCGCGGGCGAGGAGGGCGATGAGCAGGCCCGTGACGGTGCCGTCCTGCCCGACGACGGCCTTGCCGATCTCCTCGCGCACGCGGTGCATCGACCGCCGGAGGGCCTCGTCGTCGCGTTCGGCGGGCGCCGGGAGCGCCTGGGTGGCGTGGGGGTCGGTCATCGGGGTCTCCCGTCGGTCGAAGGCGGTCGGAGCGCGGCGCGAACCGCGGAGTCGAGGGCCCGCAGGCGCTGGTCGAGCATCACGAGCGCGCGGTCGTCCGCCGGCGGCGGCCCGGCGAGGGCGTCGAGGACGGCGGCGCGGTCGGCGCCGGTCAGCGCCGCCACCGCGTCGGCGATCTCGATCGGGCGTGCGCGCGGGCCGAGGGCGAGGCGGCGGGCGAGCATCTCGGATGCGGCGCGGCGCAGCTGCGCGGCCGCATGCCCGCGATCGCCGCTGTGGGCGTAGAGGCGACCGCGCCCGATCGTCGTCTCCGACGCCCGCACGGTCACCGGCAGCGTCTCGGAGACGAGCGGACCGAACCGGCGCCCGCGCCACACGGCGGCGACGATGCCCGACAGTGCGAGCAGCAGGATCGTGGGTGTCACCCAGGCCGGCGTGAGCTCGCCCAGAGTGGGAGCGGCGCCGTCCGCGTCGGCGAGCGACGGCACGTACCACACGAGGGTCGGCTCGCCGCCGAGCACGCGGAGGGCGAGCGCCGCGTTGCCTTCCGCATCGAGCGCGTCGTTGGCGAGGACGGTGCGTGCGTCCAGCGCCGTGATGCCGCCGCCGCGCAGCAGCCCGTACGCGTCCTGGGCCGGGTAGCAGCCGGCCACGCCCTCGCCGGGGGAGTAGAGGTCGCCGATCGTGACGGGTCCCGTGGCGGCCAGGTCGCCGCCGCACGTCGCCGTCGGCGTCGTGCCGGCCGTCGCGCCGACGACGGTCGACCCGGGCAGCAGGACGCGCAGCGACCGCGACCGCGGTTCGAGGAGCACGACCGCCGTCGCCGCATCCGCCAGCTCGCGGAGGCGGTCGTCGGACAGAGCGGGCGCGTCGGGCAGGGCGAGGGTCGCCGGGCCCGTGGCGAGGGCGGCCATGGCGGCGTCGTGGTCGCGGGCGATGCGCACGTCGATGCCCTGCTGCTGCAGGATGCGGACGACCGCGCGCGTGCCGCCCGGGCCTGCCGACTCGGGGTCGAGCGCGTCGCGCGCGCTCCAGCCGCCGCCGGCGAGCAGCGCGCCGACGCCCGCGACGAGGGTGAGGGCGACGGCGAACGCGCTCCACCCCGCGATGCGGCGGGCGCGACGACGCGTCGCCGGCGCCGCCGGCGCGTCGACCGCGCTCACGCGGGAACCGCCTGAAGCTGCGGGCGCTCGGCCGCGAGCGCGTCGTCGAGCGCGGCGACGCGCTGGTACGCCTCGCGCGTGCCGGGGCGGCGGAGGTACCGGACGTCGTCGAACGTCGTCGCCGCGTCCGCGAGGGCGTCGTGCCCTGTGGGAAACACGGCGGCGGCGGAGCGGGCGAAGCCCTGCGCGGTCGTGCCGGGGGCGGGATCGACGAGCGCGCGCTCGGCCAGTGCGCGGGCGAGGGCCCGGAAGCGCAGCACGACCGCCGCGTCCCAGGCGCCGCGCGCGGCCTCGGCGGTCGCATCCGCGCGCAGTTGGGCGGCCGAGCGCACATCGGTCTCGCCGAACAGGGGCGCCGCCGCGGCGCGCACGCGCGCCCGTGAGCGGGGCCGCCCCCAGATGAGCAGGGCGGCGAGGATCACGGCGACGACCACGACGGTCACGATGACGGATGCGGCGGTGCCCCAGCCGCCCGAGAGCTGCGGGTCGAACAGTCGGGCGAGGGCGTCGCCCACCGCGCGGGCGATGCGGTCCAGGGGCGTCGGCTCCGCCGCCGCGTACGCGGGATCGCTCAGCTCCCGACGTGCCCAGTCCCGGGCGTCGTCGGGGTCGGGCAGCAGCGGGGCCGCGGCGAGGACGGCGGCGATCACGGGGCGGCGGATCCCGGCGGCGGGGCCCACGAGGTCGCATCCGGTGCGGGCGCCGGCGAGGGCGCGGGCGGCGTCGGCGAGGAGGCCGGCGCGGGGGAGCTCGGCGGCGCGGTCACCGGCCACGCCGCCGGTGCGGGCTGCGGCGCGGCGGCCGCCGGCGGCGCGGAGGGGGGACCGGCGAGTCCGGGCGGCACCGGCGCCCAGCCGAAGCGGGGCGGCGCCGGGCGCCCGATGTGGGCGAGGTAGGGGTCGGGCAGGTCGGCCGCCCCCGCATCCCGTCGCTCGACGTACGCGACGAGGTCGAGGTCGAGACCCTCGTGCCGCATGCGGCAGTCGACGTAGAGCAGCGCGCTCGCCGTCGACTGCACGACGAGCGCGACGCACTGGACCAGGAGCGTCACGATCTGCGTCAGCAGGCCGACGACGATCACGGCGATGACCGCGCCGGCATCGGGGTCGCCGGTCGGCGCGATGACGGTGCCGAGCCCGAGCGAGAGGAACTGCAGCGGGACGCCGACGATCTGCGCGAGCACGCTGAAGGTCAGCGACACGATGAACAGCACGCCGAGGACGGGCCAGAACCGACCGCGGGTGAGCCGCCACGAGCGCCCCACCGCCTGACCGATGCGCGCATGCTCCATGACGAGCACGGCCGGCACGAGCGCGAGCTTCGTGGTGAGCCAGTACCAGAGCGGGATGAGACCCAGCACGCACAGAACGGCGGCGCCGATCGCGGCGGGCGGCGCGACGAAGCCGAGCGCGACCACCGCGGCGACCACCGCGCCGAGGACGACGACGATCGCGAGGAGCACGAGCGCGCTCCAGCCGAGGAGGCGCCACGCGACCGGGCGCACCCGTCGCCACGTCTGCCCGAGCGTGCGGCGCTCGGCGAGCACGGCGCCCGAGACCTCACTCACCACGACGCCCTGGACGATCACGGTCAGAGCGCCTGCCGCGAGGGAGAGCACGATGCCCACGACCACCGTCACCGCGATCGACCCGGCCAGGATGGCGTCGAAGTCATCGCTGCCCTCGGGCACCGTGTCCAGGCGCGAGAACGTCGCGAAAGCGACGGCGCCCACCAGCACGAGCACCACCACGTACGCGAGTGCCTGCACGCCGAGCGCGAAGCCGAGCAGCACGCCGGGGTTCTGCCGCAGCGCCGTGAACGAGCGGCCGAGCGTCGTTCCGAAGCCGAACGGATGCAGCGGCACGATGCCGGGGCGGGGGGCCGGCGTCCAAGCCGGGTACGCGCTCACGGGGCCTCCTCGAGGGCAGGTCCTCCCTATCGTGGCACACGGGCGCGGTGCGTTCGGCCGGAGCCCGGCGCCGTCGACTACCCTGTGGAGAGCGCGGGGGGACGAAGCGTGCGTCCGGCGCAGCGTGGCGCCAGAGGCGCCGAAGGTGAGGACGACAGCGCACATGACATCACGGATCCTGGTGGTCGACGACGACACCGCTCTGGCGGAGATGATCGGCATCGTCCTGCGCACGGAGGGATTCGACACCGTGTTCTGCGCCGACGGCGCGGAGGCCGTCGAGGCGTGGCGGCGCGAGCGGCCCGACCTGATCCTCCTCGACCTCATGCTCCCCGGCATGGACGGGATCGAGGTGTGCACGCGCGTGCGCGCCGAGTCGGGGGTGCCGATCATCATGCTCACCGCGCGCACCGACACCGCCGACGTCGTGAAGGGCCTCGAATCCGGCGCCGACGACTACATCGTCAAGCCGTTCAACCCCAAGGAGCTCGTCGCCCGCATCCGCACGCGCCTGCGCCCCGCCGCATCCGGACCCGGGGAATCGCTGCGCATCGGCGACCTCACGGTGGACGTGGCCGCGCACGAGGTGCGCCGCGGCGACGACGTGATCGCCCTGACGCCGCTGGAGTTCGAGCTGCTCGTCGCGCTCGCCTCCAAGCCGCAGCAGGTGTTCTCCCGCGAGATGCTCCTCGAGCAGGTGTGGGGCTACCACTACAAGGCCGACACGCGCCTGGTGAACGTGCATGTGCAGCGCCTCCGCGCGAAGGTGGAGCAGGACCCCGACAACCCCCGCATCGTGACGACCGTGCGCGGCGTCGGGTACCGGGCGGGAGCGGTCGCGTGAGGATCGGTCCGGGATGACCGCGACCGCGGCGCGCACCCCTCGTCGCGCCGTGCCGACCGTCGTGGCCGGGTGGCGCGCGTGGCCCCGGCGCGTGACGGAGCTGTGGCGGCGCTCGCTGCGGTTCCGCACCATCGTCGTGACGCTCGGCCTCACGGCGGTGACGATCCTCGTCGCGTGCGTGTGGATGGCGCTGGTCATCCAGAACGACCTCTTCCAGTCGCGGCTGCGGCAGGTGCAGTACGGCGCCCAGCAGGCCACCGCCGCCGCGCAGGCGAACCTCGACGCCGCCGTGACGACGGACGACCCGGTGCGCGTGCAGAACCTCATGCGCAACACCTTGACGACGCTCGCGCAGCAGTCGGCCGCCGATTCGTTCGCGACGTTCCGCATCGCCACCGAGGCCTCGAGCATCGCGCCGCAGAACATCGACTCGAGCGGGTTCGACCCGGCGTTCGTGACCCCCGAGCTGCGCACGCTCGTGCGCAGCAACGCCCAGACCCAGTGGTGGCAGTCGGCGCAGCTCCGCGACGGCGAGGGCAACGCGATCCCGGGGGTCGTGGTCGGCCAGCAGCTCGAGGTGCCCGGCGTCGGACCGTACGAGCTCTACCTCGCGTACGACTTCTCGGGCGCCGCGCAGACCCTCACGTTCGTGCAGGCGACGCTGTGGGTGTCGGGCCTCGCCCTCGTCGCCCTCATCGGCGGCATCACGTGGTTCGTGCTGCGCTCGGTGACCGTGCCGATCGGCGAGGCGGCCGAGACGAGCGCGCAGCTCGCGGCGGGCGACCTCGAGGTGCGCCTGCCGGTCCGCGGCGACGACGAGCTGGCCGTGCTCGGGCGCTCCTTCAACGCGATGGCCGACAGCATCCAGGCCCAGATCAAGGAGCTCGCCGACCTCTCGCTCGTGCAGCAGCGCTTCGTGTCGGATGTGTCGCACGAGCTGCGGACGCCGCTGACGACGATCCGCCTCGCCGCCGACATGCTCAACGACCAGCGGGAGGCGTTCGATCCGACGACGGCGCGCGCGGCCGAGCTGCTGCACGCGCAGGTGCAGCGCTTCGAGACGCTGCTGACCGACCTGCTGGAGATCAGCCGGTACGACGCCGGATCGGTGCAGCTCGAACGCGACCCGACGAGTCTCGCCCACCTCGCCGAAGACGTCATCGCCTCGATGGCGCAGCTGGCGGAGCAGCACGGCTCCGATGTGCGCCTCGTGGCGCCCGGCGGTCACTCGCTCGTGGAGATGGACGCCCGCCGCATCCGCCGCATCGTCCGCAATCTGCTCGGCAACGCGATCGAGCACGGCGAAGGGCGCCCCATCGTGGTCACCGTGGACAGCGACCAGCACGCCGTCGCGCTGGGCGTGCGCGACTTCGGCCTCGGCATGCGCCCCGAAGAGGTCGAGCACGTCTTCGACCGGTTCTGGCGCGCCGACCCCTCGCGCGTGCGCACGATCGGCGGCACGGGCCTCGGGCTCTCGATCGCGCTCGGCGACGCGCGGCTGCACGGCGGCCGGCTCGAGGTGTGGTCGGAGCTCGGCCGCGGCTCGCATTTCGTGCTCACGCTGCCGCGCTCGCCCGGCGCCCCCGCGGGATCGCCCATCCCGTTGGAGTCGGCCGACGAGCCGGGCGCGTTCGACGCGCTGGGCCTCACGCAGCCGATCGAGATCCCGCGGGGGAGCGCGTGAGGCGCGCGTGGGGCGGCGCCGTGCTCGCGCTCGTCCTCGTGCTCGCCGCGTGCGCCGGGCTGCCGACGTCGGGGCAGGTGAACCCCGGGCTCTCGCCCGTCGACGCCGGCAGCGACCCCGAGATCCGCTTCGTGCCGAACGGCCCGCAGCAGGGTGCGTCGCCCGAGGACATCGTGAACGGGTTCATCCGCGCCGGGTCGGGTCCGCAAGGGGAGTGGGCGATCGCGCGGCAGTTCCTCGCGCCCGATTTCGCGGCGCAGTGGAACCCGCGCGCGAGCGTGATCATCGACCGGCTCGCCCATCGCACGCCGCCGACCGAGCCCGTCGACGGCGTGAGCACGATGCAGGTCGTCCCCACCGGGCTCGTCGACGCCTCGGGCGCCTACTCGCCGCAGGACGAGGGGTCGGTGACCCTGAGCTTCACGCTCGAACAGGTCGACGGCGAGTGGCGCATCTCCGACGCCCCCGACGGCGTCGTGCTCTTCGAGGAGGAGTTCCGCAGCGTCTACGACTCGGTGTCGCTGTTCTACTTCGACCGCGACTACCGCTTCCTCGTCCCCGACGAGCGGTGGTTCCCGTCGGCGAACATCGCGACCGCGGTGGCGACCGCGCTCGTGGACGGCCAGCCGAGCGCGTGGCTGGCGGGGGCGGTGGTCTCGGCGTTCCCCGAGGACGTCACCGTCTCCGGCGCGGTGCCGAGCGTCGACGACTCCGCGCAGGTCGAGCTGTCGGATGCGGCGCTGTCCCTCGGGCAGACGGCGCTCGGCCGCATGCAGGCGCAGCTGGAGGCGTCGCTGCGCACCGCGGACGTGGCGGCCGTGCAGATGACCGTCAACGGCACACCGCTGCAGGCATCCGCCGCCACCGTCAGGGGTACGCGGGTCGACTCGCAGTCCCTCGTCAAACGCGCGGACGGCTCGTTCGGCTTCGCCGACGGCGACGGGGTCGAGGACGTGCCGGTGTCGGAGGCGCTCGCGTCCGTGGCCGTCGACGCGGTCGAGGTCGCGCCCGATCTCACGACGGCGGCCGCGCGGACCACCGCCGGCGTCGTGCTGCGCGCGGGGGTGGACGGCGAGCTCGCCACGCTCGACGAACGCCCGGGTCTCGTGCCGCCGACGATCGATCCGTCGGGGACGATCTGGACCGTGCCGGCCGCGAGCCCTCCCGTCGTCCTCGCCCACCCCGTCGACGGACCCGCCGTCGCCGTCGCCGACGCGTGGGCGGGCGCGGCGAGCATCTCCGCGATGCGCGTCTCGCGCGATGGCACCCGCATGGCCGCGACCGTGGTCAATCGCGGCCGCACCGAGCTGTGGGTCGCCGGCATCCGGCGCTCGGCGGAGGGCACCGACATCTCGCTCGGCGACGTGCGCGTGCTGGCGTCGCTCGACGGCGACGCCATGGGCCTCGCGTGGCTCGACGACACGACGCTGGGCGTGCTCGTGACCGCGGGCGGCGAGATGGTGCTGCGCGAGCAGCCCGTCGGCGGCCCGGGCTCCGACCTCACCGTGCCCGACGGTGCGGTCGCGATCGCCGGCGGCAACTCGAGCGCGCGGCTGCGTTCGGGTGACGGCGTCGTCTACGTCCGCCAGGGTCCGAACTGGGCGCAGACGGTGACGGGGGTCGCCGTGCTCGCCGGGCAGCAGGGCATGCCCTGATCGCGGCCGCGGCCGAGCCCTCCTCCCCGGCATGGGTCACGTACGCCTCATCCCCGAGCACTGCGGTTGCCGCGCGGGCCGCGCCGCCCGCGCGGCAGCCTGACGACGTGGACTCCGACACGCTGCGCGGCGCGCTCGCCGCCGCCCTCGCCTTCGTCCTGCCGGTCGCGTGCGCCGGATGCGACGCCCCCGACGAGGTACTGTGCGCGCGGTGCCGGACGGCCCTCCTCCCCGCCGTCGTCGCGCGCAGCGTCGCGGGGCTCGAGGTGCGCAGCGGTCTCGTCTACGACGGCGTCGCGGCGCGCGTCATCCGGGCGCTGAAGGAGGACGGCCGCACGGGTCTCGCGCGTCCTCTCGCCGCAGGACTCACGGCCGCAGCCCTGACGGCGTCGTGGCCCCCCGCGGACGCCGTCGTCGCCGTGCCGACCTCGCGCGCGTCGATGCGCCGCCGCGGCTACCGGGTCGCGGAGCTGCTCGCCCGCCGCGCGGGATGGCGCACCGAGCCGCTGCTGCGCCTCGGGCGCCCGACAGCCGACCAGCGCGCGCTCGGGCGCGTGGAGCGCGCCGGGAACGTGGCCGGCAGCATGCGTGCACGCCCGTGCGCGGGCCGCCGCATCCTCCTGGTCGACGACGTCGTCACCACGGGGGCGACCCTGCAGGAGGCCGCGCGGGCCCTCCGCGAGGGCGGCGCGGAGGTCGTCGGAGCCGTGACGGCGGCGGCCACGCCGCGCCGGCTGGCCCTCGCGCGATGAACCTCCTGTGGCGTCGCGGAACACGGGTGACACAGCGGGACCGGGCGACTACGGTGGGGGGACACAAGGCGACGGATGGCCGCCCTTGGAAAGGTGGAACCCGGACGTGGGCGGCCCCGGAACAAGGAGGTAACGGATGGACACCAGCATCGTCGGCGTGGGAGTCGGGATCACCGACCGCTTCCGCAGTGTCGTCGAGGAGAAGGCCACTCGCATCGAACACCTCTGTCCCCGCGCGCAGACGCTCGACGTCAAAGTGACGCACCGGTCGTACCGCAACGGCCGCATGGAGGACGAGGCGGTCGAACTGACCCTCACGCACAAGGGGCCCGTGGTGCGGGCCGAAGCGGTCGACGGCGACAAGTTCGCCGCCCTCGAGAAGGCCGTCGACAAGATGGCCGAGCAGCTGCGGCGCGCGAAGGAGAAGCGCGTCGACAACCGCAACCACCCCCGCGGTGCCAAGTTCGAGAAGGGCTCCGGGGCCCTGCAGGGCATCGACGTGCAGCCTGCCTCGGTCGATGTCATCCGCGCCGTCGCGACCGGCAGCATCCCGGTCGTCGCCGACGGTGAGGAGGCCCCCTACAGTCCCGTCGTCATCCGCGAGAAGCAGTTCGACGCCGAGTGGATGACGGTCGAGGACGCCGTGGACCGCATGGAGCTCGTCGGCCACGACTTCTTCCTCTTCATCGACGCGCGCACGGATCACCCCAGCGTCGTGTACCGCCGCAAGGGCTGGGACTACGGCGTGATCTCGCTCGCGACCGCCGCGCAGCCGCAGGCCGTCGCGTCCTGACGTCCGCTCTCCGACGGGGTCCTCGCGCGGCGGGGGCCCCGTCGTCTGCGTCCGGCCGCGCTGCGCCGACACGAATTCAGGCTGACGCCCGGGCGCACCCGCCGGAAGGGCCGGATTCGGCCGATGTCGGGGCCCGCAGCCTGAATACGTGCGGCGGCGTCGTGCTCGCTGCGCCGGAGCGGGGTCAGCCGTCGAAGATGTCGCCCAGGAGCGAGCCGATGACGAGGCCGCCCAGCATGCCGCCGACCATGTTGCCGCCGCCCATGCCGCCGCCACGGCCGCCGCGACCGCCCCAGCCGCCGTCGCCCCAGTCGTTGTAGCGGGACGACTCGATGTCCTGCTGCGCGAGCTGGAGCGCCTCGCTGGCGAGGGTGCCCGCGCGGCGGGCCGTGCCCATCGCGCGCTCGCGGTGGTCTTCGTCGATCGGGCCGAGGGGAACCTCCGCGCGCAGCCGCTCGGCCTCCGCGAGGCGCGTGCGCGCGTCGGCGCCGATGTAGCCGCGGTGCCCGGCGATGACGCTGCGCGCGACGGAGATCTGCCGGTCGGCGTCGTCGACGGCGTGGTCGACGTGGGCCTGCGAGGGCACCGGCCGCGCGGCGCGCTCGCGCGCGGCGTCCAGCGCCGCGTTGGCCGTCCGCAGCCGCGAAAGCGTCGTGAACGGATCGTCCTTGCCGCCGCCCGCGGGCAGCGCCTGCAGCGCCGCGTCGAGGTCGGCCATCGCCGCGCGCACCGCGGGAGTCTGCGGTCCCGACCGTGCCTCGATGAGGTCTCCGCGGGAATCGTCGATGACGGCGGCGAGGGTGGATTCGGCGCGCAGCGCCTCGATCTCGAACGCGTCGACGGCGTCCAGGAGCGACTCCGCTCGACGGACCGCCTCGGTCGCGGCCTCCAGCGCGACGGAGGCCTGCTCGCGCTGACCGGCCGCGCGCCGGCGGTCGGAGACGTCCGCGGTGTGCACGGCGAAATCGAGCAGCTGCGCGGCCTCGTCGGGGTTGCCGGCGACCTGGGCGAGCGCGGACGGGCTGTAGCGCTGCGAGAGGCGCAGCAGCGCCTCCCGGGCGGGGTCGATGCGATCGGCGAGGCGCTCGCGGTCGTCGCGCACGCGCTGCAGGATCTCGGGCGCCCGGCGCACCCGCTCGATGGTCGGCTGCAGCGCGGTGGTGCGCTCCTCGAGGAGGTCTTCCGCCCACTGGCACAGCTGCACGATGCGGGCGTTGCGTGTGCGCAGCTCCTCCGGGGTGTCGGGGATCTCGTCGTGGTTGAGCTGATGCAGGGTGAACGCCTCGCCCATGTGCGTCTTGACGGCGTCGAGCGCCGCACGCAGATCGGCCGTCGGTCCTTCGCCGAGCTCGGCGACCGCGAAGTTCAACTCGTCGGAGGTGAGCCGGATGCGCTCATCGGCCGCGACGAGCGCCATCTCGGCGCGGCGCATGAGGTCCGCGTCGGCTGCATCCTGCTCTTCACGCTTTCGCCTGCCCCAGAAGCCCGCCATGATCCGATCCTACGAGCCACCGCCGGATCCGCGCCGCGTGTTCGCTGACCGCTCAGCGGGCGGCCCCGCGAAGCTCGCTCAGCGGGCGGGCGCGCTCGATCGCGCCGCCTCCTCGATGATGTCCGCCACCGCCTCGGTCCGACCCCTCGGGCTTCCATCGGGCCTTCCGCGCCCGTTTCGGCACGACCCCCGCGGTCGTGCGTGACGGCGCGCGCCGAGCTGGCGCGGCCGGGACGGACGGGCGCGACCGGACGGCGGGTCTGCCAGGAACCTCAGAGGTCACGAACGGATAACATGGCGGGGTGTGCCTGTCCGCAGGCGCGCGTCGCGGACCATCCGACACCGCGACGCCCCCGACAGATGGAGATCCTCCGTGGCCAACCCTCTCGAGAAACTGCTCCGCGCCGGCGAGGGCCGCATCCTGCGCCGCCTCCAGCAGGTCGTGAAAGCGGTCGCCGCGCTCGAGGAGGACTACGAGCACCTCACCGACGAGGAGCTGCGCAACGAGACCGTCGAGCTGCGGGCGCGCTACGAGGCGGGCGAGACGCTCGACCGGCTGATGCCGGAGGCCTTCGCCGCCGTGCGCGAGGCCGCCAAGCGCACGCTCGGCCAGCGCCCCTACGACGTGCAGGTCATGGGCGGCGCGGCGCTGCACCTCGGCAACATCGCGGA
Organism: Microbacterium sp. 10M-3C3; assembly: GCF_003931875.1. Taxonomy (NCBI): domain Bacteria; kingdom Bacillati; phylum Actinomycetota; class Actinomycetes; order Micrococcales; family Microbacteriaceae; genus Microbacterium; species Microbacterium sp. 10M-3C3. The sequence continues at coordinate 2,528,910 of NZ_CP034245.1, read as the reverse complement.
GATGAAGACGGGTGAGGGCAAGACCCTGACCGCGGCGCTGCCGGTCTACCTCAACGCGATCGCCGGCGAAGGCGTGCACGTCGTCACGGTCAACGACTTCCTGGCGTCCTACCAGGCCGAGCTGATGGGCCGCGTCTACCGCGCCCTCGGCATGACGACCGGCGTCATCGTGTCGGGCCAGACGCCCGACGTCCGCCGTGAGCAGTACAACGCCGACATCACATACGGCACCAACAACGAGTTCGGCTTCGACTACCTCCGCGACAACATGGCGTGGCGCAAGGAGGACCTCGTCCAGCGCGGGCACTTCTTCGCGATCGTCGACGAGGTGGACTCGATCCTCATCGACGAGGCGCGCACGCCGCTGATCATCTCCGGCCCGTCCTCCGGCGAGGCCAACCGGTGGTTCGCGGAGTTCGCGAAGATCGCGCGCACGCTCGAGGCGGGGGTCGACTACGAGGTCGACGAGAAGAAGCGCACGATCGGCGTGCTCGAGCCCGGCATCGAGAAGGTCGAGGACTACCTCGGCATCGACAACCTCTACGAGTCGGCGAACACGCCTCTGATCTCGTTCCTGAACAACTCGATCAAGGCGCTCGCGCTGTTCAAGCGCGACACCGACTACGTCGTGATGAACGACGAGGTCATGATCGTCGACGAGCACACCGGGCGCATCCTCGTCGGGCGCCGCTACAACGAGGGCATCCACCAGGCCATCGAGGCCAAGGAGAACGTGCCCGTCAAGGCCGAGAACCAGACGCTCGCGACCGTGACGCTGCAGAACTACTTCCGCCTGTACGACAAGCTCGCCGGCATGACCGGAACGGCCGAGACCGAGGCGGCCGAGTTCATGTCGACGTACAAGCTCGGCGTCGTGCCGATCCCGACCAACAAGCCGATGATCCGCAAGGACCAGTCCGACCTCGTCTACAAGAACGAGACGGCGAAGTTCGCCCAGGTCGTCGAGGACATCGCCGAGCGCCACGCGACGGGCCAGCCGGTTCTCGTCGGCACCACGAGCGTCGAGAAGAGCGAGTACCTCTCGCGGCTCCTCGCGAAGAAGGGCGTCAAGCACGAGGTGCTCAACGCCAAGAACCACGCGCGTGAGGCCGAGATCGTCGCGCGCGCGGGGCGCCTGGGCGCCGTGACGGTCGCCACGAACATGGCCGGCCGCGGCACCGACATCATGCTCGGCGGCAACGCCGAGTTCCTCGCCGTCCAGGAGATGAAGGCCAAGGGCCTCGACCCCGTCGAGACGCCGGAGGAGTACGAGGCGGAGTGGGAGGGCGTCTACGACGCCGTCCGCGACACCGTCGCCGAGGAGGCCGCGAAGGTCGTCGAGGCCGGCGGCCTGTACGTTCTCGGCACCGAGCGCCACGAGTCCCGCCGCATCGACAACCAGCTGCGCGGTCGCTCGGGCCGTCAGGGCGACCCCGGCGAGAGCCGCTTCTACCTGTCGCTCACCGACGACCTCATGCGCCTGTTCCAGTCCGGCGCGGCCGAGGCGATCCTGTCGCGGGCGAACTTCCCCGACGACGTCGCGATCGAGTCGGGGATGGTCTCGCGCGCCATCAAGAGCGCGCAGGCTCAGGTCGAGGCCCGCAACGCCGAGCTGCGCAAGAACGTCCTGAAGTACGACGACGTCCTGAACCGCCAGCGCGAGGCGATCTACGCCGACCGTCGGCACATCCTGCAGGGCGACGACATCGCCGACCGTGTGCAGCACTTCATCGAGGACGCGATCTCGGCCGTCATCGACGACCACACCGGCAGCGGGCACACCGAGAGCTGGGACTTCGACGCCCTGTGGACCGAGCTGAAGACGCTGTACCCGGTGGGTGTCACGATCGACGAGGTCGTCGCCGACGCCGGCACGAAGGGGCGCATCACCCCGGAGGGCCTCAAGCGCGAGATCCTCTCCGACGCCCGCATCGCGTACGCCAAGCGCGAGGAGCAGCTCGGCGAGGCCGCGATGCGCGAGCTCGAGCGCCGCGTCGTGCTGCAGGTGCTCGACCGCCGCTGGCGCGACCACCTCTACGAGATGGACTACCTCAAGGACGGCATCGGCCTGCGGGCGATGGCCCAGCGCGACCCGCTCATCGAGTACCAGCGCGAGGGCTACCAGATGTTCCAGTCGATGATGGGCCAGATCAAGGAGGAGTCGGTCGGCTATCTGTTCAACCTGGAGGTCGAGGTGCGCCGCGTCGAGGGCGAGCAGGCCGCCGAGGTCGAGGCGAAGGGGCTCAGCAACGGCCCCGGCGAGGTCCAGCGACTGGAGTACTCCGCGGCGAACGACGCCGGCGAGGTCGAGGTGCGCAACGACCGCGGCCAGGTGCAGCAGGCCGCGACGAACCGGATGCGGCAGGCCGCCGCCGCGGCCGGCGCGGCCCCGGCAGGCTCTGCCGCGGGGCAGACGCGGCCCGCCGAGCCGGCGGCCCGCGGTGCGTTCGGGCAGCGCGTGGACGGCGGAGCCGCCGCATCCGCGCCCGCGCAGAACCGCCAGCAGCGCCGCGCCGCCGAGAAGAAGAAGTAGGCGGTCGCGACCGGCCACGGGAGCGGCATTGGCACGCTCCCGCGGCCGGTCGCACGCGTGCGCCGGCGTTAGTCTGAGCGGATGAGCCCGCTGCGACCCCTCGACCAATCGTCGAAGCTGAAGGACGTCCTCTACGAGATCCGGGGACAGGCCCTCGTCGAGGCCGACCGGCTCGAAGCCGACGGGCACACCATCCTCAAGCTCAACACCGGCAACCCCGCCGTGTTCGGATTCGAGGCGCCGTTCCAGATCGTCCGCGACATGATCGAGGCGGTGCCGCACGCCCACGGCTACAGCGACAGCCGCGGCATCATGTCGGCGCGCCGCGCGGTCGTCTCGCGCTACGAGCAGGTCGACGGCTTCCCGCACGTGGACCCCGACGACGTGTACCTGGGCAACGGCGTGTCCGAGCTCATCACGATGGTGATGCAGGCGCTGCTGGACACCGGCGACGAGGTGCTCATCCCCGCACCGGACTACCCGCTGTGGACCGCGATGACCGCGCTCGGCGGCGGCACGCCGGTGCACTACCTGTGCGACGAGCAGAACGGCTGGCAGCCCGACCTCGAGGACATCCGCGCCAAGATCACGCCGCAGACGAAGGCGATCGTCGTCATCAACCCCAACAACCCCACCGGTGCGGTGTACTCGCGCGAAGTGCTGGAGGGCATCGCGGAGATCGCGCGCGAGCACTCGCTGCTGCTGCTCTCGGACGAGATCTACGACCGCATCCTCTTCGACGGCGCCGTGCACATCCCGATGGCGACCGTCGCACCCGATCTGCTGTGCCTGACCTTCAACGGCCTGAGCAAGACCTATCGCGTCGCCGGATACCGCTCCGGATGGCTCGTCATCACGGGGCCCCAGGACCACGCGCGCGGCTTCATCGAGGGGATCACGCTGCTGGCGAGCACCCGGCTGTGCCCGAACGTCCCCGCGCAGCACGCCGTCCAGGCCGCCCTGTCCGGCGTGCAGTCGATCGACGCGCTCATCGCGCCGACAGGGCGGCTGCACGAGCAGCGCGACGCGGCGTGGCAGACGCTCGAGTCGATCCCGGGTGTCTCGTGCGTCAAGCCGCAGGGCGCGCTGTACGCGTTCCCCCGCCTCGACCCGGAGGTCTACGACATCCCCGACGACGGGCAGTTCGTGTACGACTTCCTCGTCGCCGAGCACGTGCTGCTCGTGCAGGGCACGGGCTTCAACTGGCCGACGCCCGATCATCTGCGCATCGTGACGCTGCCGGAGGCGCGCGTGCTCACCGATGCGATCGAGCGGCTCGGGAATTTCCTCGCGTCCTACCGGCCCTGACCCGTCAAGCCCCTCGCCGGGCGCGGATGCGGGCGCCTAGCCTCGTCGCATGGCGATCGAACTGAACGCTCCCGCGCTCCGTCAGGCGCGTGCCCTCGTCCGCGACGGCGATGTGGTCCGCGACGACCGCGACGCGTGGTCGGAGGCCGCCCCATCGGCCTGGCAGGAGAACGACTTCATCGAGACGCACGGGTGGACCGAGTACTCCCATTGGCACCTCGGCATCGACAAGGACGCCGACCCGCACACGAAGGGTGCGTACTCGTTCCCCTACGGCGACTTCGCGAAGGTGCACCGCTCGGGCGTGATCGCGGGGGAGAGTCGCGCGGGCCAGTACGACCACGACGACATCCGCGACGCGCTGCGAGGTCTCCTCGAGCTCATCGACGCCGAGGACTGATCAGAGCAGGGCGAGCGAGCTCGCCCGCCAGCGGCCGTCGATCCCCTCCAGCCGCACGGCGATGGCTCGCGTGCGCGGCGGTGTGCGGACCACGATGACCGACTCGACCACGCCGTCGGTCGGCACGCACATCCGGACGGAGCCGATCGCGTAGACCGGCCGCGTGGCGGGCACGCCGCGGGCGCTGCGGGCGCGCGTGGCGAGGTTGGCGCGCGTGAGGAGCGCACGGAACGTGTCTTCCGTCACCCAGCGCGCGAGCTGTTCGATCTCCCGGACGCCCGCGAGCACTTCGAGGACGCCGCGGGTGAGGTTGCGCAGCAGCGGCTCGGGATCGGGGAGGGCGGCGGCGGATGTGCGCTGCGGGGCGAAGAACTCGTCGGCATCCCACACGCGCGCCGTCATCGGATGGGTGCGGGTGACTCCCGCGGGCGTCGATGCCATGGCGTGCCCCTCTCGACCGGATGAGGAGAGGACCGGGGGGATCCTCGGCAGTCAGTAGACCATGCGTCTTATCCGGACAACAGGGCGCCCGGGCAACATGTGGAAAGTCTCACGCGGGCCTCACGCGCGTGCTCTAGCCTCGCGCCATGCGCTGGGACCGGTTCTTCGAAGACGTCGAGGATCAGCTCGCCTCCGAGTGGGAGGCGGAGCGCGCGGCGCTGGAGACCGAGGCCGAGCGGCTGCGCCTGTCGCGCCTGAGCCTGCACGAGCGGCTCGCGGCGCTCTCCGGCGGTGGCGCCGAGACCATCGCGGTGGGCGTCGACGCGGGGGCGGATGCGGTCATCACCGCGCCCATCGTCGGACTCGGCGCGGACTGGCTCCTGCTGTCGCCGTGGGGTTCGCGCGCCGGCGCGGCCCTCGTCCCGCTCGCGGCGATCGTGTCGGTGTCGCTGCCGCACGCCGACCTGCTCCGCTCGGCGCGCCCCGACGCCGCCTCGGCGTCCACCGTGGCGCGGCGCGCGACGTTCGGTTTCGCCGTCCGCGACGTCGTGCGTCGCCGCGCGGGAGTCTCGGTGCACACGCGCGACGGCCGGACGCTGTCGGGCACGATCGACCGCGCCGGCGCCGACCACCTCGACCTCGCGCTGCACGACGCGGGGGCGCCGCGGCGGGCATCCGACATCGTGGGCTACCGGCTCGTGCCGTTCTCGTCGATCGCGTGGATCGCGGTCGACGGCGCGCCGGCGCGCCCGGTGTGATCGGCGCGCGTCAGCGCTCGCCGCGGGGGCCGCGACCCCACAGTTCGGGGAAGCTCGCCGCGTTCGACTGGCGCCACAGCGCCATGCGCCGCGCGTCCTCCGCCTGGTCGGCGAGGTAGTCCTCGACGCTCGTCTCCTCGATGCGCCATCGCGCCGGCGTCCCCACGCGGGAGCCGGACAGGCGCCGCTCGTGGACGAGAGCCATGACCTCCTCGACGCCGATGCCCAGCAGCTCCGCCACCTGCGCGGGCGCGAGCAGGCGCGAGCCGGTCGGGGGGCGCTCGGGCATGTGCCCATTATGGCGGTCGGCCCCCGACCGCCCTCTGCGCCCCTCGGCGCTGTGGATAATCGCGGACGCCGACGGCGCGGCCGGAGCACGATATCGGCCATGACGGCTCTTCCTGCGCCCCGCCGTCGCCCGCGACCGTTCTGGGGCGACGCGCGCTTCCTTCTGGGCATCGTGCTCATCGCCGCGTCGATCGCCGGCGTGTGGCTCGTCGTCGCGGCCGCGCGCCAGACCACACCGGTGCTCGCCGCGGCGCGCACGATCGTTCCGGGCGAGACGCTCGACTCGTCGGACTTCCGTGCGGTCGAGGTGGCCCTCGGCGCCGCCGGTGACGCCTACCTGCGCCCGCAGTCGCTCGACGACGGCGCGGTGGCGACGCGGGTCGTCGCGGCAGGCGAACTGGTCCCCGCGGCGGCGATCGGGGCGGCCGACGACGCCCGCGTCACCTCGATCGTGGTCGACGCGGCCGCTGACGTCCCGGAGTCGGTGACATCGGGGACACGCGTGGAACTGTGGTCGGCGCCTCCGGGCGAAGAGCCCTCGACCTACCTCGAGCCGCGCATCCTGGTGCCCGAGGCGACCGTGGCCGCCGTGCGGCGCGACGACGGGGCGCTGGCGGGCTCGGGTGTCGCGCTCGAGCTCGTGATCCCCAGGGCGGATGTCGCGGCAGCTCTCGCCGCCCTCGCCGACGGGTCTGTGCTCTCCGTCGTGCCGATCGCCGGGGTGGCGCCCTGATGCGGGTGCTCGTCGCTCTGCCGCTCCCGCGCGGGCGGGCACTGGCCGCCGAGCTCGTCGACAGCGGGCTGGAGGCGGCGGCCACCGCCCCCGAGGCGCTGCTGGACGGCGTGGCGCTGGCCGAAGACGTCGACGCCCTCATCGTGGGAGCCGATCCCGCCTCCCTCGATGTGCGCGTCCTCGCGACGTGCGACGCGCGGGGCATCCGCATCGTCGCCCTCGCGGACGACGAGCGCGGTCGGCGCCTGGCCGAGCGGGCAGGCGTCGCGCCGGCCCTGCCCGCCGACACCGCCGGGTGGGCGCTCGCCGAAGCGCTCCGCCTGCCCGCCGCGGCGCCGATGCCCGCCACCCCCCGCGGGGCGGACGGCCGCATCGTGGCGGTGTGGGGTCCGCACGGTGCGCCCGGACGCTCGACCCTTGCGACCGAGATCGCCGCGGAGCTCGCCCGCGACGGCGGCCGCGTCGGGCTCGTCGACGCCGACGCCCACGCGCCGTCGCTCGCCCTCGCCCTCGGACTTCACGACGAGGGGCCGGGCTTCGCCGCCGCATGCCGTCAGGCGGGGCTCGGCGGGCTGGACGCCGCCGAGCTCGACCGCATCAGCGTGCCGGTGCGCACGGCGGGCGGCGTCGTGGACGTGCTCACCGGCATCAACCGGCCGGGCCGGTGGCCCGAGCTCTCCGCCGACCGTGTCGCGGCCGCCCTCGGCGCGTGCCGCTCGTGGGCGCAGGCGACGGTCGTGGACGTCGCCGCGTCCCTCGAGCGCGACGAGGAGATCGTGAGCGACCTCGACGGCCCGCGCCGCAACGCCGCGACGATCGCGGCGCTGGAGGCCGCCGACCTCGTCGTGGCGGTGTGCGCCGGCGACCCGATCGGGGTGGCCCGCTTCGTGCGCGCCTACGCCGAGCTGCGCGCGACCGTCGGGGCGACCCGCGTGGTCGTCGTCGTCAACCGCGTGCGGGCGGCGACCCTGGGCCTGGATGCGCGCGGCCAGGTGCGGCGGACGCTCGAGCGGTTCGCCGACATCCGCGACGTGTGGTTCGTGCCGACCGATCCGCGCTCCGTCGACGCGGCGATGCTGGCGGGGCGGGCCGTCGCCGACACCGCGCCGCGCTCGCCGCTGGCCGCGGCGGTGCGTCGCCTCGTCGGTGAGGCGATCCACCCCGCGCCCGGAGCACCGGTGCGCGAGCGCCGGCGTACGCGCGAACGCGCGGCTGCCGGCCGGGCCGTGCGCAACGCGTGAGCGCCCGGGGGGATTAGCCTGGGGGAGTGTCCACCCTCAGCGACCTCGTCTACGCCCAGGGCCGCTCGTCCGCGGCGGATGTCGAATGGCTGCATCGGCTCGCCGGCGACGGTCAGCTGCTGGCCGATCTCGCCTTCGCCGACATCGTGGTGTGGGTGCCGACGCAGGACGACTCGTTCGTCGCGGTCGCGCACACGCGCCCGGGCGGCGCGGCGACCCTCTTCTACCGCGACATCGTGGGCGACCGTGTGCGCCCGCAGTGGCACACGCAGGTGCGCGAAGCCTTCCAGACCGGTCGCATCGTCGACTCCGCGTCGCCCGACTGGTTCGAGGAGACCCCGACGCGTGTGCGCGCGGTGCCGATCGTCCGCGAACGCGACGCCGCCGGTGCGCCGGTGACCACCGTCGGGGTGCTCACGCGCCACACGAACCTGGGGGAGACGCGCACGCCCTCGCGTCAGCAGATCACCTTCAACGACTGCGCCGACGACCTGTTCGGGATGATCGCGACCGCCGCCTTCCCCGATCTGTCCGCGCCCACGGCCCCGCGGCGCGGCGCCCCGCGCGCATCCGACGGACTCATCCGCCTCGACGTGGACGGCGTGACGACGTTCGCGAGTCCCAACGCGCTGTCCGCGTTCAACCGGATGGGCTTCGACGACGAGCTCGAGGGCGAGTCGCTCGTCGAGGTGGTCACCCGCATCCTGCCGGGCAAGCGGCAGGTCGACGAGTCGCTGCCCGTGGTCGTGACGGGGCGGGCGCCGTGGCGCGCCGACATCGAGGCGCGCGGCGTGCAGGTGTCGCTGCGCACGATCCCGCTCCGCGAGCGGGGCACGCGCGTCGGCGCGATCGTGCTGTGCCGCGACGTGACGGAGATCCGCCATCAGGAGCAGGAGCTCATCACCAAGGACGCCACGATCCGCGAGATCCACCATCGCGTCAAGAACAACCTGCAGACGGTCGCGTCGCTGCTGCGCATCCAGGCCCGCCGCACCCACTCGGACGAGGCGCGCGACGCGCTCACCCAGGCGATGCGCCGCGTGTCGGCGATCGCGGTCGTGCACGACACGCTGTCCGAGGGGCTCGCGCAGAACGTCGACTTCGACGACGTGTTCGCGCGCGTGCTCAAGCTCGTCGCCGAGGTCGCCGCGGCGCCGAACACCCGCGCGAAGACCCGCACGACCGGCCGATTCGGGACGCTGCCCAGCGAGTACGCGACGCCGCTCGCCCTCGCGCTGACCGAGCTCGTCACCAACGCGGTGGAGCACGGCCTTGCGGGGCAGGAGGGCGACGTGGAGATCGCCGCCGAGCGGACGGAGGACGTACTCGAGGTGAGCGTGCGCGACACCGGCGTGGGTCTGCCCGAGGGTCAGGTCGGACGCGGGCTCGGCACGCAGATCGTCCGCACGCTCATCCAGGGGGAGCTCGGCGGCACGATCGATTGGCACACGCTCGTCGGAAGCGGCACCGAGGTCACGATCGAGATCCCGCTGCGCTACATCGAGCGCAGCGCGAACTGATGGCGGACCCGACCGGCGCGCCGCGCGCGGTGAAGGATGGGGTGTCGTCAGCTGGCGCGACGCGCGCGGGCGGCACGGCGCTTGAGGGCGCGGCGCTCGTCCTCCGACAGGCCGCCCCACACGCCCGAATCCTGGCCGGACTCGAGGGCGTACTGCAGGCAGATCTCCGTGACGGTGCAGCGCGCGCAGACCGACTTGGCCTTCTCGATCTGGTCGACGGCCGGCCCGGTGTTCCCGACCGGGAAGAACAGCTCGGGGTCGACGGTCAGGCAGGCGGCTTTGTCGCGCCAATCCATGGGGGTGCTCCTTGCAAACGGAAATCAGGTCGGTTCGGGCCCGGACTCGGGCGTCCGATACTCTGGTGGGAGATGCGAGTCGGAGACTCGCCCCACGTCGCTGTGGGAGCACACGGCTTACTCAATGGTCCCACAGGCACTCTGTGTGATCAAGAGGTGACCAAGAGGTTTCCACCGCGTTACCCGTGCGCGACGTCCGCTGGAACAGGAGACGCATGAGCATTCGGATCGCAGCGGCCGTGCTGCTGGGCCTCGAGGCGCTCGGGGTCGCCGTGCTCCTCGTCGAGCAGATCGTCGCGATCGCAACCGGTGACATCGCGTCGCTCTCCAGCGCGCTCGCCCTCGCCGTGCTCACGCTCGTGGGGGTCGCCGCCGTGATCTCCTTCGCGATCGCGACGGCGCGCGGGCGCTCGTGGGGACGCTCCGGCGGCATCGTCGTGCAGGCGCTCATCCTCGCCGTCGCGGGGGGCGCGCTCGTCGGAGAGGGCGCGAACCCCGCCGTCGCCGCGCTGCTGGCCGTGCCGGCCCTCGTGTGCGGCGCGCTGCTGTTCTTCTCCGCGCGCCGAGAGGGCGGATCGGGCCGCGACGCGGCGTGATCGCGGCGCGCCGCGTGTTGCGCGGGCTCAGGCCGCGTCGACGCCGAGCGTCTTGCGCAGCCGCGCGACGTGGCCGGTGGCCTTGACGTTGTAGAGCGCGTGCTCGATGCGCCCGTCCTCGTCGATGACGAAGGTCGAGCGCAGCACCCCCGTGATCGTCTTGCCGTAGTTCTGCTTCTCGCCCCATGCGCCGTACGCGTCGTGGACCGCGTGATCGGGGTCGCTGAGGAGCGGGAAGGCCAGACCGTCACGCTCGCGGAACTCGCGCAGCTTCTCCGGGGTGTCGCGCGAGACGCCGAGCACCGTGTAGCCGGCGCCCTGCAGGGAGCCGAGGCTGTCGCGGAAGTCGCACGCCTGCGTGGTGCACCCGGGGGTCATCGCGGCGGGGTAGAAGTACAGGATGACGCGGCGGCCGCGGAAAGCGGACAGCGAGACGGGGTGCTCGTCCTGGTCGAGCAGCGTGAAATCGGGGGCGATGTCGCCCGTCGAGAGAGTGGTCACCCCTCCAGCCTACGGTGGCCCGGGGCGTCGGTGAACGTCTCGAGCAGGCGCTGCAGGGAGTCCAGCCGCGCGACACCGCCCGGGCCCAGGCGTCCCTCGGCGACCGCTTCGACGATGGCGCAGTCGGGGGCGTCGGGGAGGTGCGTGCATCCGCGCGGGCAGTCCTTCGCGACCTCGGCGAGGTCGGTGAAGGCATCGAGGATGTGCGCCGGGTCGACGTGGCCGAGGCCGAACGAGCGGACGCCGGGAGTGTCGATGACCCAGCCGTTGCCGGCGTCGCTCCGATAGCGCAGCGACACCGTCGACGACGACGTGTGCCGACCGCGGCCGGTCACCTCGTTCACGTGCCCCGTGGCGCGCTCGGAGCCGGTCAGGGCGTTCACGAGCGTGGACTTGCCGACGCCGGAGTGCCCGACGAAGACCGTCGCGTGCCCGACGAGGGCCGCGCCGATGCGCTCGAGCGGCATCTCGTCGCGGGCGCTCGTGAAGACCTCGAGGTCGAGGCCGTCGAAGTGGGACAGGAAGCCGGCCGGATCGGCGAGGTCGGTCTTGGTCACGACGAGGAGCGGGCGGATGCCCGCGTCGAGCGCCGCGACGAGGTAGCGGTCGACGAGACGCTCGCGCGGCTCCGGGTCGGCCGCCGCCACGACGATGAGCATCTGATCGGCATTCGCGACGATGATCCGCTCGACCTGATCGGTGTCGTCGGCGCTGCGGCGCAGGAGCGACGTGCGCGGCTCGATGCCGACGATCCGCCCGAGCGTGCCCTCGGTGCCCGACGTGTCGCCGACGACGCGCGCCCGGTCGCCGGTCACGATCGGCTGCTTCCGCAGCTCGCGGGCGCGGGTGGCGAGGACGCGCCGCTCCTCGGGTCCGTCCTCGTCGACGAGGACGGTGTAGCGGCCGCGGTCCACGCCCAGCACGCGCGCGACGGTGGCGTCGGCATGTGCGGGACGGCGCTTCGTGCGCGGGCGGTTCGCCTTCGGGTTCGGGCGGACGCGCACGTCGCTCTCGTCGAACGCGTCGTCGTCCTCGTCGTCGTCGGTGAGCCAGCTCACCGCGCCTCCTCCGAGAGCGTCCGCCGCGCGGTCATCCGCGCGAGTCCTCGAGCATCGCGGACCACAGGCGCGTGAATCCCGGGAGGGTCTTCGCGGTCGTGCCGATGTCGTCGACGCGCACGCCCGGCACGCGCAGCCCGATCAGCGCGCCCGTCGTCGCCATGCGGTGATCGTGGTGCGCCGGCCACACCCCGCCGTGGAGCGGCCGCGGGATGACCCGCAGGCCGTCGTCGAGCTCGTGCACCTCGCCGCCGAGGGCGCGCAGGTTCCCCGCGAGGGCGGCGATGCGGTCGGTCTCGTGCCCGCGGATGTGGCCGATGCCGTGCAGGGTCGTCGGGCCGTCCGCGAGAGCGGCGAGCCCGAACAGGGTGGGGGCGAGCTCGCCCGCCGCCGAGAGATCGAGGTCGATCCCCCTGATGCCCTCACCCGCGCTCACGGTCAGCTGCGAGGCCCGGCGTCCGACCTTGGCCCCCATCTCGGGGAGGATCTGCGCGAGCAGGGCGCCGGGCTGCGTCGAGTGCGGCGGCCACCCCGGCACGGTCACCTGCCCGCCCGCCACCATCGCGGCGGCGAGGAACGGTGCGGCGTTGGACAGATCCGGCTCGATCGCGACGTCCTTCGCGCGGACCGGGCCGGCGGGCACGATCCACTCGCCGACGGCGGGGCGCTCCACATGGATGCCGCGGTGCGCGAGCGCCTCGACGGTCATGTCGATGTGGGGGATGCTCGGGAGGCGGTCGCCGACGTGGCGCAGGTGCAGGCCCACGTCGAAGCGGGGCGCTGCCAGCAGCAGGCCCGAGACGAACTGGCTCGATGCGCCGGCGTCGATCTCGACCTCGCCGCCGCGGACGTGCCCGTGCCCGCGCACCGTGAACGGCAGCGCCCAGCGGCCGCCGTCGTCGATGTCGACCCCCACCTCGCGCAGCGCGGAGATGAGGTTGCCCATCGGGCGATGCAGCGCGCTCTCGTGCGCCGTGATCACGACATCGCCGGTCGCGAGGCCCGCGAGACCCGCCACGAAGCGCATGACGGTGCCCGCCTGACCGCAGTCGATCTCGACGTCGCCGCGGAAGGGGGAGACCGGCGTCACCTGCAGATCGTCGTCGCCGCCATCCTCGGCGGGGACGCGCTCGATCCCGACGCCCAATGCGCGCAGCGCGCCGATCATGCGCGCGGAGTCATCGGAGTGGAGCGGCGCACGCAGCACGCCCGGGCCGTCGGCGATCGCGGCGAGCACGAGCTCGCGGTTGGTGAGCGACTTCGAGCCGGGCACCGGGACCGTCGCGTGCAGCGGCGCCGTCGCGACCGGCGCCGTCCATTCGCCGCGCGGTGCGGCGTCCGGGACGGGGGAATAGGTGTCGGCGCTCATCGGTTCCACCCTAGTGAAGGAGGGGTGCGATGACGGTTGTGCTCGAGCGTCCGCGCACGCTGGTCTCGGACCGGCGGACGACGTCCGACGTAGACTGGCGCGTGATGAACGACAAGGCCGATGCCGGGGTCGACGCGCGCGCGCAGTTCGAGGAGCAGGCACTCCCCTTCATGGATCAGCTGTACGCGGCGGCGATGCGTATGACGCGCAATCCGGCGGATGCGTCCGACCTCGTGCAGGAGACGTTCGTGAAGGCGTTCGCGTCGTGGCGCACGTTCACGCAGGGCACGAACCTGAAGGCGTGGCTGTACCGCATCCTCACGAACACGTACATCAACACCTACCGCAAGAAGCAGCGGGAGCCCTACCAGGGCACCATCGACGACCTCGAGGACTGGCAGCTCGGGGGAGCGGAGTCGACCACGGCCACGAGCGCGCGCTCGGCCGAGGCGGAGGCGATCGACCGGATGCCCGCATCCGTCGTCAAGGACGCCCTCCAGTCGATTCCAGAGGATTTCCGGATGGCGGTGTACCTCGCCGACGTCGAGGGCTTCGCCTATCAGGAGATCGCCGACATCATGAAGACACCGATCGGCACGGTCATGTCCCGTCTGCACCGAGGCAGGCGGATGCTGCGTGAGCTGCTGACCGACTACGCGCGGGAGCGCGGCATCAGCGCTGCCGCGCCCGCTCAGAAGTAGGAGAGTGCGACGATGAGCGACTGCGGCTGCGACAAGGCCCGGCAGGACCTGGAGGAGTACCTCCGCAACGAGGTGTGCAAGACCTCGCACGCGGAGATCGCCGAGCACCTGGAGCACTGCCCGGGGTGCCAGGACGAGGCGCACTTCGCCCGGACGCTGACCGAGGTGGTTGCCCGGGCGTGCAAGGAGACCGCTCCCGAGGAGCTGCGCGACCTCGTCATCGCGCGCCTGCGCGCACAGCCCGTCAGCTGACGGGCACGAACATCCGGACCGCCGCCGGCTCCGAGGCGGCCGTCAGCGGCAGGTCGGCGATCGGCTCGCCGTCCGCGTAGGCCGTGCCCCCCGCGCCGGAGATCCGCACGGACGACAGCCGCCACGTGGACACCTGCGCGAGCGCGACGTGCGTGCCGCGATACGCACGCGGCAGCAGGCGCAGGAGCTCGAGACGGCCGACGGGCCGGACCACGGTGACATCCAGCAGTCCGTCGGCGACATCGGCGGCCGGGCACATCGGGATGCCGCCGCCGTAGGAGGGCGTGTTCCCCACGGCGACGAGCGTGGCCTCGCCGTCGAAGACGACCGCGGCGCCCGCGGCCGACACGCCCGACAGCGTGACGTGCTCAGGGCGCAGGGCGACGAACTCCCGGAGGATGGCGACCAGGTAGCGCGCGCGCCCGCGCGGCCGCCGCATGGCGTTCGCGCGGTCGTTGACGCGGGCGTCGAACCCCGACGCGAGCACGGTCGCGAACAGGCGCTCCGATCCATCCGCGCGCGTGACCCGCGCGAGGTCGACGCGACGGGTCCGCCCGTCCGCGATCACGTCGGCGGCCGCTTCCGGATGCAGCCGGCGCAGGCCGAGGGCGCGCGCGAGGTCGTTTCCCGTGCCGCACGGGATCACGCCGAGCGGCACATCCGTGCCGGCGAGCTCCTGCAGCGCTGCATGGACCGTGCCGTCCCCGCCGGCTACGGCCACCGCGCTCACGTCGGCCTCCAGCGCGGCGCGCAGGAGCGCCGTCGTCTCCTCCGCGCTGCCGCCGCTGAGCACCGTGGTGCGGATGCCCCGCGTCCGCAGCCGCGCCACGGCACGCTCGGCGGCGGCGACGGCGGTGCCGCCTCTCGCGGCCGGGTTCGCGAGCAGGGCGACGTGCACGCGATCAGTATGCCGGTGCTCACGTCGGCGCCGGCGCCTAGGTTGGAAGGATGACCGTCGACGCACGCGACCTCCCCTTGGACGACACCTCCACGACGGCGCTCGCCGAGCGCGGCCTGGTCTATCGGCGCATGGCCAACGACGGCGCCGAGTTCGACGTCTTCCTGCCCGCGGTGGCCCGCGGCTTCCTCGACGAGGAGCCCACTGCCGAGCAGATCGCCGAGTCCCGGGCCGCCCTCGTCAACCGGCGTCTGACCGCCGTGACCGACCCTCATGCCGCCGATCCTGGAGCGCCCGTCGCGACGATCGACGCGTGGGCGAGCGAGGTCACGGTCGACCCGGAGCGCGTCCTGCCGATGTGGGCCATCAGCGGCGTGACGGTCGCCCCCACCCACCGCCGCCGCGGGATCGCGGCGGCGATGCTGGGAGGCGAGCTGCGCACGGCGGCCGCCGCCGGGTTCCCGCTCGCCGGTCTGACCGTCACCGAGGCCACGATCTACGGCCGTTGGGGTTTCTCGCCGGCTGTGTTCACCGCCGACTGGCGCATCGACACGCGCCGTGCGGCGTGGACCGGCCCGACGCCGACCGGCCGGCTCGAGTTCGTCGCGCGCGAGCAGGTGCCCGAGCGGATCGCCGCGCTGCACGAACGCGTCCGACGCGCGCAGCCCGGCGCCGTGCCCGCGTATCCGGGGCAGTGGCGACGGGTGGCGGGGCTGCGGCCGGGCACCGAGAACGCCCTCCGCATCCGCGCCGTCGTCTATCGCGACGGCGAGGTGGACCGCGGGGTCCTCGTATATGCGCTGGCCGATGGCGGCGACGACTACACGGCCCACGAGCTGCGGATCCACGCGCTCGTCGCCGACGGCCCCGACGCGCACGCGGCGCTGTGGCGGTTCGCGATCGAGCACGACCTGGTGGCGACCGTCACCGCGTCGCTGCGCCCCGTCGACGACCCCGTGCGCTGGATGATCTCCGACCAGCGCGCGGCGAGGGTGTCGGTGACCGACCACGGCTGGCTGCGGGTCCTGGATGTTCCCGCGGTGCTCGCGGCACGCACGTACGCGCGCCCGCTGTCGGTGGTCTTCGCGGTCGAGGATCCCCTCGGCCTCGCGACGGGCGTGTGGCGGCTGGAGGCCGGCGCAGCCGGCGCGGCACACGTGGCGGCCGCAGTCGGCGAGCCCGACGTGCGCGCCGACGTGGGGGCGCTCTCGTCGGCGCTGCTGGGCGGCGTGCGGTGGAGCGCGCTCGCGGCGGCGGGTCGCGTGCGGGCGGATGCGGCGGTCCTCGCCGCGCTCGACGCCGCCTTCGCCGCGGCCGTGACGCCGACTCTCGACATCTGGTACTGAGCCTCCCGGTGGGCAGGTCACAGCCGGCCCATAGGCGCCCCATAGTCACGCGATGGGGCCGGAAGGGCGCCGGGCAGTAGCATCCGGACGTGCCTTCCACCGACGCGCCCGTGCGCGCCCCGCTCGTGCGCGGGCGGATCGTCGCCGCATGGCTGCGCTCCCACCCCGTCGCCGTCGGCTTCGCCGTGCTCGTCGTCGTCGCCGCGACGGCCACCGGCACGCTGTGGGGGACGGATTCGTCGCCGTACGGCGCCGGCCCTCTGACGACCTTCGCCGGCGGGCGCTGGACGAGCCTCGTGACGGCCCTCGTCGTGGCGGGGTCGCCGGTGCACGCGGCCTTCGCCTTCGTCCTGTCGCTCACGGTGCTGGCCTACGCCGAGCGCCTGCTCGGCAGCGTCCGCGCCCTCGTGCTGCTTCCCGTCCTCGGCGTGGCGGGTGTGCTGGTCGGGGTTGCACTCCACGCCGCCGCGTGGACGGTGACCGACCTGCAGCCGGTGGTCGCCGCCGAGGTGCCGGTGGTCGACCCCGTCATCCCGATCGTGGGGGTCGTCATGGCGGCGTCGGCGTTCGCGCCGGCGCTGTGGCGGCGGCGGCTGCGCGTGGGCGGCTTCGGGGTCCTCGCGCTGTTCGCCCTGTACGGCGGCGACGCCGACGACTGGTACCGGATCGCCACGGCGATCCTCGGGCTGGCCGTCGGCGCCGTTCTGGTGCGCCGGACCGGTCATCACGGCGGCTGGCACCGCAGCTCGGTGCGGGAGTCGCGGGCCCTCGTGGCGCTCCTCGTCGCCGTCAGCGCGCTCGGGCCGCTCGTGGGCCTGGTCACCGGCGGCGGGCGCGGGCCGTTCTCGGTCGTCGTGGACACGTACGCCCAGTACGACGACGTGCTCGTCGCCCGGTGCGCCGCCGCGGCGAACCTGCCCGGATGCGACGCCCAGCTGTCCCTGCTGCTCACGCGCGGCGTGGGACCCGCGCTCCTCGCCGCCACGCCGCTCGTGCTGCTGATCGTCGCGGCGCTCGGGCTGCGCCAGGGGCGACGTGCCGCGTGGATGCTCGCGGTCGGCGTGCAGTCCGCGCTCGCGGTGCTCGCGGTCGTGGCGTGGTGGTTCGAGCCCGACATCGTCAGCGCATGGGACGACGGGAGCGGCGCGGAGTACGTCCTGTGGGTCACGGCGTCGATCGGCATCCCCGTCGCGCTCGTGGTCGCCCTCGTGCTCTCGCGCCGGCTGTTCGGCATCCGCGCCACGCGCCGCGCGGCCGGCACCGCGACCGGTGTGGTGGTGGCGGCATTCGTCGTGTGCGCGACGACGTTCGCGCTCGTGGAGGCGGCGGGCAGCCACGAGTTCGACGCGGCCCCCACCCGCACCGAGCTGGTCCTCCTGACGTTGCGGAGGTTCATCCCGCGGGTGTTCCTGGAGCCGGCGGGCCACACGCCCTTCCCGCACCGCGGTCTCGCCCTCTTCGCCTACCAGTGGGTGGGCGTGCTGTTCTGGGCGGTCGTCGTCGCGGCGATGCTCTGGGTGTACCGCCACCCGCGGCTTCCGCGCGGCGAGGACGGCCGCCTGTACCGCGACCTCCTCCGCCGCGGCGGCGACACCCTGGGGTTCCTCGGCACGTGGGACGGCAACCGGTACTGGTACCCCGCCGACCGTGCGGCGGGGATCGCCTACCGCGTGGTCGGCGACGTCGCCCTCGCGCTCGCGGACCCGCTCGCGCCTCTCGAGGACCGGGCGGAGGTCGTCGAGGAGTTCGCCGAGTTCTGCGGGCGCCACGGCTGGACGCCGGTCCTCTACAGCGTGCACGAGGAGACGATGGACGCGCTGCGCCCGCGCGGGTGGCAGGCGCTGCCGGTCGGCGTCGAGACGGTCCTGGACCTGCGCGGCCTGGAGTTCACCGGCAAGGCCTGGCAGAAGGTGCGCCAGCCCCTCACGCGGGCCGAGCGCGAGGGGTACACGGCCGTGTGGTCGCGGTGGAACGACCTCACGCTTGCGCAGACGACGCAGATCGTCGCGATCGACGAGGAGTGGGTGGCCGATCGCGCTCTCCCCGAGATGGGCTTCACGCTCGGCTCCCTCGACGAGCTGCGCGACGCCGACGTGCGACTGCTCCTCGCCGTCGGACCCGACGACCGCATCGAGGCCGTCACGAGCTGGATGCCGACCTGGACGCACGGCCGCGTGACGGGCTGGACGCTGGACTTCATGCGCCGGCGCATCGGAGGCCCGAACGGCATGATGGAGTTCCTCATCGCGAAGGCCGCGCTGGCGCTGCGCGACGAGGGCGCGGAGATCCTGAGCCTGTCCGGGGCGCCCCTGGCGGACGACCCCGACGAAGCGGATGCGGAGCCCTCAGCCCTGCGCGCCTTCCTGCGGTGGCTCGCCGACGCCCTCGAGCCCGCGTACGGCTTCGCCTCGCTGTTCCGGTTCAAGGGCAAGTTCCGCCCGCGTTACCGGCCGCTGTTCATGGCGTACCGCGACGCGCTCCAGCTGCCGGCGATCGGCGCGGCGGTCGGCCGTGCCTATCTGCCCGACGCGTCGCGCGCCGACCTCGTCGCCCTCGCGCGCACCGCCTGGGGAGGCCGCCGATGAAGCAGTTCATGCTCTCCTTCGAGCTCATCGACAGTCCGGTCCTGCACATCGTTGCGGTGCTCGCGGTCGTGGCGGTGCTCGTGGTCGTCGTCGCGCCGCCGCGGCGCATCCTCCTCACCCTCGCCGTCGCGCTCGGCGCGGGCGCCGCGATGTTCGCGATCGCGCTTGTGCTGTCGGCGCGCAACGCCTTCGACGGCCCGCTGCCGTGGCCGGCGCCCCTGTGGGCGGCGGCCGCCGTCGCGGGCGTCGCGGCCGGAGCGATCGGCGTCGCCCGCCGGCCGTGGTGGCGTCGGCTCGCGGGCGTCCTCGCGATCGTGCTGTCGCTGGCGGCAGGCGGCCTGGGCGTCAACACGTCGTACGGCATCACCCACAACCTGGCCGCGATCCTGGGCGTGCAGGCCCTCAACGACGCCGATCTGCCGCCCGTCTCCGCCGCCGACCCCGACCCCGCGACGCTGTACCAGACGTGGACGGCCCCCGCCGGCATGCCGGCGAAGGGCACGGTCAGCGCGCTGACCGGGGCGACCCGCATCCCGAGCGGCGCGTTCGCGGCGCGGGACGCGGCGCTCTACCTGCCGCCGGCCGCGCTCGTGCCCGACCCGCCGAAGCTCCCCCTCCTGGTGTTCATGATGGGCCAGCCGGGCTCGCCCGACCCGACGAACCTCGCGCGGGCGCTCGACGCGTACGCCGCCGCCCACGACGGTCTGGCCCCGATCGCGATCGTCGCCGATCAGCTCGGCGCGCCCGACCGCGATCCCGCGTGCGGGGACTCGGCGATGTACGGCGCGGTCGCGACGTACTTCACACAGCTCATTCCGCAGTGGGCGGCGGCGCACCTGAACATCGTCCAGGACCACCGCTACTGGATCATCGGCGGCTACTCGAACGGCGGATCGTGCGCGGCCCTGTGGGGTGCGCAGCATCCGGACCTGTGGGGGAACATCCTCGACGTCTCCGGCAACGAGTACCCCGGGTCGGAGCACGTCGACGAGACGGTGAAGGACGTCTTCGGCGGAGACTCGGCGCGCTTCAACGCCAGCACCCCGGCCGCGATCATGGCGGCGGCGCCGGCGGGCACCTATGCCGGCCACACCGCCGTGTTCACGTGGGGCGGCGACGATCAGACGTTCGGCCCGGGCCAGCAGCGCAACGCGGCAGCGGCGACCGCCGCCGGCTTCGACGTCGCAACCCAGGTTTTCGACGGCCAGGGCCACACCGGCGCCGTGCTCGACGACGGCGTGAACTTCGGCGTGGGCGCGCTGGGCGCCGCGCTCGGCCTCGCCGCGCCGTCCGGTTGACCGCGGCCGGACACGACGCAGGGCCCCCGTCCCGAGGATGGGGGCCCTGCGTTCGTGGCGGCGCCGCTCAGAGTGTGAGCGCGGCCTCCATGAGCTTCGCGTGCTCGTGCGCGTGGACCTTCGGAGATCCGGTCGCGGGGCTCGCGGCGGCCGCGCGCGAGACGCGGCGGATGGTGCGACCGTGCAGGTGCTTGACCACCTCCAGGGCGATGAACGGCCACGCGCCCTGGTTCTCCGGCTCGTCCTGCACCCACACCAGCTCGGCGTTCGGGTAGGAGTCGAGCACGCGGTTCAGCTCCTCCAGCGGCGCCGGGTAGTACTGCTCGAGGCGCACGAGGGCGATCTCGGGGTTCGGGTTCTTCTCGAACTCGCTGCGGAGGTCCCAGTGGATCTTGCCGGCGTGCAGCAGCACGCGGCGCACCGCCGAGCGGTCCAGACCCCGGTCGTCGTCGATGACCGGCTCGAAGCGCCCGGAGAGGAAATCCTCCACGGGGCTCGTCGCGCCGCGCAGGCGCAGCATGGCCTTCGGGGTGAACACGACGAGCGGGCGACGCGGGCGCTGATATGCCTGGCGGCGCAGCAGGTGGAAGTAGGACGCCGGGGTCGACGGACGCGCGACGGTCATGTTGTCCTGCGCGCACAGCTGCAGGTAGCGCTCGATGCGCGCGGAGGAGTGGTCGGGGCCCTGGCCCTCGTAGCCGTGCGGAAGCAGCAGCACGACGCTCGACTGCTGGCCCCACTTCTGGTCGGCGGCCGAGATGTACTCGTCGATGACCGACTGGGCGCCGTTGGCGAAGTCGCCGAACTGCGCCTCCCACAGCACGAGCGCGTCCGGGCGCTCGACCGAGTACCCGTACTCGAAGGCCATCGCGGCGTACTCGCTCAGGAGCGAGTCGTACACGTAGAAGCGGCCCTGCGAGTCGCTGAGATTCGTCAGCGGGATCCACTCCTGGCCGTTCTCGCGGTCGTGGAGCACCGAGTGGCGCTGCACGAACGTGCCGCGGCGGGAGTCCTGACCGGCCAGGCGCACCGGGGTGCCCTCCAGCAGCAGCGACCCGAAGGCGAGCAGCTCGCCGAAGCCCCAGTCGATGTTGCCGTTGCGGCTCATGTCCAGGCGCTTGTCGAGCAGCTGCTGCAGCTTCGTGTGCACCGTGAAGCCCTCGGGCTTGTTCACGAACGCGTCGCCGATCGAGTGCACGACCTCCACCGGGACGCCGGTCGTCTCCGGGGCCCCCGCGACCGGCTCGTCCGCCGCATCCGCGCCGACGACCGGGCTCGTGCCGGTCTCGGCGGCGTGCGTCTCCGCGAAGGCGACCTCGAGGCGGCGCTGGAAGTCCTGCTTCGCCTGTTCGTACTCCTCCTCGGTGATGTCGCCACGTCCGACGAGGGCCTCGGTGTAGAGGCGACGGACCGAGCGCTTGGCCTCGATGAGGTTGGTCATGAGCGGCTGCGTCATCGACGGGTCGTCGCCCTCGTTGTGGCCGCGGCGGCGGTAGCAGACCAGGTCGATCACGACGTCGCGGTTGAACTCCTGGCGGTACTCGAAGGCCAGCTGCGCGACGCGCACGACGGCCTCCGGGTCGTCGCCGTTCACGTGGAAGATCGGTGCCTGGACCGTCTTGGCGACGTCGGTCGCGTAGACCGAGCTGCGCGCATCGGTCGGGGTGGTCGTGAAGCCCACCTGGTTGTTGACCACGACGTGGACCGTGCCGCCCGTGCGGTAGCCGCGCAGCTGCGACATCTGCAGCGTCTCGACGACGACGCCCTGACCGGCGAAGGCCGCGTCGCCGTGGACGAGCACGGGCAGCCACGAGAACGTGCCGATGGGCTTGCGGTCCTGCTTGGCGCGGACGACGCCCTCGAGGACGCCGTCGACCGTCTCCAGGTGCGACGGGTTGGCCGCGAGGTACACCGGCAGCTCGCCGCCGTCCTCGGCCCGGAACGTGCCCTCGGTGCCGAGGTGGTACTTGACGTCGCCGGAGCCCTTCTTGCTGCCGACGGCGATCGAGCCCTCGAACTCGCGGAAGACCTGGCCGTACGTCTTGCCGGCGATGTTCGTGAGCACGTTCAGCCGACCGCGGTGCGCCATGCCGATCGCAGCGCCGTCGAGCTCGGCCGACGCGGCGCCGCGCAGCAGCTCGTCCAGCAGCGGGATGAGCGACTCGCCGCCCTCGAGGCTGAACCGCTTCTGGCCGACGAACTTCGTCTGCAGGAAGGTCTCGAACGCCTCGGCCTCGTTGAGCTTGGAGAGGATCCGCAGCTGCTCGTCGTGGCCGGGCTTCTGGTACTTCACCTCGACGTGCTGCTGGAACCACGCCCGCTGCTCGGGGTCCTGGATGTGCATGTACTCGATGCCGATCGTGCGGCAGTACGAGTCGCGGAGCACGCCGAGGATGTCGCGCAGCTTCATGACGCGCTTGCCGCCGAAACCGCCCGTGACGAACTCGCGGTCGAGGTCCCAGAACGTCAGGCCGTGGGACTCGATCTCGAGGTCGGGGTGCGTGCGCTGCACGTACTGCAGCGGGTCGATGTCGGCCATCAGGTGGCCGCGCACGCGGAACGAGTTGATGAGCTCCTGCACGCGCGCGGTCTTGTCGATGCGCTCGGAGATGTCGACGTTGATGTCGGCGGCCCAGTGGATCGGCGCGTACGGGATGCGCAGGGCGGCGAAGATGTCGTCGTAGAAGCCGCGCTGCCCGATGAGCAGCTCGTGCACCTTCTTCAGGAACTCGCCGGAGCCGGCGCCCTGGATGACGCGGTGGTCGTAGGTGCTCGTGAGGGTGATCGTCTTGCCGATCGCCAGCTCGTTGAGCGTCTTGTCGCTCGCGCCCTGGAACTCCGCGGGGTACTCGAGGGCGCCGGCGCCGACGATGCAGCCCTGCCCCTTCATGAGGCGCGGCACCGAGTGGACGGTGCCGATGCCGCCGGGGTTGGTGAGCGAGATCGTCGTGCCCTGGAAGTCGGCCGCCGTCAGCTTGTTGCCACGCGCCCGCTGGACGAGGTCCTCATACGAGGAGAGGTACTCGCCGAAGGTGAGCGACTCGGCGCGCTTGATGCTCGGGACCAGGAGCGCCCGCGAGCCGTCGGGCTTGGGGATGTCGATCGCGATGCCGAGGTTGATGTGCGCCGGCGCGACGACCGAGGGCTTGCCGTCGATCTCGGCGTAGAAGACGTTCTGGCTCGGGAACTCCTTGAGCGCCTGGATGATCGCCCAGCCGATGAGGTGCGTGAAGCTGACCTTGCCGCCGCGCGTGCGCGCCATGTGGTTGTTGATGACGATGCGGTTGTCGATCATCAGCTTGGCGGGGACGGTGCGCACGCTCGTGGCGGTGGGGACGGTCAGCGACTCGTCCATGTTCGCGGCGAGGGTCTTCGGCATCCCGCGCAGCGGCGTGACGGTGTCCTCGTCGAGCGCGACCTCGCCGGCGGGGGCCTTGTCCTGGGCCTGGGCGGGGATCGGGCGGGGCGCCGCGGGCTTGGCCGTCGTGCGGGCGACGGGCGGTGCGGAGTTGACGACGGGAACCGGTGCGGTCACGGGGTGCGCGTCGCTGCCCGGGGCCGCGCTGCTCGCGGGGGCGGCGGGTGCCGAGGGTGCGCCGGCCGACGCGGATGCGGCGGGCGCAGCGGGCGCGGCGCCTTCCTCGACGACGGGGTGGTAGGACTCGAGGATCGGCCACCAGGCCTTGTCGACGGAGTTCTTGTCGACCTTGAACTGCTCGTAGAGCTCATCGACCAACCACTCATTGGCGCCGAATTCGCCCTCGTTGGAAGTACCGACGCCCGTCACCTGGCTCGACACAGTCGATCGCCTGCTTTCCTCGAAGAAGATCGGTGGACTGCGCGCAGAACCGCCTCGCGCGCACCACAAACCAGCCTAACCCAGTTCGCACCGCTGCTGGCGGGCGCACTGACGCGGCGACGGGGGGCGGAAGTACCGTGGAGCTATGGAGTTCTACGGAGCGCAACCCGAGGTCGACCTCACCTATTCCGACGTCTTCCTCGTCCCTCGGCGATCATCGGTGACGAGCCGGCTCGACGTGGATCTCACACCGCGCGACGGCACGCCCGCGCGCATCCCGCTGGTCTCGGCGAACATGAACTCGGTCACCGGTGCGCGGCTGGCCGCGACCCTCGCGCGTCGCGGCGGGCTCGGCGTGCTCCCGCAGGACATGCCGCTCCAGGAGCTGGACGCCGCGATCCGCTGGGTCAAGGCGCAGCCGGTGCGCTGGGACACGCCGCTCGTGCTGCCGCCGGAGGCGACCGTGGCCGATGCGTCGCGCCTGCTCCCTTCGATCGAGGGCCATGGCCTGGTCGTGGCGGAGTCGACGGCGTCGCCGCTGACGATCGAGCGCATCGTGGGGGTCGTGCCGGCATCGCGCCTGGGCACCGCCCTCCCGGATGCGCGGCTGGGCGACCTCGCACGCGGCGGCGCCGCGTCGCTCGACGCGGACGACGTCGACAGCCCTCGACGCGCGTTCGACCTGCTGGTGGCCGCCGACGCGGAGACGGTGTGCGTGCTGCAGCACGGGCGCCTGGTCGGCACCCTCTCGCGCAAGAGCGCGCTGCGCGCGACGCTGTACCCGCCCGCGGTGGACGCCGCCGGGCGCCTCGCGGTGGCCGCGGCCGTCGGCATCAACGGCGACGTCGCGGCAAAGGCCCGCGCGCTCGCGGCCGCCGGTGTGGATGTGCTCGTCGTCGACACGGCCCACGGGCACCAGGAGGGGATGCTGCGCGCGCTGCGCGCCGTCGCCGACGCGAAGCTCGGCATCCCGATCGTCGCGGGCAACATCGTCACCGCCGACGGGGTGCGCGACCTGGTCGAAGCGGGCGCCGGCATCCTCAAGGTCGGCGTCGGCCCCGGGGCGATGTGCACGACGCGCATGATGACGGCGGTCGGCCGCCCGCAGTTCTCCGCGGTGCTGGAGACGGCCCAGGCCGCGCGCGAGCTCGGCGCGCACGTGTGGGCGGACGGCGGCGTGCGCTATCCGCGCGACGTCGCGCTGGCCCTCGCCGCGGGCGCCGCATCCGTCATGATCGGCTCGTGGTTCGCCGGCACGATCGAGTCGCCCGGCGAGCTGTTGACCGACGATGCCGGCCGGCCCTACAAGGAGTCGTGGGGGATGGCCTCGACCAAGGCCGTGCACGGCCGCTTCGGGCGGCTCGACCCGTGGGAGCTCGCGCGCAAGGAGCTGTTCGCCGAGGGCATCTCGTCGTCCAAGATCTACCTCGATCCGCTGCGTCCGGGCATCGAGGACCTCGTGGACATGATCACGTCGGGGGTGCGGTCGTCGTTCACGTACGCCGGTGCGCGCACCGTGCCGGAGTTCGTCGACCTCGCGCGGGTGGGCCTGCAGTCCGCGGCCGGCTACGAGGAGGGCAAGGCGCTGCCGGTCAGCTGGTAGCGGCGCGACCGGCCGGCGGGCGCACCCCGGCCGGCCGCAGACCGTGTCAGTCGTGCTCCTGGCGGATGCGGCGGCCCTCCGTCTCGTCGGCGTGCTCGCGCGCCTTCACCTTGTCGCTCGCGCGCGTGTCGCGCGGGGGCAGCCGGATGTCCTCCTCGGCGGCGATGCCGCCCTGCAGCTCGCGCCCGCGCTCGAGCTCGGCGTCGAACTCGGCCCCGAGCAGCAGCGCGATGTTCGCGATCCACAGCCACAGCAGGAAGATGATCACGCCCGCGAGAGCGCCGTACGTGCGGTCGTAGTTCGAGAAGTTCGCCACGTACAGGCCAAAGAGGGTCGACGCGATCGCCAGCACCACGATCGCGAGGACCGCGCCGAGGCTCAGCCAGCGGAACTTCGGCTGCCGCGCGTTCGGAGTCGCCCAGTACAGGATCGCGACCATCAGCACGACGATGAAGGCCAGCACGGGCCACCGGGCGATCGACCACACCGCGACCGCGGCGTCGCCGAGGCCGACCGCCGAGCCGATCGCCTCGGCGACAGGCCCCGACACGACGAGCAGCACCGCGGCGACGCACACCAGGGCGACGCCGATGAGGGTGATCAGCAGCTGCCACGGGATGAGCTTCCAGAAGGGCCGGCCCTCGCGGATCTCGTAGACGCGGTTCATCGCGCGGCTGAACGCGCGGACGTAGCCCGATGCGGACCAGATCGCCAGCACGAGCCCCGTCACGAGGGCGAAGCCGGCGGCGGGGGAGCCCGAGATCTGCTCGAGCGGCCCGCGGATGCCCTCCGCCGCATCCGGGGCGACGTCGGAGACGATGCCGAGGACCGCGTCGAGGGCGGAGCGGTCCTGGCCGATGACGCCGAGGATCGAGAACACGGCAACGACGCCGGGGAACAGCGCGAGGACGCTGAAGTAGGTCAGAGCCGCAGCGAGGTCGGTGCACTGATCGGCCTGGAACTCGTGCAGCGTCTTCTTCGCGACGTACCGCCACGAGCGCTTCTCGAGCTGCGGCGGCGAATCCGGCTTGTCGGGCGAATCGGGCGTGGGCGTCGGGCCGTCGTGCGCATGGGCGGTGCGGGGGGTGGTGCTCATCCGGCGATGGTCGTGGCGGGGCGGCCGCTGCGCCGACGGGGTTGACACGGGCTCCCCGTCGGCCGCGCGGATGCGGCGGCCCTGCCGTAGAATCGGCGGCACGATGGACGACCCTCCTAGTCGCAGACCCTCGCCCCACCGACCCGGCTCCCGCTCGAGCGGGGGTGACGCGTGATGGATTACGTCATGCTGGGCGTGGGGCTCCTGCTCACCGTGGGCACCGGCCTGTTCGTCGCCAGCGAGTTCGCCCTCGTCAACCTCGACCGCGCCGACCTCGAAGCGCGTCGCGACGCCGGCGAATCGCGCCTGTCGATGACGATCGACGCACTGCGGATCACCTCGACCCATCTCTCCAGCGCGCAGCTGGGGATCACCCTGACGACGCTCCTCACCGGTTATACGATGGAGCCCGCCATCTCGAACCTGCTGCGCCCCGTCTTCACAGCGTGGGGCTGGCCCGAGGGCGTCGTCGTCCCCGTCAGCGCGGTCATCGGCGTCGGCTTCGCCACGGTGCTGTCGATGATCCTCGGCGAGCTCGTCCCCAAGAACTTCGCGCTGGCGATCCCGCGTCAGACGGCCAAGCTCGTGATCCCGTTCCAGGTGGCGTTCACGACGGTGTTCCGCCCCGCGGTCGCCGTCCTCAACGGCAGCGCGAACGGCGTCCTGCGCTCGATCGGCGTCGAGCCGAAGGAGGAGCTGTCCGGCGCACGCACCGCGGAGGAGCTCTCGAGCCTCGTGCGCCGGTCGGCGAGTGCGGGCGTGCTGGAGAAGGACACCGCCTCGCTCCTGGATCGCAGCCTCACGTTCTCGCGCTTGAGCGCCGCCGACGTCATGACGCCGCGCCCCAGCATCCACGCCGTCGCCGCCGACGACACCGTCGACGACGTCGTGCGCCTCGCCGTCCGTACCGGGCACAGCCGCTTCCCGGTGTACCAGGAGTCGATGGACGACATCGTCGGCATCGTCCACGTCAAATCCGCCGTGGCTGTGCCCCACGACCGGCGCCCCGACGTGCCGGCCGCGGCGATCGCGACCGAGCCGCTCCGAGTGCCCGAGACCGTCCACCTCGACGCGATCATCCCCGAGCTGCGCGCCCGCGGCTATCAGATGGCGGTCGTGGTCGACGAGTACGGCGGCACGGCCGGCGTGCTCACGCTCGAGGATCTCGTCGAGGAGATCGTCGGCGAGGTGCTCGACGAGCACGACCGCTCGCGCGCCGGGGTCATCCGGTCGGTCGGCTCCGTCACGTTCCCCGGCGACCTGCGTCCCGACGAGGCGCTGGATCGCGCGGGCGTGCGCGTGCCCGAGGGCGAGGTCTACGACACCGTCGGCGGGTACATCATGAGCGTGCTCGAGCGCATCCCGGCCGTCGGCGACGAGGTGCCGACGGAGGACGGGGTCCTGCACGTGCAGCGCATGGACGGCCGCCGCATCGACCGCGTGCGCTTCACGCCCGCGCCGCGGGAGGAGGACGTCGACGACCTCGTGCGCGCGGCCAAGGGGGGTGACCAGTCATGAGCGACTGGGCCGGCCTCGCATGGCTCGCCGTGCTGCTCGTCGCGAACGCGTTCTTCGTCGGCGCGGAGTTCGCCGTCATCTCCGCGCGCCGCTCTCAGATCGAGCCGCTGGCCGAGCGCGGCTCGCGCGCAGCCCGGGTCGCGCTGTACGCGATGGAGCACGCGACGCTCATGCTCGCGACGTGCCAGCTCGGCATCACGATCTGCTCGCTGCTGATCCTGAACGTCTCCGAGCCCGCGATCCACCACCTGCTCGCCGCCCCGCTGGGTCTCACGGGCCTCGGCGAGGCCATGGTCGACGTCATCGCGTTCGTGATCGCGCTGCTGCTGGTGTCGTACCTGCACGTCGTGTTCGGCGAGATGGTCCCGAAGAACCTCGCGTTCTCGCTGCCCGACCGGGCGGTGCTCTTCCTCGCGACGCCGCTCGTGTGGGTCTCGAAGGCGTTCTACCCGATCATCGTGGCGCTGAACTGGACCGCCAACCACGTCGTGCGGCTCTTCCGCGTCGAGCCGAAGGACGAGGCGGCCTCCACCTTCACGCTCGACGAGGTCGCGACGATCGTGAGCCAGTCGCGGCGCGAGGGCGTGCTCGACGACGCCGCCGGCACGGTCGCGGCCGTGGTGGAGTTCACCGACAAGAAGGCGCGCGACATCGCCGTGCCCCTCGCCGAGCTCGTGACCCTCCCCGAGACGACGACGCCGCGCGAGATCGAGCGGGCCGTCGCGAAGCACGGCTACTCGCGCTACGTGATCGTCGACGACGAGGGCGTGCCGATCGGCTACGTGCACCTCAAGGACGTGCTGCGCGCGGCCGAGCACGGCGACGACGCGGCGCGGCCGCTCGCGGCCAAGCGCATCCACCACATGGTGCCGGTCATGGAGTCCACCGACCTCGAGGACGCGCTCGCGCTCATGCGCCGCGCCGGTCGCCATCTCGCGCAGGTGCGCGACGAGGACGGCCGGACCACGGCGGTGCTGTTCCTGGAGGACGTCATCGAGGAACTTGTCGGCGAGGTGCAGGACGCCACCGCCCGCCGGCCGTGACCGCCAGACGCCCTCCTGCGCG
The DNA here is from genome assembly GCF_003931875.1 of Microbacterium sp. 10M-3C3. Taxonomy (NCBI): domain Bacteria; kingdom Bacillati; phylum Actinomycetota; class Actinomycetes; order Micrococcales; family Microbacteriaceae; genus Microbacterium; species Microbacterium sp. 10M-3C3. The sequence continues at coordinate 2,499,707 of NZ_CP034245.1, read as the reverse complement.
TCGGGAACGGGCGAATCGGCCGGATGCAGGACGAATGCGCCGCAAACGTCCTGCATCCGGCCGATTCGCCTGATTCGGCGTGGTGGCCTGAGGCGCGGCTCAGCGGCGGCGGGCGCGCTCGTACTGCGGCGGCCACGGCGCGTCCGCGCCGAGCTCGCCGGCCGCACGCAGGGCGAAGTGCGGGTCGCGGAGCCACTCGCGTGCGGCCATGACCGCGTCGACCTGGTCCGACGCGACGAGGTGCTCGGCCAGGCGCGCGTCATCGATCATGCCGACGGCGTTCACCGGCACGTCCGCTTCGGCGCGCACGCGCGCCGCGAAGCCGGCCTGGTACGCCGGCCCGGTCGTGATCCGCTGATGCGCGACGAGCCCGCCGCTGGAGACGTCGATGAGGTCGGCGCCCGCGTCGCGCACGGCGCGGGAGGCGGCGACGGTGTCGTCGACGTCCCAGCCGCCCTCGGCCCAGTCGGTCGCCGACAGGCGCACGAACACCACGGCCGCCGGCGCTGCTTCGCGCACGGCCGCGACGACCCGGACGAGCAGGCGCATCCGGTTCTCGAGCGTGCCGCCGTACGCGTCGTCGCGCAGGTTCGACAGCGGCGAGAGGAACTGATGCAGCAGGTAGCCGTGCGCGGCGTGGACCTCGAGCACGTCGAACCCGACGTCGACGGCACGGCGTGCGGCGGCGGCGAAGTCCGCGACCACCCGCTCGATGCCGTCGGCGTCGAGCGGACGCGGCGTCGCGTATCCGTCGAAGGCGACCGCGGAGGGCGCCACGGTGGTCCACCCGCCGCGGTCGGCCGGCACCGTGCCGCGCTCGCCGGAGAAGGGCGACCACGTCGACGCCTTCCGGCCCGCGTGGGCGAGCTGGATGCCGGCGACCGCGCCCCGGCGGTGGAGGGCGTCGACGATCGGCCGCCACGCGTCGGCCCGCGCGTCGTCCCAGATGCCGGTGTCCTCGGGCGAGATGCGGCCCTCCGACGACACCGCGGTCGCCTCGGTGACGACGAGCCCCGCCCCGCCGGACGCGAACTGCGCGAGGTGCACGTGGTGCCACTCGGCGGCGTAGCCGTCGACGGCGCTGTACTGGCACATCGGCGCGACCCACAGGCGGTTGCGGAAGGTCGTGTCGCGCAGCGTCAGGGACGAGAACAAGCGGCTCATGCGGGCGGCTCCTCGGGGATAGGGTGGCGCGCATGCGCGCGCTCGACGAATGGACCGGGGACGACGTCCGCGGCGCCCTCCGGCTCCCAACGGCATCCGACGACAAGTATTCCCGCGGCGTCGTGGGGCTGCGCACCGGCTCTGACGCCTATCCCGGCGCCGCCGTCCTCGGCGTCGAGGGCGCGTGGCGGACGGGCACGGGCATGGTCCGCTATGTCGGACCCGACCGGCCGACGGCGCTCGTGCTGGCGCGTCGGCCCGAAACGGTCGCAGCATCCGGCCGCGTGCAGGCGTGGGTGATCGGGTCGGGTACGGATGCGGCGCACCGCGGCGACGATGAGGAGCGCGACCTGCGGGCGATCCTGCGGGGCGACGAGCCCGTCGTCGTCGACGCCGGTGCGCTCGACCTCGTGCGGGGGAGCACGGCACCCGTGCTCGTGACGCCGCACGCGCGCGAGCACGACCGGCTGCGGCAGACCGCCGGCCTCGACCCGGTGCCCGACGATGCGTCCGTCACCGGGCGGGCGGCGGCCGCCGCCGAGACGGCGGCGGCGTTCGGGGTGTCCGTGCTCCTCAAGGGCGCCGTGACGGTCGTGGCCACCCCGGGAGGCTGGACGCGGAGCGTCCAGGCGGGGACGCCGTGGCTCGCCACAGCGGGCACCGGCGACGTGCTCGCCGGTGTGCTCGGCGCCCTCGCCGCCGCGGCGACGCCGACGGATGCCGACGCCTTCGGCCCGGTCGCCGCGACCGGCGCGTGGCTGCACGGCGCCGCGGGGAGGCTCGCGGCGGCCCTCCACGGTGGACACGGTGGCCCGATCACGGCGCTCGACGTGGCGGAGGCGCTCCCGCGCATCGTCGCCGAGGGACTCGCCGCGGACTGAGCCCGCGCCGACCACCGGGCCGGTCCACGGCCCGGACCGTGCTGCGTCCTAGGATGATCGGGTGTCCCGACGCGCGCCGCTCTGGGTCGCGTTCGTCCTCGTGCACGCGGCCGTCGCCTGGGCCGGCTGGAACCTCCCCAGCCAGCCGATGGGCGACGTGTACCACGTGTACGAGCCGTGGTCGCTGAACGCCCTCACCGGGCAGGGTGTCGTGGGCATCACCGAGAAGTGGGTGTACCCGCAGCTGGCGCTCGTGCCCATGGTGCTGGCGTGGGGGCTCGCGTGGATCGGCAGCTACATCCAGGGCTGGTGGCTGCTGACCGTACTGCTGAACGCGGCCGGCTTCGCGCTCCTCGTCGGCGACGCCCGTTCGCGCGGACGCCGGACGGCGGCGTGGTTCTGGCTCGGCGCGATCTTCACGCTCGGCCCCGTCGCCCTGTACCGGCTCGACGCCGCCACGGTTCCCCTCGCGATCGCGGGCGCGCTGTGGCTCGTGCGCCGGCCGTGGCTCGCCGGGACCCTCTTGGCGGTGGGCACGTGGATCAAGATCTGGCCCGCCGCGATGATCGCCGCGGCGCTCGTCGCGCTGCGGCGGCGCGTCGCCGTGCTCGCCTCGGCGGCGATCGTCACGGCGGTCGTGCTGGCTGTCGTCGTGGCGGCGGGAGGCGGCGCGTTCGCGTTCGGCTTCGTCGGCGACCAGACCGGTCGCGGACTGCAGGTCGAGGCGACGGTCAGCACGCCGTTCGTGTGGCTCGCGATGCTGCGCGCCCCCGGCGCATCCGTGTTCTACAACAGCGACATCATCACGTACGAGGTCACCGGTCCGGGTGCGGATGCGCTCGCCGCGGCGATGACGCCCGTGCTCGCGCTCGTGGTCGTCGCCCTGCTGGCCGCCGGCGCGTGGAAGGTGCTGCGCGGGGCGGCCTTCGCGCGGCTGTACCCCGCCCTGTCGCTCGCGCTCGTGCTCGCCTTCATCGTGGCGAACAAGGTGGGCTCGCCGCAGTACCTCGCGTGGATCGTGCCGCCGCTGGCCCTCGGGCTGGTGCTCGACCGTGTCCGCTGGGCTGGTCCTGCCGCGATCGTGCTGGTTGCGTCGGGCCTCACGCAGCTCGTGTACCCGGTGATGTACGACCGGCTGCTCGCGACCGAGCTGACGCCCGTGCTCGTCCTGAGCCTGCGCAACCTGTCGCTCGTCGTGCTGCTCGTGTGGGCGTGCGTCGAGCTCGCGCGCGTGCCGGCGCGCGCCGGATTCGCGCTGATGCTCGAGCGCCGCGCGGCCGCCCGCGCGTGAGCGCCGCGCGGTAGCGTCGGAGCATGCTCGTCGCCTTCTCCGTCGCACCCTCCGGCACCGGCAACGCCGACGGCTCGGTGCACGACGCCGTCGCCGCCGCCGTCCGTGTCGTCCGCGCCTCCGGCCTTCCGCACCGCACCACGTCGATGTTCACCGAGATCGAGGGGGAGTGGGACGAGGTGTTCGACGTCGTGCGCCGCGCGACGGAGGCCGTGCTGCCCTTCGGCTCGCGCGTGTCGCTCGTGCTCAAGGCCGACATTCGCCCGGGGTACACGGGCGAGATCGACAGCAAGCTCGAGCGTCTGGAAGCGGTGCTTGACGACGAAGCCTGATCGTTCGAATCGATTCGCGCCGATGCCTGATCGGCGGTAGCCTGGCGTCGTGACTCCCTCGAACACATCGAGGGGTGCGGCGATGTGGGCGCTCCTCTCCCTCGCCATCGGCAGCTTCGGTATCGGCATGACCGAGTTCGTCGTCATGGGGCTGCTGCCGAACGTCGCGCACGAGCTCCTCCCGTCGGCGTGGGCGACGAACCCCGACGACGCCATCGCGCAGGCCGGGTGGCTCATCTCCCTGTACGCGCTCGGCGTCGTCGTCGGCGCGCCGACGATCGCGGGTTCGGTCGCGCGGTTCCCGCGCCACCGTGTGATGCTCGTGCTCGCCCTCGCGCTCACCGTCTTTACGACCTTCACGGTGCTCGCGCCGACGTTCGAGACCGTCGCCCTCTCGCGGTTCCTCGCGGGCCTTCCGCACGGCGCCTACTTCGGCATCGGCGCGCTCGTCGCCGCCGACCTCCTCGGGCCGGGCAAGCGCGCGCAGGGTGTCGCGTTCGTGCTGACGGGTCTCACCGTCGCCAACGTCGTCGGCGTGCCGCTCGGGACGCTGCTCGGCCAGAACGTCGGCTGGCGGGCCGCGTTCCTCGTCGTGGCCGGCGTGTTCGCCCTCGCGACGCTCGCGATCGCGATCACCGTGCCCCACCACGCCGGGCAGCCGGGCCGCCGCCTGCGCGACGAGCTGCGCGTGTTCCGCGTCGGTCAGGTGTGGTTCGCCCTCGGCACGGGCGCGATCGGGTTCGGCGGGTTCTTCGCGATGTACAGCTACATCGCCCCGATGGTGACCGAGCTGGCCGGCTCGCCGGAGTGGGCGGTGTCGATCGTGCTCGTGATCGTCGGTCTCGGGATGACGTCGGGGAACCTCGTCGGCGGACGCCTCGCCGACCGCGACCTGCGCTTCTGGCTGCTCGCCGGGCTCGCCGCCCTGGGCGTCGCATCCGCTCTGCTCGCCCTCACCGCGGCGTGGCTCCCGACCCTCGTGCTCTTCGCGTTCGCCGTCGCGTTCGCGGGGTCGGCGCTGAGCCCCAGCATCCAGACGCGTCTCATGGACGTCGCGGGCGACAACCAGTCGATCGCGGCGGCGCTGAACCACTCGTCCCTGAATATCGGCAACAGCCTCGGCGCGTTTCTCGGCGGTGCCGCGATCGCAGCCGGTCTCGGCTTCGCCGCGCCCGCGTGGGTCGGGGCGGCGCTCGCGGTCGCGGGCCTCGTGATCGCGCTCATCAGCTTCCGGATGGAGCGCGTGCCGGCGCTGGCCGTCGCGCGCTGACTCAGGTCGCGAGCAGCCGGCGGAGGTGCCGGCCCACGAGCTCCGTCTCGATGAGGAAGCCGTCGTGGCCGAAGTCGCTCGAGAGCACGACCGCGGCATCGCCGTCGAGGGTCTGCGGGATGCCGCGCGCGATCCGATGCTGGCCCTCGATCGGGAACAGGCGATCGGTGTCGATGCCGAGGACGAGCGCGGTCGCACTCACGCGCTGGAGCGCCTCCTCGACGCCGCCGCGCCCGCGCCCGACGTCGTGCGAGTTCATCGCCTCGACGAGCGTGATGTAGCTGTTCGCGTCGAACCGGCGCGTGAACTTGTTGCCGTGGAAGTCGAGGTACGACTCCACGGCGAAGCGCCCGCCGCGCCCGAGCGGGCTGACCCCCGACTGCCACGACCGCTGGAACCGGGCGTTCAGCTCGGTCGGGCTGCGGTAGTTCAGCAGCGCCATTCGGCGGGCGAGGGCGAGGCCACGATGCGGGCCGTCGCCCGCATCCGCGTCGTAGAACTCCCCGCCCGCGAAGCGCGGGTCGATGCGGATCGCCTCGATCTGCGTCGAGTTCAGGGCGATCTGATCCGCCGTGTTGGCCGGCGGTGCCGACAGCACCGCGACGCGCTCGACGCGGTCGGGCTCGCCGACCGCCCACTCCAGCGCGTGCATGCCGCCCATCGAGCCGCCGATGACGGCCGCCCAACGGTCGATGCCGAGTGCGTCGGCCAGGCGCACCTGCGCGGCGACCTGGTCGCGGATCGTGAGATACGGGAAGCGCGAGGCCCACTCGTAGCCGTCGGGCGCGATGCTCGCGGGCCCCGTGGACCCCTGGCATCCGCCCAGCATGTTCGGCGCCACCACGCACCAGCGGTCGGTGTCGATCGGTGCGCCCGGCCCGACGAGGTCGTCCCACCAGCCGGCGGTCGGATGCCCCGGCCCGGCGGGCCCGCGGACGTGGCTGTCGCCGGTCAGCGCGTGCAGCACGAGCACGGCGTTGTCGCGCGCGGGCGACAGCTCACCCCACGTCTCGTAGGCGAGGCGGAAGCCGGGGAGCTCTTCATCGCTCTCGGTGCGGAAGGCCCCGAATGCCGCGAACCGGCGGTCGCCGGGCGGGTCGCCGTCGCGCCACGCGCCGGTGGCGGGAGGACGACCGAGGAGAAGGCGCGCATCCGCCTCGGTCACGGGCGCGGACGGCACCGTGTCTTCGGATGTCTGCCAGTCCACGGCTCGTCGTCTCCGCCTCGTTCGGCTGCCTGTCGGGTGCTTCCATTCTCGCGGGCGCGCGGCGGTCGCGCCCGAGTGTTACGACGCCCGTCCGTGCCGCGCCGTCACGGGCGGAAGGCCCGCGACTCGTAGACGGCGCCGTGCTGGCCCGCGAGTGCGACCGGGCGACCGTCGATGCTCTGCACGAGGCGGCCGCTGGTCCGCAGGCCCGCCGGCAGCTGCGCATCGACGGCGGGGAGCACGCCCTGCGACTCGTTCGAGAGCCACACGACGCGGCGGTCGAGCGCGTCGCCGAGCGTGCGCGCGGTGTGCGCGAACCGCTCGCGGTCGCCCGGCTGGAGATACATGAGCACGGCGCTGTGGAAGACGACGAGGGTCGCATCGCGCGGCGACTCGGCGGCCACGTCGGCGACGGTGTCGAGGATGTCGCCCCGGACGATCGTCGGCGGGTCGGCGCGGGCGATCTCGGCGGCGGCGCGCAGCCCGGCGATCCGCCGGTCGTGATCGGGGCCCGGCCACACGAGCGTCTCGAGCCACGCGAGCGCATCGGGGTCGGCGGCATCCAGCGGCGACAGGTCGATCCCGGCGCGCCACACCACGTCCGGCAGCGCCGCCGGCACGACGGCGGCGTCGTCGACGCGGCACACGAGCCGGGGCCGGTCCCCGCCGATCGTGCGGACGCCCTCGGGCGTCTCGTACGCGTACGAGAACCGGTCGGGGTACAGGCACAGCCCCGCCGCCGTGCCGGTCTCCAGAAGCGCGATCGGCCCGTCCAGGCGCGCGAGCGCAAGGGTCGTCGTCGCGCTGCGACCCGGCTCGTTCGTCTGCGTCGAGCGGACCGACGCCGTGGCGACCACGGCGTCCCAATGCGCGAGCAGCCACGGACGCAGCGCCGCGAACGGCTCGAGCGGGGCGCCCTCCCAGCGGGCGGCGGCGTAGAGCAGATTGGGCTGCTGCAGCCGCGGGGGCAGGGCCGCGAGTCGCATCAGGAGCTCTGCGTCGTCGGCGATGCCGAGCGACCACTCCTCATACAGCGGCGACGTGCCGACGGCCCAGTCGGTGCCGAACACGGCGTACGCGCGGGCGAGTCGGGGGAGGGCGTCCGGGTCCACGGGCTCACGATAGCCCGCGGATGGACGGCGCCTGCACGGGCGGAGGGATGTGTCCACCCCTGGATCGGCCGGTTGGCGCGGCGCACGATGAGGGCATGGCGAGCTTCCTCCTCATCGCCGCGTCGAGCGACATCGGCGCGGCCACCGACCGGATGCTGCGTGCGGAGGGCCACCGGGTCGTCACGACCGCGCGGAGCACCGACCGCATCCAGCCCGACACGGTGCTCGACGCCGCCGACTTCGACGCCGTCGACGCCGCGGTCGCGGCCGCCGGAGACCTCGACGGCATCGCGGTGTTCGCCGGCTCGATGCTGCTGAAGCCCGCGCATCTGACCTCCCGCGCGCAGTTCGACGACATCGTGGCGGCGTCGCTCGCGACCGCGTTCGCCGCGGTCCGCGCCGCCGGCGCCCACATGCGCTCGGGCGGCTCGGTCGTGCTCGTGTCGTCGGCGGCGGCGCTCGCGGGTCTGCCGAACCACGACGCGATCGCGGCGGCGAAGGCGGGCGTGATCGGGCTCACCCTCTCGGCCGCCGCGAGCTACGCGTCGCGGGGCCTCCGCGTGAACGCCGTCGCGCCCGGGCTTGTGCAGACGCGTCTCACGGCGGGGCTCACCGCGAGCGCGACCTCCCGCCACGTGTCTGAGGCGATGCATCCGCTCGGCCGCCTCGGCGAGCCCGACGACGTCGCGCGTGCCGTGGCGTTCCTCCTCGACCCGGCGAACGACTGGATCACCGGTCAGGTGCTCGGCGTCGACGGCGGCCTCGGCAGCATCCGCCCGCGCCAGCGCGCCTGACCCGCCCCGCGGCCGACATTCCGGACGTTCGGACCCGATCCACCCCGAAACCCGCCGTCGCGGGCGGCGGCGGCGCGGCGCATCCGGAAAGTTGTGCACGGGCGGGGCAGGCGGAAACGGCGAAGGCCCCGGACCGCGCGAGCGGAACCGGGGCCTTCGCGGCGCGGGTCAGACCGAGGATGCGGCGGTCTCGCGCGCGGCGGCGAGCGCCTGGGCGAGGTCGGCCTTGAGGTCCTCGATGTTCTCCAGGCCGACCGACAGGCGCACGAGACCGGGCGTGACGCCGGAGGTCAGCTGCTGCTCGGGCGTGAGCTGCGAGTGCGTCGTGGAGGCCGGGTGGATGACGAGCGAGCGCACGTCGCCGATGTTGGCGAGGTGGCTGAAGAGCTCGAGAGAGTTCACGAATGTGCGCCCGGCCTCCACCCCTCCCTTCAGCTCGAATGAGAGCACCGCGCCGACGCCCTTGGGCGCGTACTGGTTGGCGGCGGCGTACCACGGCGACGTGGGCAGGCCCGAGTAGTTCACGGATGCGACGTCCTCGTGGTTCTCGAGCCACTCGGCGATCTCCTGCGCGTTCTGCACGTGGCGCTCGATGCGCAGCGACAGCGTCTCGATGCCCTGGATGAGCAGCCACGCGCTCTGCGGCGAGATGGCGGCGCCGAGGTCGCGCAGCAGCTGCACGCGCGCCTTGATGACGTAGGCGAGCCCGTCGCCGACGGCGGTGGTGTAGCTCGCGCCGTGGTACGACGGGTCGGGCTCGGTGAGACCCGGGAACTTCTCGACGTTCTTCGACCACTCGAACTTGCCGCCGTCGACGATGACGCCGCCGATGACGGTGCCGTGTCCGCCGAGGAACTTCGTCGCCGAGTGCACGACGATGTCGGCGCCGTGCTCGAACGGACGGATGAGGTAGGGCGTCGCGATCGTGTTGTCGACGATGAGCGGCACGCCGGCCTCGTGGGCCACGTCCGACACCTTGCGGATGTCGAGCACGTTGATCTTCGGGTTGCCGATCGTCTCGGCGAAGAAGAGCTTCGTGTTCGGACGCACCGCCGCGCGCCACTCCTCGGCGTCGTCCTGGTTCTCCACGAACGTCACCTGGATGCCGAGCTTGGCGAGCGTGTACTTGAACAGGTTGTAAGTGCCGCCGTAGATCGAGCTCGACGACACGATGTGGTCGCCCGCCTCGGCGATGTTGAGGACGGCGAAGGTCTCGGCGGCCTGGCCGCTCGCGACCAGCAGCGCGCCGGTGCCGCCCTCGAGCGCCGCGATGCGCTGCTCGACGACATCCTGCGTGGGGTTGTGGATGCGCGTGTAGATGTTGCCGAACTCGGCGAGGGCGAACAGGTTCGCCGCGTGCGTGGTGTTGTCGAACACGTACGACGTCGTCTGGTAGATCGGCGTGGCGCGCGCGTTCGTCGTCGGGTCGGGCTGGGCGCCCGCGTGGATCTGCTGGGTCTCGAACCGCCAGTTCTCGGGTGCCGACATGGTTTCGCTCCTGCGTTCGTGGTAGGACGGCCGGTGCCGTCGTCGGATGCGACGCTACGCATGCGTCCGGCGGCTGACAACGGCGGGGAAATGTGACGTAACAGCGGCGGTAGCGTGGCGGGCATGACGCGACGTGCAGTGGTGACAGGGGCGAGCTCGGGCATCGGCGAGGCGGCGGCGCGGGCGCTGCGCGCCTCCGGGTGGGATGTCGTCGGGGTGGCCCGGCGTGCCGACCGGCTCGAGGCGCTCGAGGCCGAGACGGGCGTCGTGGCGTACGCCGCCGACCTCATACGGCAGGAGGACGTCGCCGCGCTCGCCGAGTGGCTCGCCGCATCCGGCCCCGTCCACGCGCTCGTCCACGTCGCCGGCGGTGCGCGCGGCGCCGACCGCGTCGAGGACGGCTTCGCCGACGACTGGCGCTGGATGTTCGAGGCGAACGTGCTGTCGGCCCAGTTCCTCGTCGCCGCCCTGCTGCCGCTCCTGCGCGAGGCGGCCGCGGCCGACGGCCACGCCGACACGCTGTTCGTGACCTCGACGGCGGCGCAGACCGCCTATGCGGGCGGCGCCGGATACAACGCCGCGAAGGCCGGCGAGGCGATGCTCGCGAGCGCGCTGCGCCTCGAGCTGAACGGCGAGCCCATCCGCGTCATCCAGATCGCGCCGGGCATGGTGCAGACGGAGGAGTTCTCCCTCAACCGGCTGCGCGGCGACCGGAGCGCCGCCGACAGCGTGTACGACGGCGTCGAGGCGCCGCTGACCGCGGGCGACGTCGCCGACGTGATCGCGTACGCGCTCAACGCGCCCGGCCACGTGAACCTCGACCTCGTCACGATGCGCCCCGTCGCCCAGTCGGCGCAGCACCTCCTCGCGCGCGGGCCGCTGCGCGTGCGGCGCGTCGAGGACTGACGCCCGGTCAGCGGGTGGGCGAGGCGCCGGATGCGGCGGCCGCGGCATCCGGAAGGCTGTCGGCGAAGGCGACTCCGGGCACGAACAGCAGCAGCACGGCCGCGAGGAATCCGCCCGCCGCGCACACGATCCACACCGTGATGTAGCCGACGAGCGGGGCGGCGGTCGAGGCCACCGCGGCGCCCGCCGCACCGGCGAGGACGACGCCGAACACCGCCGACGCGAACGTGCCGCCGATCGTCTTGGTCGTGTTCGTGAGGGCCGAGGCGATGCCGGTCTGCCCGCGCGGCGCGGCCGCGGCGGCGGCGGCCGGCATCGCGCCCACCAGCGCGCCCGACCCGATACCCGCGATCGACAGGTTCAGCAGCACCTGCCACAGCTCGCGGTGGAACGGCACGAAGAGGGTGTATCCGACGCCGACGAGCACGGCCGCGCCGATGAGCACGACCCGAGGATTCCACCGGCGCGACGTGACGGCGAAGACGACCGCTCCCGCGATGAGCGACACGAGATAGACGCCGATGACGTTCGAGCGGTCGGTCGCGTCGAGCCCCAACCCGTAGCCGAGCGACCGGTCGGTGCCGGCGTAGGTGGCGAGCGGTCCCTGCGCGCCCAGCAGGCTGATCCCCACGAGGAACGCGGTCGCCTGCACGGGCCACATCTGCGGCTTCACGAGCACGCGGATGTCGACGGCGGGGTCGGGCTGGCGCAGCTCGTACCAGACGAACGCGGCGAGCACCGCGATCCCCGCGACGACGAGGGCCACGACGACGCCCGGCCCGGGTCCCGCGGGCACCCGCAGGAACGACAGGCCGCCCGTGACGAGCAGGAGGGCGAACGCGAGGATGACGAAGCCGCCGACATCCAGCCGGCGACCGGGCACCGGCTCGGACTCCGGCACGCCGAGCCAGATCACGAGCGACACGAGCGTCACCGCGATCGCGGGCACCATGAGCACGACCGTGAGGTTCCCGCCGGATGCCGCGAACAGGCGGCCGGCCGCGAGGGCGCCGAGGATCGCGCCCGCCTGCAGGCCCACGACGAGCAGGCCCGCGGCGCGGCGCGTCTGCGACACGCCCCGCTCCTGCCGGCGACCGCGCTCGAAGATGAGCGCGATCTCCAGCGGCAGCCACACGACGTAGAACCCCTGCAGCGACCACGCGAGCAGGAACGTCCAGAACGAGTCGGCGAAGACCAGTCCCCAGCTGGCGGCGGCCGTCAGCAGCGCCGAGATCAGCAGGATCTTCTTGTGCCCGAACATGTCACCGAGCTTCGCGAGGATCGGCAGCACGAGGGCTGACAGCAGCAGCTGCCCGGCCTCGAACCAGTTCACGTCGGCGTCGCGGATGCCCAGGTGCACGACGATGTCGCTGAACAGGGGCACGTAGTACCCCTGCAGGATGCCGCTCACGAGCTCGACGACGATGAACCAGCCGATGAGGCCCGCCGTGACCCCGAGCGCCGACGAGCGCAGCGCGCCGGCGCGCCCGTGCGCGGGGGCGGGGGCTCGGGTCACGCGCCGAGACTACACCGGCGTTTCGGTCGCGCCCGGGAGCGGCTCTAGGCTGGGGATCCCGGTGAGAGGAGAGCTCGTGGGCGAGGCAGTCGGTGAGCGCGAGATCCTGACGTGGGACCAGTTCGGGCAGGCGTCGCGGGATCTGGCCCGCCGCATCCTCGCCGACGGGTTCGTGCCCGAGGTGGTCGTGGCGATCGCGCGCGGGGGACTCCTGCCGGCCGGGGCCATCGCGTACGGACTCGGCGTGAAGAACTGCGGCGCGCTCAACGTCGAGTTCTACACCGGGATCGGCACGGTGCTGGACGCGCCCGAGGTGCTGCCGCCCCTCCTGGACATCGACTACCTGCAGGGCCGGCGCGTGCTGCTCGTGGACGACGTCGCCGACAGCGGCCGCACCCTCGCGCTCGCTGTGAAGCTCCTCGAGGACCGCGGTGCCGACATGCGCTCGGTCGTCATCTACACGAAGCCGACCACGATCGTGCGCCCCGACTACTCGTGGAAGGACACCGCGCTGTGGATCGACTTCCCGTGGTCGGCGCAGGGCTCGGTGCTCGACGAGGACGCCGCCTGACGTGGCGAAGAGCCTCGCCGAGCTCGCCGCCGCGAGATTGATCGACGAGGGGTGGGCGGACGCCCTCGCCCCGGCGGGGTCGAAGATCGCCGAGATCGGCGACCGCCTGCGCGCGGAGGTCGCCGCCGGCCGCATGTACCTGCCCGCGGGCGACCGTGTGCTGCGGGCGTTCCAGCGGCCGCTCGCCGACGTGCGCGTGCTCATCGTCGGGCAGGATCCGTACCCCACGCCCGGGCACCCGATCGGACTGTCGTTCGCCGTCGACGCCCACGTGCGGCCGTTGCCGCGGAGCCTGTCGAACATCTACCGCGAGCTGCACGACGACCTCGGCATCGCGCCCGCGCCGCACGGCGACCTGTCGGCGTGGAGCGACCAGGGCGTCATGCTGCTCAATCGCGTGCTCACCGTCGCCCCCGGCGCGCCGGGATCCCACCGAGGGTGGGGGTGGGAGGCGGTCACCGAGCACGCCATCCGCACACTCGTGGCGCGCGACGCGCCGCTCGTCGCGATCCTGTGGGGGAGGGATGCGGCGGGGCTCCAGCCGCTCCTGGCGTCGACGCCCGTCGTCGCGTCGCCGCATCCGTCGCCTCTGTCCGCATCGCGCGGCTTCTTCGGCTCGCGGCCGTTCTCACGCACGAACGCGCTCCTCGAGGAGCAGGGTGCGACCCCCGTCGACTGGCGCATCCCGGCCTGACCGTCGAGAGTGCACCGGCGCGCCGAGAGTGCACGCCCGAACGTGCCGTCTCGCTCGCACGGTGCGGGTTCGGCGCACGCCGTAGGCTGGGCGCGTGCTGGAGGACGAATACGACAAGAGCCGGCGGCGTCTGCCGCTGCACTTGCGGCGTCGCCCGGAGCCCGAGCGGCCGTTCTCGTACACGATCCGCCCCGCGGAAGAGCAGGATATCCCCGACATCCGGGAGATCTACAACTACTACGTCACGAACTCGGTCGTCACGTTCGACGAGAAGCCGTGGAAGATCGCGCAGTGGCGGGAGAAGTTCGCGCACCTGCAGAAGCTCGGCATGCCGTTCCTCGTCGCCGAGTCGCCGACGGGGCAGGTGCTCGGCTACGCCCTGGTGCAGCCGTGGAAGTCGAAGTCGGCCTACCGCTACACGGTGGAAGACTCGATCTACCTCGGCCAGGCGGCCGCCGGCAAGGGACTCGGCCGGGCGCTGCTGGAGGCGCTCCTGGATGCCGTGCAGCAGGCGGGCATCCGCGAGGTCGTCGCCGCGATCAGCGACAAGGGGGCCGACGCCTCGATCGCCCTTCACGAGAAGCTCGGCTTCACCGAGGTCGGCCGCATGGGCCGGGTCGGGTTCAAGTTCGGGCGTTGGCTGGGCGTCGTCTACCTGCAGAAGAGCATCCCGAAGCTCAAGAAGAAGCGCGGTCTGCTCGGCTGACGGCGGATGCGGCCTCCCGCACCGCGTCGACGAGCTCTCGCCATGCGCCGTCGAGGGCCGAGTCGGGCACGTCGGCCATGCGCGGGTCGGCGTCGGCGTCGTCGACCCGGATGCGCCACACGTAGCGGTCGGCGGATCGGTCGGTGCCGTGTCCGGTCGCGGCGTCCTCGTCCCACGGGCACGACGACAGCATGCGCCGCCAGCGGTCGGCATCGGCGGCGTCGGGTCGCGCGCGCCACTCGCGTCGCATGCCCGCGATGCCGCCCGAGCGGACGACGCTCACCGTGAGCGGGTGCGCGTCGTCGCGGTCAGGCTCCGGCTGATCCATCCTCGAGCACGCCGACGCCGCTCCATCCGGAGCGCACCGCGGCGACCTCCTCCGAGTCCTCACCGTACTCCGTCGCCGCCGTCGCCAGCGTCGCCCGCGCGAAGCCCGCGAAGTCGATTGTGGGGGACAGGTCGCCCTCGAGCGTGCGGTACCAGATGAGGCCCGCGCGCTCCCACGCCCGGCCGCCGAGCGCCGTCGCCGTGAGGTAGAACGCGCGGTTGGGGATGCCGGAGTTGATGTGGACGCCGCCGTTGTCCTCGGTCGTCTCGACGTAGTCGCGCATGTGGGCCGGCTGCGGGTCGGAGCCGAGCACGTCGTCGTCGTACGCGGTGCCCGGGGCCTTCATCGAGCGCAGGGCGACGCCCTGCACGGCGGGGGTGAAGATCCCCTCGCCGATGAGCCACGACGCGGCGGCCGCGGTCTGGCCCGCCGCGTGCTGCTCGGCGAGGGCTCCGAACACGTCGGAGAGCGACTCGTTGAGCGCGCCGGACTGCCCCTCGTACTCGAGTCCGCCCTCCGCGTCGGTGACGCCGTGCGCGAGCTCGTGCGCGATGACCGAGAGCGACCGCGTGAACCCCGCGAACACCTCGCCGTCGCCGTCCCCGAACACCATGCGCTCGCCGTTCCAGAACGCGTTGTCGTAGTCGCGGCCGTAGTGCACGGTCGCGAGGAGGGAGCCGCCGGCGCCGTCGATGCCGTTGCGGGAGAACGCGTCCCAGAAGAAGTCGAACGTGGCGCCGAGGCCATCGAAGGCCTCGTCGGCGGCCGCGTCGCCCGTGGGCGGCTCGTCCTCGCCGCGCACGCGCCGCCCCGGGAGGCGCTCGACGCCGCCGGCGTCGGAGACGACGCGATCGGGCGCGGGCGAGGTCTCGGCGACGAGGGCGCCGTGCTCGATCGACAGCCGCAGGCGCGACCGGCCGCGCGCGGGTCGCGGCGCGGCGAGCGTCCGTGCGGCGGCGGCGGCCGCGCGCGCCATCGTGGACGGCGCCGACTCGGCGATGCGCGCGAGGAGGAACGGGGGGACGATCGCGTGCCGGGGGGTCATGGTCCGACCCTAGAGGGCCCCGCCGACGTGCAGGGGCGACGCGCGACGGACGGATGCGGCCGTCGCCGCGCCGCCTGTGCTCTTACGGCTGGATCGTCGGCACGGACGCCAGGAGCGTGCGCGTATAGGCCGCCTGCGGTTGGAGGAGCACCTTCTCAGTCGGGCCCTCCTCGACGACGCGCCCGTCCTTCATGACCACCACGTCGTCGCACAGGTTCTGGACGACGCCGATGTCGTGGCTGACGAGCACGAGCGTGAGGCCTTCGCCGCGGCGCAGGTCGCGCAACAGCCTGAGGATCTGCGCGCGCACGGTCACGTCGAGGGCCGACAGCGGCTCGTCGCCGACCAGCAGCCGCGGGCGGTGCACGATCGCGCGTGCGATCGCGATGCGCTGGCGCTGCCCGCCGGAGAACTCGTGCGGAAAGCGCGCCGCCATGTCGGCCTCGAGTCCCACCTGCTCGAGCACCTGGCGCACGCGGGCGCGGCGGTCGCCGGGCACATCCAGCGCGCACAGCGGCTCGCCGACGATGCGTCCGATGCTCATGCGCGGATCGAGCGACGCGTACGGGTCCTGGAAGACGACGCCGGTCTCCCGGCGGAGCCAGTGCAGCGCGCGCGCTCCGCGGCGTGCGTCGACCGGACGGCCGTCGAAGCTCACCGTGCCCGCGTCAGGGACGTCGAGCGCGAGGAGCAGCCGCATGAGCGTCGACTTGCCCGAACCGGACTCGCCGATCACGCCCAGCGCCGACCCGGCGGCGACGTCGAGGTCGACGTCGCCGAGCGCGCTCGTGCGCGGCCGTGGCCCCAAGAGCGTGCGCCGCGGTGCGACGTAGGTGCGCGACAGACCCCGCGCCTGGAGCAGGATGTCGCTCATGCGCGGCCGCCCCCATCCGGCTCGGGTCGCCACAGGGTCGCCGTCGCATCCCGCAGGAGGGCCTGCGTGACGGGGGACTCCGGCGCCCTGAGCAGCTGCGACAGCGGGCCGGCCTCGACCACGCGCCCGTGCTCGAGCACGACGGCGTCCGCGGCGATCTCGCTGAGCACGGCGAGGTCGTGCGTGATGAAGACGAGCGACATGCCGGAGTCGGAGACCAGGTCGGCGAGGAGGCGCAGGATGCCCGCCTGGATCGTGACGTCGAGCGCCGTGGTGGGTTCGTCGGCGATGAGCAGTCGCGGACGGGCGGCCAGGGCCGCCGCGATCGCGGCGCGCTGCCGCTGACCGCCGGAGAGCTGATGCGGGTACCGCCGCACGATCGCGGCGGGATCGGGGAGGGCGACGCGCTCGGCCTCCGCGACCGCCCGGGCGCGCGCCTGCGCGCGAGGAACGCGTTCGTGGATGCGGATCGACTCGGCGATCTGCCGTCCGACCGTGCGGATGGGATTGAGGGCCGTCGCCGGCTCCTGGAACACCATGCCGATCTCGTCGCCGCGGATGCCGGCGAGCTCGCGGTCGGGAAGGCCGAGGATCTCGCGGCCGCGCCACGAGACGCTGCCGTGCGCGATGGCGCCCTCCGGCAGGAGGCCGAGGATCGCGAGGGCCGTGAGCGACTTCCCCGATCCGGATTCCCCGATGAGCCCCACGCGCCCGCCCTCGGGCACGTCGAACGAGATGCCGTCCACGACGCGGCGACCGCCGATCTCGACGACGAGGTCGCGCACCGACAGGGCGCTCACGAGACCACCCCCGGCACGTGCAGGCGCGCGGCGGGGGTGCGCTCGCCGAGCGTCGGGTCGGTAGCCTCGCGCAGTGCGTCGCCCAGCAGGTTGAGCCCCAGGACCGTCGCGGTGATCGCGAGGCCCGGCCACACCACCGACAGCGGGTGCACCGTGATGTAGGCCTGCAGGTCGCTGAGGAGCAGGCCCCACGACGGCTCGGTGCGCGGCGCGCCGACGCCGAGGTAGGACAGGCCCGCCTCGGCGAGCACCGCCACCGCCATGCCCCACGAGAGCTGCACGATGAACACCGGGGCGACGTTGGGAAGGAGATGGCGCACGAGGTTCTGCGCGGGGGTGAGGCCCGCAGCGCGACCGGCGAGGACATAGTCGCTGTGCAGCACGCGCCGCAGCTCGGGCCGCGTCACCCGTGCGATGTTGACGCCGAATCCGATCCCCACGGCCCACACCACGACCCACAGCGACCCGCCCCACACGGCCGCGATCATCATCGCGATGATCAGCACCGGGAACGCGATGAGGATGTCGACGAGCACGGCGACCGACTCGCGCACCCAGCGTGTGGTGAGCGCGCCGAGGGCGGCGAGGAGGAGCCCGAGCACCGTCGCGACCGCGCCGGCGCCCACCGCGACGAGCACGGTCGTGCGCGCCCCGGCGAGCAGGAGGCTTGCGATGTCGCGCCCGTTGTTGTCGGTGCCGAGCACATGCGGCCAGCCCGGATCGGCCCAACGGCCGGCGAGGTCGACCTCCTGCGGGTCGAACGGCGTCCATGCGAGGGAGACGAGCGCGGCGAGCACGATCACGCCCACCACGATGAGCCCGAACCGCCCCGTGCCCAGGCGCCACAGGCGCGCGGGCCAGCGGCGTCGCGACCGCGCGGTCGCCGGGGCGCTCATGCGGCGTCCCGCTGGCGCGGATCGAGGCTGCGGTGCAGCAGGTCGACGACGAACCCGATGATCAGCACGAACCCGGTGAGGGCGAGGAGCTCGCCCTGCACCTTCGGCAGGTCGCGGTTGCCCACGTCGCTCACGAGCATGCGGCCGATGCCGGGGAGGGTGAACAGCTGCTCGATCACGACGGCGCCCACGAGGATCCCGGCGATCTGCAGGCCCAGCACGGTGATGACCGAGAGGGCGACGGTGGGCAGCCCGTGGCGCACGAGCGCCTGCGTGCGGGTGAGCCCCTTCGCGGCGGCGGTGCGCACATAGTCCTGCCCGATGGCCTGCAGCGTCGCGCTGCGGACGAAGCGCATGAGCATCGCACCCTCGACGACCCCGATCGTCACGGCGGGCAGTACGAGGGCGCGGAGCGCATCGGCGGGCTGCGCCCAGCCCGCGCGGGGGAAGCCCTGCGCGGGCAGCCAGCCGAGCCACACCGCGAACACGACGACGAGCATCATGCCCGCCCACACCACCGGCACGGCGGCGAGGGCCTGCGCCCCCACGCTCAGCGCCGCGCCGCCGGGGCGTCCGCGGCGGAGGGCGGCGAGCACGCCGAACGGCACGGCGATCAGCAGGGCCACGAGCAGCGCGAGGAGGCCGAGCGGCACCGTCACGCGCGCCTTGTCGGCAAGCTCGGCCCCGACCGACGAGCCGGTCAGCAGCGACGTGCCGAGATCGCCGCGGAAGACGCCGGCGATCCATGCCCCGTACTGCTGCCACAGCGGCGCGTTCAGCCCGAGGCTCTCGCGGATGGCGGCGACGGCCTCGGGCGTCGCATCCGTCCCCGCGATGAGCTGCGCGACGTCGCCGGGCAGCACCCGCAGCGACAGGAAGATCAGCACACTGGCCACGGCGAGCCCCACCACGAGCAGGGCGAGCCGTGTCAGCGCGTAGCGGATCACTCCGACGACACCGTCACACCCGCCAGCGGCATGCGCACGTTGAGCGAGTTCTCCGGGAAGTCGGACACGTTCGTGCCGACAGCCGTGATCGGCGTGGCCAGGAACAGCCAGTCGGCGGCGTCGTCCTCCGCCACGATGCGTGCGGCCTCGGCGAGGAGGCGGTCGGTCTCCTGCGGGTCGGTCGACGCCTGCGACTGCGCGTACAGCTCCTGCACCTGCGCGTTGTCGTAGTCGAAGTAGTAGTCCGGATTCGCCCAGTTGCCGAAGTCGTGCGCCTCGACGTGGCGCACGAAGCTCAGGTCGTAGTCCTTGTTCGTGTACACGTTCTGCAGCCACGCGGGGAACTCGACGCTGTCGACCTTGAGCGTGACGCCGATGTCGTCGAACGCCGAGACGAGGTAGGTCGGGATCGTCGAGGTGTACACCGACGGGATGGTGAGTGTGAGCTCGAGGTCCTCCTGGCCGGCCTCGGCGAGCAGCTCCTTGGCGCGCTCGGGGTCGTACGACACGGTGTCGGAGAGGTCCTCGTATCCCGGGTCCAGCGGCGGGATCGGGCCCGACAGCGGCTCCGCGGCACCGCCGAGCGCCTCGATGAGCGCGTCGTGGTCGATCGCGGAGCGCAGCGCCTCGCGCACGCGCGGGTCGTTCAGCGGCGGGCGCGCGTTGTTGAACGCGAGCGTGCCCTTGTCGGTGGTCTGTCCCGTCTGGAGCGCGAACGTGCCGAGGCCTTCGATCTGGTCGCGGAACTCCGGGTCGACCTCCGTGACGACGTCGACGTCGCCGGCGGTCGCGGCGTTGGCGGCGGCGCTCTGGTCGGGGATGTAGTCCAGCACGACCTCGGCGACACCCGCCTTCTCGCCCCAGTACGCGTCGTTGCGGGCCAGCACGAGGCTGTCGCCCTGGTTCCACTCCGACACCGTGAAGGGTCCGGTGCCGTTGGCGGTGGTCTGCAGGTCGGCCGTGTCGCCGGTCTTGAAGACCAGCCCCGCGCGGCCGGTCAGCGCGAAGAGGAAGTCGGCGTTCGGTGCGGCGAGGGTGATGACGACGGTCTTGTCGTCGGGCGCGGTGATGGAGGTCGCGCCGGCCAGGTCGCTGCCGTTGACGATTGTCGCGTCGTCGCGCGCGGCCGTGTAGGAGGTGACGACGTCGTTGGCCGTGAGCGCCGTGCCGTCTTGGAAGGTCACGCCGTCCTGGAGGGTGAACGTGTACGTGAGGCCGTCGGGGGAGATCTCCCAGTCCGATGCCAGCGCGCCGACGACCTCGTTGTCGGCGTCGCGCGTGACCAGCCCCTGATACACGTTGTCCACGAGCGCCTGCTCGAGCGCCGCCCCGGCGGTGTGGCGGATGTCGAGGTTCGTCGGCTCGAGAGCGAGGCGCACCGTCAGGGTGCCGTCCGGGTCGGGTTCGCCGCCCCCGGCGGTGGGGGCGGGGGATCCGCCTCCCGTGCACGAGGCGAGGGCGAGCACGCTCGTGAGCAGCAGGGCGGAGGCGGCGAGCGCGGTGCGTCGCGACATGGGTGGGTGATCCTTTCGCAGGCCAGCGGCATCATCGATGCTGTCGGTGCCGCTGGGGCAACTCGGTGCGGTAACAGCCTATTGTCGGGGCGGAATCCGCGTCGTCGTGTTACCTGCAACACCTGGGCGCGCGTCATGTTCCCGGCCCGCGGTCATCGCCCGCCGGCCGGCTCGGATGTCGCGAGCGCACGGATGAGCCCGGCGAGCGCGACGGGGGCGTCCTCTTGAAGGTTGTGGGCGCCGTCGAGGGCGCGGATCTCGGCGTGCGGCAGGCGGCGCGCGAACTCGGCGGCGTCGTCGGGGGTGACGTAGCCGCGCTCGCCGCGGACGAGGGTGATCGGCGCCGTGACGAGAGCGAGGTCGTCCCATCCGGCCGCCGACAGCGCGCTGCGCACGGCGTCGTCGGGCTGCGGCGCGGCGGCCGCGGAGTCGGCGGATGCGGCGGCCGCCGCGAGGCGCGCGAAGTGGTGCTTCCACTCCACCCGGCCGTCGGCGCGGACGCGGGAGTTCAAGTACACGCCGCGCTCGGCGGTGCGGCGCGTGCCCCCGCCGAGGCCGAAGGCCAGGGCGCGGTCCACGAGCTCGTCGCGCGAGGCCCAGTCGGTCGGACCGGCGAAGAACGCCCGGATCTGCGACGGCCCCGCGCCGGGGTCCACGCCCGGGGTGATGTCGACGATCACAAGACGTGCGACCAGGTCGGGCCGGGTCGCGGCGAGGGAGGCGGCGGTCAGGCCGCCGAGGGACTGCCCCACGACGACCTGCGGTCGGTCGGTCCAGCGCTCCAGGCCCGTCACGACGTCTGCGGCCAGCACCGGGCCGACGTACGCCGCATCCGGCCGCCACGACGAGTCGCCGTGCCCGGGGAGGTCGATCGCGAGGGCGGGGAGCCCGAGGGCGAGGACGGCGGTGTCCCACGTGTGGGCGTTCAGGCCGGCGCCGTGGAGGAAGGTCACCACCGGCGGCGCGTCGCCGTAGCGCAGCGCGCTGAGCGTGCGGCCGTCGGCGAGGGCGAGGCTCAGCCGCTCGGCGCGGGGGAGCGGGCCGGCGACCCCGATGTCGGCGGCCTGCGCCGGCAGGAACGAGAACTCGTCGAACGCGTCGATCGAGGACGAGGGCAGGGGCTCGGACACGCGGCATCCTCCAGCGGTGGGGAAAGGCTTCGTTCATCATCCCGCCTGATCCCGGCGGCGCCGGGAAGATTACGCTGTCGGCATGGGCGAGCATCGTGTGCATCTGTCGAAGTCGGCGCCGACGGCCTACAAGGCGCTCGACGCGTTCGCGAAGTCGGTCGGCGCCGTCGCCGCAGACGCCGGCATCGACGCGCGGCTGAAGGAGCTCGTGCAGGTGCACGCGTCGCAGCTGAACGGGTGCGCCTATTGCGTGCGCGTGCACGTCGACCGCGCGCAGGCGGCGGGCGTGTCGTCCGACACGCTCATGCAGCTGTCGGTGTGGCGGGAGTCCGGCGTCTTCAGCGACCGCGAGCGGGCCGCGCTCGAGCTCACGGAGGCGTTCACGTTCATCTCCGAGGACGGCGTGCCCGACGATGTGTACGACACCGCCGCCGAGCTGTTCACGAAGGACGAGTACGTCGCCCTCAGCTGGATCCTCGTCTCCATCAACGCCTTCAACCGGGTCGCGATCGCCGGTCGGTACCCCGTGCCCTCGCGCGACGACGTCGACGTATGACCGCATCGGGCACGCTCGTCCCGGGCGCGATGAACTTCCGCGACGTGGGCGGGCTGCCCGCGGCCGGCGGCGTCACGCGCTCGGGGGTGCTCTACCGCTCCGGCAACCTCGCGGCGGTCACCGATGAGGGGCGCGCGGCCCTCCGCGGGCTGGGCCTGCGGCGCATCATCGATCTGCGCGACGACGTCGAGGTGCGGTGGGAGCCGAGCCGCATCGACGGCCTCGATCTGGAGACGCAGCGCGTGCCCCTTTTCACCGGCTCGGTGGCGTCGTTCTTCGCGGCCGATGTGAACCTGGCGGGCCTGTACTCGAGCCTGATCGACGAGTCGGCCGACCAGGTGGTGGAGGTGGTGCGCGGCATCATCGAGGCCCAGCCGGTGCTCGTGCACTGCACGGTGGGCAAGGATCGCACCGGCGTCGTGGTCGCGCTCACCCTCGCCGCCGCCGGTGTCGAGACGGAGGCCGTCATCGCCGACTACGCGCGCACCGAGAGCATGCTGCCCGCCGAACGCAACGCCGCCGTCCTGCGTCAGCTGCGCACGATGCACCCCGACGCCGTCAACCTCGAGGAGCTCGCGACGCGATCGCCGGCGCCGGTCATGCGAGCGATGCTCGAGCACCTGGATGCGGTCTTCGGCTCGCCGGCCGACTACCTGCGCGCGAACGGGCTCGCCGACGACGAGATCGCGCACCTCCGCCGCATCCTGATCGCCCCCGCCTGACCGGCGCTGTCGCCGGGGCTCGATCTCTCGCGAGCGAGAGATCAGGTTAGGCAAGCCTATCCATCGGGTATCATCGACGTGTCATGTCCCCTCAGCCCGAGCACGACCCCGCCGCCTGCCGCGCGCCGCGCCACCGCCGCGTGCAGCACCTCGTGACCGCCGATGAGGGCTCGCTCGCCGAGCTCGAGGCCGTGCTCGCAACGCTCCCGCTGTGCTCGACCGGCCGCGTGTTCATCGAGGTGCCGGATGCGTCGTGGATCGGCACGATCGCCGCGCCGGCGCGCATGACGGTGACGTGGCTCGACCGCTCGCGGCGCAGCGGCGCCCCCGGCAGCGGTCGCGGCTGCGCGCCCGGCCAGGCCGTCGCACGCGCCGTCTCCGCGTGGGCGCAGGAGATGCTCGACGAAGGCGACGCGACGCGCGTCATCCTCCTCGGCGGCTACCTCGGCACGGCCGACATCGTGGACGAGCTCGTCGAGCGTCGCGGCATGGCGCGCGAGGCGATCCACACTCCCGAGCGCTTCGGTCTCGCCACCGCGCGCTGACCCGCCCCTCTCACACGGCGTCGCGTGGCACGTAGTTGCCGTCGGCGAGTCCCGCCTCGATCTCGAAGCGGTTGCGCAGCGGATCGCGCCCGGCAACCCAGTACAGCAGCGGCATGAGCATGCCGAAGCGGCGCCACTGGCGTGCGTGCACCCGCTCGTGGCGCAGGAGGGCGCGCGTAACCGGCGCGTCGCCGGTGAGGAAGCACGCGCCGACGGTCGTGCCGCCGCGCGGGTAGGTCCACGACGGCATCCCGCGGAAGATCCACATGCCGTCGCGGCGTTCGACGCGGCCGGTGCTCCACAGCCCGCCCCACACGAACCCCACGACCGTGCCGTAGATGTAGCCCGCGAGGCTGATCGGGGAGTCCAGCAGCGGTCCGGGGATGAGGTTCTCGATGACGCGGCCGCGCTTCACGGCGCGCTCGGCTTCCTCGCGCCAGCCGGGCGGGGGAGCGGCGATCATGCGACGGCTCCCACGAGCCGCAGGATCGCGCCGAGGTCGTCGACGGCGGCGTCGGGGGAGGGCGGGGCGAACCCGGCGATCGTCGCGCCGGCGATCGGCACCGAGGCCTTCAGCCGCTGCAGCGACGCGACGAGGTCTGCGACGCGCACGCCGAACGGGATCGCCCACGACGATCCGGTGAACTCGGCCGGGTCGAGCGCGTCGAGGTCGATGTGCACGTAGACGCGGGAGGCGCCGGTCGCGGCGACCTCCCGCGCGAGCGCGCCGGGGTCGGCGAGGGCGTCGGCCGGCAGGTCGCGCAGCGGCGAGGTGGCGAGCTCGACCTCTTCCGCCGGGTCGCGCTCGCGGGCGCCGACCACCACGACGCGCTCGGGCGCGACCAGCGCGCGGGGCGCCGCATCCGGCACGCCGCCCAGCAGCGCGCGCAGCGTCATGCCCGCGAGGGCGCCCGAGGGCGAGCTCTCGGCGTCGTTGAGGTCGGGGTGGGCGTCGATCCACACGACCGCGAGGTCGTCGGCGCCGTCATCTCCGGCGACGTGGGCGACGCCCGGGAGGGTGATGCTGCAGTCGCCGCCCACGAGCACGACACGATCGGACGACGACGCCAGCGCGTCCTCGACGGCGGCGGCGATGCGGCGCACCGCGCTCATGCGATGGATGCCGGTGCCCTGCGCGTCGCCCGCTTCCAGCGGCACGTCCAGCACGATCGTCGCGCCGCGGGGCAGGTCGCCCGCGATCGCCTCGGCCCCGTCGCGCAGCAGCATCGCGCGCGGTGCGGGGGAGCCCTGCCATTGCGGCACGACGACGAAGCGCGTCATCCGCTCATCCTCTCTTCCGGAACGCCGAAAGTGCACCCTGCGGCCGAGACCGCTCCGTCGGGGGAGCGGTCTCGGCGCGAGGGTGCACTTTCGCGGATCAGACCTGGTCGGGGCTGGCGTTCAGCGCCTGCGGCTGCGCCTGCTGCTGCCCGGCGGTCAGCTGCCCGCCCGACGAGCCCGCCTTCAGCGCGGCCAGGCGCGCCTCGACCTCGGTGAGCTCGCCGACGTCCTCGAGCTGATTGAACTGCGCGTCGATCGTCGAGGCGGCCAGCTCCTGCTTGCCGGCGGCGAGCGCCTCCTCGCGACGGATCTTGTCCTCGAAGCGGCCGAGCTCGCTGGTCGGGTCGAGCACGTCGATCGACTTGACCGCGTCGTGGACCTTGTTCTGGGCCTCGGCGACCTTCGCGCGGGCGAGCAGCTCGCTGCGCTTGGACTTCAGCTGCTCGAGCTTGGCCTTCATGCCGTTCAGGCCGTCCTTGAGCTTGTCGACGACCTCGGTCTGCGACGCGATCGTCGGCTCGGCGGTCTTCGCCTCGTTCTCCGACGTGATCTGCCGCTGCAGCGCGATCTTGGCGAGGTTGTCGAACTTGTCCGCCTCGACGGCGTTGCCCGCCGAGCGCAGCTCGTCGGCCTTGCGGCTGGCGGCGAGCGCCTTGTTGCCCCATTCGGCCGCCGCCTGGACGTCCTCCTGGTGGTCGCGCTCGAGCAGGCGCAGGTTGCCGATCGTCTCGGCGATGGCCGACTCGGCGTCGGCGATGGAGTTCGTGTAGTCGCGCACCAGCTGATCGAGCATCTTCTGCGGGTCCTCGGCCTGGTCGAGGAGCGCGTTGATGTTCGCGCGCATGAGCGTGGAGATACGACCGAAGATGGACTGCTTGGCCATCGGGGTTCCTTCCTGTGGACCTCGGGATCCGAGTCTTTCGAGGTTAGCTACGAGTTGTCTGTGTCGGAACGGATGCGGCGGACCTCAGAAGCGCCCACCTCCCCGCCGCGACCGCGATCCGCCGCCGAAGCCGCCGGCGCGGAAACTGCCGCCGCCGCTGCGCGAGCGGCTGCCGCCCCGCGAACCGCCGAAGCCGCCGCCGAACCCGCCGCCGAAGCCCCCTCCGCCGAAGCCCCCTCCGCCGAAGCCGCCGCCCCAGCCGCCCGAGCGCCGCGACGACCCGCCGGACAGCGCATCGCCGACGATGCCGCCGAGCACCGCGCCGAGGAAGCTGTCGGTGCCGCCGCCGCGCGAGCCCAGGCCCGTCTCGGGCATCGCGAAGCCGCCGACGTCGTTGCGCGCGGACTGGATCGCGCGCGCCGCCAGGTCGTCGGCGCGCTGCGCCTCGGCGAGCGCCGCGTCGGGGTCGGCGGTCCGCAGCCCCTGCGCGCGGACGAGGGCCGCGCCGGCCTCCGACAGGCGCGTGCGCGCCTCCGTTCCGATCGCCCCGCGGCGCGAGGTGATGAAGCTCTCGGCGGCGGAGACCTGCGCCTGCGCCTGCGCGATGGTCGCGTCCAATTGCTGCCCGACGCGCTGCGCGCGGGCGGCCGCGTCGCGGACGGCCTGCACGACGCCGTCGATCTCGCGGTCGGCCTCCTGCAGCTCCTGGAGGGTCTGCTGCGGGCGGCGCGGCGCGGACTGGAGCCGGGCGCGCGCGGCGTCGACGCGGTCCCGCGTCGACGCGACGACGGGCGCGATCCGCCCGTCGGGGTCGGGCATCGCCTGCGCGGCGGCGATGTCGTCCTCGATCGCCGACGCGAGGGCGCCGGCCTGGCGCTCCGCCTCGGCGAGGTCGGTGGCGAGCGTCGTGATCGCCGTCTCGAGGAGCTTCGCCTGCCCGACGGCCTCCTCGGCGCCGCGGATGGCGACCGCCGCCTCGCCGGTGTCGGAGGAGGCGAGCGCGGCTTCGGCGGCGGCGATCCGCTCGTCGGCGAAGGCGAGGCGCGAGCGTGCCTGATCGACGTTCCCCTCGACCGCGGCCAGGGCGTCCGGCGCGTACGCGGCGGCCAGCGCGCGCAGCTGCGCGTCGGCGCCGTCGAGGGCGGATGCGGCGGCCGCGCGATCGCCGCGGACGCGTTCCAGGGCGCCCGGCGCGTCCTGCTCGAGCTTGCGGAGCTCCGCGAAGGTCGCGGACTTCTCCTCGAGCGTCGCGTTCGCCGTGCGGCACAGCTCGACGATCTGGGCGTTCCACGCCCGCACCTGCTCCTCGGTGTCGGGGGTGCCGTCGTCGAGCTGCTGCTGCAGCGTGAACGCCTGCGTGAGCGCCTCTCGCGCGGCGCCGAGCGCCTGCGAGAACTCGTGCGTGGCCTCATCCCCGTACTGCGCGGTGGCGAAGCCGAGCTCCTGCTCGCTGGCGCGGATGGCGTCGTCGGTCGCGACGAGGGCCGACGCGGCCTGGCGGCGCAGGTCCTCGGTCGAGATCTGCGGGGCCGCCGCGTCCGTGCCGCCCGCGCCGACGCGCGCCTTTGAGCGGCGGCGCACCAGCACCACGATCACGACGATCACCGCGATGGCGGCCAGCACGAGGAGGATGAGCGTCAGCGGGCTGATCGCCGCACCCGCGCCCGCGCCGCCCGCGCCGGAGGCGCCCCCGCCGCCGACCGCCGCCGTCAGGCCGTTTGCGGCCGCCGTGATCGCGCCCGCCCACGCACCGTCCTGCAGGGCGGGGATGATGCGGTCCTGCTCGATGTCGCCCAGCTGGCTGCCGGACACCGGCCCGCTCGTGTCGCCGGAGAGATACATCTGCCGCGACTCGACGGCGATCGCGAGCACGTACTGGGTAGGGCCGAGCCCGTTGAGCTGCGCAGTGTCGTTGGCCCAGTCCTCGGCGGAGGACGGGTCGGTGAAGTCGTCGACGTACACCACCCACAGGTCCAGGCCCGTGTCGGCTTTGAGGCCTTCGAGCCGCTGCTGCGCCTGCGTCTCCTCGCCCGGGGAAAGGATCTCGGCGTCGTCGAGGATGTAACCGGTGCCGAGCGGGACCGGCTCCGTCGCGGCGGCGGACAGGGCCGGTGCGACCACGAGCGCGAAGACGACCGCGACGATCGCGAGCACGCGCGCGCCGGCTCCGGGACGGGCGGACTTCGGCGTGTGAGCGGCCACCGTCCGAGTCTATGCAGGGCCGCGCATACGCGGATAGGCGTTGCGCTGCGGCCCCGGCGTGGTCCACGGGCGGCGCGCGCCGCGCGGGTTAGGGTCGGTCGTTCGAGGAGGCGCGATGGACGATCGGTACGGGAGCGATGTGCTCGCGGCGGGTTGGCGCGAGCGGGGCAGGAAGACCGTCCCCACCGTGCCGGCCGAGCGCGACCTCGTCGTCGAGGTCGCGGGCGACGGCTGGGTCGGCGCGGTGACGAAGGTCGCGTCCGGGACCGTCGAGCTCGAAGACCGTCGGGGCCGGCGCCGCCTGTTCCCGCTCGGCGGCGGGTATCTCGTGGACGGCGAGCCGGTCGTGCTCGCGGCGCCCGCATCCGCCGCGCCCGCGGCTCCCCGCCGGACGGCCTCCGGCTCGTTCGCCGTGGCGGACGCCCGGGCGCGCGTCGCGCGCCCCAGCCGCATCCTCGTCGAGGGCAGGCACGACGCCGAGCTGGTCGAGAAGGTGTGGGGCGACGACCTGCGCGTCGAGGGCGTGGTCGTGGAGTTCCTGCAGGGTGTCGACCTGCTCGCCGAACTCCTCGAGGCCGAGCCGCCGTCGGCGGAGCGCCGCTACGGCGTGCTCGTGGACCACCTGGTGCCCGGGTCGAAGGAGACGCGCATCGCCGAGGAGGTGCTGCGCAGCCGGCACGGCGCGCACGTGCGGATCGTCGGGCATCCGTACGTCGACGTGTGGCAGTGCGTGCGCCCCCAGGCGCTCGGCATCCCGCGCTGGCCCGACGTGCCGCGATCGGTGGAATGGAAGGTCGGGGTCTGCCGGGCGCTCGGATGGCCGGCGCGCGACCAGACCGACATCGCGCGGGCGTGGCAGCACATCCTGAGCAAGGTGACCTCGTACCGCGACCTCGAGCCGGCCCTCCTCGGCCGGGTCGAGGAGCTCATCGACTTCGTCACCGCCTGACCGCCGCTCCCGTCACGGCGCCCGCCGCGGCCTCCGGCACGGCTCCTGGGTAGCCTGGAGCACATGCCCGACACCCCCGACGCCGCCCCCGGCGCGCTCGCCGCGCCGCGCTTCCGCGACAAGCCGGTGTCGTTCGTCCGCCGCAGCGGCCGCATGTCCGACGGCCAGGAGCGCGCGTGGGCGGAGCTGTCGCCGACGTACCTCCTCGACGCCCCGCGGGATGCGGCGGCCACCAGCGTGCTCCCGGGCTCCACGATCGATCCGGCCGTCGTGTGGGGGCGCCGCGCCCCGCTCGTCGTGGAGATCGGCTCGGGGCAGGGGCACGCGATCGTGCACGCGGCCAGCACGACCCCCGACCGCGACTTCCTCGCCGTCGAGGTCTTCAAGGCGGGCCTGGCCCGCACGATGCTCGACGCCGACCGTGCGGGGGTGCAGAACCTGCGGCTCGTCGAGGCCAACGCCCCCGAGGTGCTCGAGCACCTGCTGCCCGCCGCATCCGCCGCCGAGGTGTGGGTGTTCTTCCCCGACCCGTGGCACAAGAACAAGCACACCAAGCGCCGGCTCGTCGCCCCCGACTTCGCGCCGCTCGCGGCCCGCGTCCTCGCCTCGGACGGCACGCTGCGCCTCGCGACGGACTGGGAGGACTACGCCCGGCAGATGCGCGACGTGCTCGACGCGTCGCCGCTGTTCGCCCGCGCGTTCGCGGGGGAGTGGGCCGACCGCTTCGAGGGCCGGGTCATGACCGCGTTCGAGCGCAAGGGCATCCGGGCGGGGCGCGCCATCCGCGACCTCGCGTACCGGCGCGTGGACGGATGAGCGCGCACGCGGCGCCACCGCGGCTGCACCGCCGCACGAGCGCGTGGGGGCTGATCCCGGCGCTCCTGGTGAGCGCCGCAGCGCCGGCGTTCTTCGTCGTGCGCGTGCCGTGGCTCGGGTGGGTGCTGCTGGCGGCCGGGCTCGTCGGCGCGCTGCTCGTCGACCGGCGGGCGGATGCGGCGGCGCTGCGCCGTCACGCCGACGACGAGCCGCCGAGCCTCCTGCGCGACCTCTCGCTCATCGCGGTCGGGCAGCTCATCGTCAGCGCGATCCCGCTGAAGGCCGAACTCGACAACCTCGCGATGCTGCGGTTCACGGTCGCCCTGGGCGGTGCCGTCGTCGTGCCCTACGTCGTGTCGCGGTGGGTGTACCGCGACCGCGCGATCCGCTTCCCGTGGCGCGGCGGCGGGCGCTGGGCGCGGTGGCAGTGGGCGTGGCTCGTCGCCGTCCTCGCGCTCGGGTGGCTGATCCTGCCGTTCTACTTCATCACGTCGGGCGTCTACCAGAACTGGCCGGTCGTGGACACGCCCGACCTCATCGCGCGCCTGTTCGTCGGCGTCGGCGCGGTCGGCATCTGGGACGAGCTCTTCTTCATCTGCACCGTGTTCGCGCTGCTGCGCCGGCACTTCCCGGTCTGGCAGGCGAATCTGCTGCAGACCATCGTGTTCGTGTCGTTCCTGTGGGAGCTATCAGGCGTGGGGCCCGGCGCTGACGATCCCGTTCGCCCTCGTCCAGGGGTTCCTGTTCCTGCGCACGCAATCGCTCGGCTACGTCGTCGTCGTCCACCTCCTCTTCGACGCCGTCGTGTTCGGCGTGCTGGTCCACGCGCACAACCCGGGGCTCGTCCCGCTGTTCCTCGTGTGATCCACACGCTGTCCGGAGCGCCTGGACAGGAGATCGAACAGCATCGCTGGGCAAACGGATAGGAACTTCCAAGGCATGCCCGCGAGGCCCGGAATCACGCGGCTCCGCGACATCGGGGTGGAGGTGCGAGCGGGCGCTCCGACCGTGTCCGCCTCGCGTCGCCCCGGGCACGCACGCACCCTATGCCATGATTCCGATGCCGGTCGCGCCGAGTTGTCAAGACGCTGCGAAGCGCGCACCGGGCATGTGCACCATTGGTTTCGAGCTCGCCAGCGCTGATCGGGCCGCGTTCGACGTCACCAGCGCGTCACACGCGGTTCACCTCGTGGGAACCCTCCGCTGACACGATGCGAGCCAGGCCCCGCGAAAGGTTTCCGAGTGAGCGCTCCGAGTGACCGGTCGGCGACCATCCGTCTCCCGCTGCGCCCGGCGCGCGCGCCGCGCATCGTGCGGCTGGCGCAGCTGTGGCTCGCCGACGTGCTCCGCGCCCCGCGCGGCGTCGTCCCGATCGTCCGCCGCGACTTCACGAGCGTGCTCACGCTGTGGGTCGTCGCCCGGGCCGTCAACTTCACGATCCTGTGGGGCTTCTACGTCATCTCGAAGGCCGCCAAGTGGGGTTTCGGGTCGGACGACCAGCACGTCAAGACGTTCCTCGACTGGCTCACCGGGTGGGATGCCGACCGCTACCTGACGATCTCGCAGTTCGGGTATCCCGACCGCCTGCCGGTGAACCAGTTCGGCGACATCCTCCCCAACAACTGGGCCTTCCTGCCGGTCTTCCCCTACCTCACGCGCTTCGTGCACGACGTCACGGGGCTCTCCGACCAGTTCGTCGCCGTCGCGCTCGCGACCCTCGCGAGCCTCGGCGCGACGTGGATGCTGTTCGTCCTGCTGCGACGCGTCACGAATCCCCGCGCGGCCTGGTGGGGTACGACGTTCTTCTCCTTCGCGCCGCTGTCGTTCGTCTACGTGCTCGGCTACAGCGAGGGGCTCGCCCTCTTCCTCACCTTCGCCGCCCTCATCCTCGCGATCGACCGCAAGTACGTCTGGATCGCACCGCTCGGCGCACTCGCCGCCTTCACGCGGCCCGGCGCGCTCGCGCTGGCCGGCGCGCTCGCCGTCATCTTCATCGTGCGGATGCTGCGCCGCCGCACCGATCCGTTCCCGCCCGCGCAGGTGCTGGGGCTGATGTTCTCGGGCCTCGTGACGGCGGCGGCCGGCAGTGCGTGGAGCGTCATCGCCGAGAAGGTCACCGGGGTGCCCAACGCCTACATCCGCACCGAGCTCGGCTGGTGGCTCGGCGCGGTCGGCAACGACCCGTTCGTGCCGTTCACGCCGTGGTTCCGCCAGGCCGGCACCCACCTCGGCGTCTTCGGGGTCGTCCTGGTGATCGCGCTCATGGTGGGCTTCGTGCTGCTCATGTGGTCGCGGCCGGTGCGTCGGCTCGGGCTCGTCGTCGTGTCCTACACGCTCATGTACGGCCTGTACCTCTTCGCGGTCTTCCTGCCGCAGAACTCCACGTTCCGGCTCATGGTTCCGCTGTCGCCGCTGCTCGGCGACGACCGGTTCAGCTCCACGCCGCGGCGACGCAACGGCATCCTCATCGGGTGCATCGTGCTCCAGGTCGTGTCGGTCTGGACGCTCTGGGCGATCAACCACCCGTGATCGCCCGCGCCTCTCGCGCGCGCCGCGGCCGCTCGGCCATGATGGCAGCATCCGCCGAGTCGAGAGGTCGTCCGTGGCTGTGCAGCGCATCCCCGACACGCCGGAGGTGCGAGCCCAGCTCGACCTCGCGCAGCAGGAGGGCCTGAGCGCGCTCGGCCTGAAGGCGGGCACGGTCGAGGTGTGGGAGGACGGCTACCGCGCCGCATCCGCCGCCGACTCGACGTTCGAGTGGTGGTACTTCGACTGCGAGTTCGAGGACGGCTCGACCCTCGTCGTGACCTTCTCCAACAAGCCGCACACCGACCCGGGAGGGCCGCTCACCCCGACGGTGCTCGTGATCCGGCGCCACGCCGACGGCTCCCGCAGCCACGTCGAACCGGTGTTCGCGGCGGCGGACTTCGCCGCCGCCACCGACCGGTGCGACGTGCGCATCGGCCCGAACACCGTGTCGGGCGACCTCGACGCGTACGATCTGCACATCGAGGTCGACGGGCTCCGGGCCGACGTGCGCATCGAGCGGCAGGCGCCGTCGTGGCGCCCCGGCGCCGGCATCACCTACTTCGACGCGCACAAGAAGCACTACCTCGCGTGGGTCGTGCCCGTGCCCTACGGCACCGCGACGGCGACGATCGAGGAGGACGGCGTCACGAGCACCGTGCGAGGCACCGCGTATCACGACCACAACTGGGGCAACCACGTCATGGGTGCCTTCCTCGACCACTGGTACTGGGGCCGAGCCCACGTCGGCGACTACACGCTCGTCTACGTCATGATGACGACGAAGGGCCTGTTCGGCCTCGGGCAGCTCGAGATCCCCACGTTCTATCTCGCGAAGGGCGACCGGCTCGTCACCGACGACCTGCTGCCGCTGCGGCTGCTGACGACCGGCATCGTCGAAGGGCCGGGGCACCAGAGATACCCGTCGTGCCTCGAATGGACGTGGGAGCGCGGCGCCGAGACGATCCGCTTCACGGCCACGAACCCGCGCCTCATCGAGGCGCTCGACATGGCGCCGCACCGCTCGCCGGTGTCGGCGGTGCTGCACGCCGGGCAGCATCCGGAGTACTACGACTTCACCGCCGACCTCGACGTCGACATCCACGTCGCGGGCATCGACGACCACGTCATCGGAACGACCCTGTACGAGAAGATGATGTTCCGCTGACGCCGGGCACGCGCCGTTGCGCCCCGGCCGGCGTCGGGGCGCGCACGTGAGCGGTGATAGCCTCGTTCAGTCCGCCTCCGTAGCTCAGGGGATAGAGCGTTGGTTTCCGGTACCAAAGGTCGCAGGTTCGATTCCTGTCGGGGGCACCAGTAGGAACAAGGGATCGCGGTCTGACCGCGATCCCCTGCGTCTCGACGTACCGTAGGCGTAGGGCGGTCGCTTCGCCCCAGCGGACACCGGTGTTCCCGAGGAACAGCACGAGCGTCGCGTTGTGGGGGAGCGGCGTTCGCAAGGGCCTCGACCTGCTGGTGCGTGAGGTAGCCGTGACCTTCGGTCGTGGCGGACACGGCGGGCGCGGAGGCGACGCTGCGCCGCTTCATCACGACGTTCGACGGCAAGACGATCACTGTACCCGTGCGGGGGTCGGCGGAGTGGACAGGTGCCAGTCGGGCTGGCGTTGGGATCATCCCGGGCGCCCCGTCGGAGCGCGACAACGTCGTCTACGCCCTGGGGACTGGCGAGTTCGTTACGCGGTGGCGTGTGGTCGCCGAGCCGCGTAACAGGGCCTGGCTGGAGTACATGAACGAGGGCGGAGTGATGCCTCCGCTTCGTGGGTTCGCGGGCGGTGGGTACGTCGACCGCGAACTGCAGTACATGTCGAGGGCCTCGGCGCCGCAAGTTATCGTTCAGCAGGAGAACGGTCTGGCTGCCGGCGATCGGTTGTCGCTCGTTGTCGGAGGTGAGCGGTTTGATGCGTACGTGCAGGCACAGGCGAGCTCCCTCGTCTTTACCCACGAGGCCGGGCAGGCCCGCTAGGCGCGAGGAAGTGTCGCGCCCGTGAGCACGGATGACGATCTGTTCATGGTCGACGAGGAAGCTGCCGAGGCCGAGGGCGAGGCTCGAGCGCTCGCTGTGCTGATCCTCACGCCCGGTGCGGCACCCGCGGATGAGGTGCGGCGGATGCTCGTCGGAAACCGGTTCGGCGGGGCACGCGACGGAGATCGCGGGGAACGCAGCTGACATCGCGGCCAAGGTCACGGTCGCGCAGACGCCCGTGCCCGATTGTATGGAGCCGATCACCCCCATCGGGGACTTCATCATGCGGACTCGTGTCGTGATCGAGGTGTGGGAAGCGGTCAACGCAGAGTCGCGAGACACCTGACCCCTCCAACACGACGGCCCCCGACTGCATCTTGGGCTGCGGTCGGGGGCTGTTTCGTCGTTGTGGAACAATCGCACGCATGCCGACGTTCCCATCGATGAGGGCGCAGGATCTTCAGCGCCTTCTGGAGCGGGAGTTTGGCTACCGCGTGCACGCTCAGAAGGGCTCACACAAGAAGCTACGGAGCGATAGGGGGTTTCCGAACCTCACCTTTGCGTTCCACGATGGGGTAGAGATTGCGCCAGGTCTTGTGCGTACAATCCTCACCAAAGAGGTCGGCCTGTCGGCTGAGGAAGCCGCAGAATTGCTTGGGATAGGGTGACCACATGCGTCAGATCATCATGACGATTCATCGGGAAGACGATTCCTGGTGGGCTGATTCACCCAGCCTGCCCGGCTTCTACGCTGCCGGCGACTCGATCGATGACCTCCGTGTGAACATCCGGGAAGGCGTCGCGTTCGAGCTCGACGACGCGCCTCACGCGATCGTCGAAACCTCGATCGAGGGGTGGAAGCCGTGGGCTGACGCGTCCTCGAGTGGCCAGGCTCTCATTTCGAGCTTCACGGAGCAGTTCGGGTACGTGCCGCAGAAGCGCCCGGCAGCACGCCCGCGCACGAATGCACCGCTGGCGCTGGCGTGAAGGTAAGCGTCTTCGTCGCTGACTTCGCGCAGGTCGACGACCGAGGCAAGCTCAGCGCTATCGGGATGGCCTGGAGCACGGTGGGCAGCCCTCTCCCGCCACACGGCATCGCCATCATTCTCGAGGTCGACTGGCACGAAGCTAATGAGCGTCGGTCTTTCGTTCTCGAACTGCTGGACGAGGATGGCGAGCCAGTATCCTTTGACGAATCAGGCGAACCCGCCTTGCGGTTGGAGGGTGGGTTCGAGGTTGGTCGCCCGCCAGGGTTGGCGAAGGGGACGCCTCTGTTCCAGGCCTTCGCGGTCAACATCCCAGGGGGATTGCCCCTGCCGGCTGGGCATCGCTACGAGTACCGCGTCTCTGTGGGCGAAGTCACTAGCGCAGCAGGCTTCGCTGTCATTCAGGTGGTCTGAGTCTGCCGAGCGAGGGTCAGAAGACCTCGGGAGGTCGAAACGCACACTTACGAGGCGCACGGCCTCGCGCACGCGGGAATCTGTGTCGGGGGTCCGGGCTACCGTTCGGGGCATGACAGATCTGGCGTCGATCCTGAACCATGCCCGTGCTCTCGAACTGACGGAGGACTCTGTTGAGACACCCGCGATCACCACAGCTCTCTCTGAGCTACGGGAGGAGATCGCGGCGCTCACCGGAGCGAGCGCTGAGGTCGCGATGTGGCTGCAGCTCGAGCACACCGCCGGGAGCATGATCGCCATTGCGGCGACGATGAACAAGCGCGGCGAGCAAGCCGGTAAGCCGTACCCGTTCGAGGCTGGCTGGCGTGCCCAGATCATCGACCGATACAACATGTGGGCGCACCAGTTCGTGACGCGCATCAACGACGTGATGGCCAACCGCGGGGACATCCCCGCGTACACCCGGAAGCTGCAGGCGTTCCGGGACGA